>AP018318.1:5522500-5850000 GCA_003990705.1 Nostoc sp. HK-01
AGAATCATTACGGGCTGGTGTTCAGAGTTTACAGGTAATTCATCCCCAACAGCGGGTTAACTCCAATATTGTGCCGATATTACTGCGCCCCACCATTCAAGAAGTTACTGTATCTAATTTACATGGCAGAGGTAACGACCTGCGATCGGCTGATGTCACTGTTACAGTTAACTTCACCATAGATAAAACACAACAAGTCACTTTAGTATTAACAGAACTTTCTTTCACCCAATTTAGCGGGTATTCCTACGAACAAACCAAGCATCGCCGCAACAATAGCAATTCTATTACCTTTGTGATTACTGATTGTTTACCTGGAAACTATTTAGTTCGCCTAGTTGTTGATGGTGCAGAAAGTTTACTCTCAGTTGATACAGATCCTCATAGTCCCACTTATGAAAGTTATATCGGGCCTGTAGTAGCGATCGCTTGACTCTTGCAATATCCTCTGAAAAAACTCTGCGTTTCTCCATGTTAAAAAATACATTGAGATACTCAACTCATCAAAAATTATGGCAAATAAATTATTAACTCAGAACTATGAATGGCAAACAGCTAACTATAATTACTTAATCAATGCACTAGATATCGTTCGCCAGGCTTTACTAGCTGAAGAACCTAAAGAAAACCGCAATCATCATTTTTCCCACCTCTCCCCGCCAGCCCTTGACACTCTTTGCCAAATTTTTGGTTTATCAGAATTTGAGCGTCACGTTTTGTTACTCTGCGTTGGGATGGAATTAGATGCTAACTGGGGTTTTTTATGTGCCAATGCTCAAGGTAGTTTAGGAAAACCCTATCCAACCTTTATGTTAGCTAAAGCCAGCTTACCGCAACCTCATTGGAATGCTTTTATACCAACTGCACCGTTACGAAAGTGGCAGTTAATCCAACTTGAAGAAGGTTCTACGCTGAATCTAAGTCATTTGCGAGTTGATGAACGGATTTTTCATTATTTGCTGGGCTTGGATCACTTGGATGAAAGATTACAGAGTATTGTGCAACCTGTGGTAATTACAGATAGCGAAATTGTCCCCTCTCATCAGCAGTTAGCCGAACAATTAGCCACAACGTGGAGCGAAACAGAAACAGTATTGCCAATTATTCAGTTATGTGGAGATGAAATAGCCAGCAAAAAAGCGATCGCCGCTAAAGCTTGCAAGTTACTCAACCTTAATTTACACCTGATGTCGGCTGGGGCAATTACTAATTTGCGTCAGAACGAGATGAACGACTTGTTGCGCCTCTGGGAAAGAGAATCTATGCTCACCAATAGCGCTTTGTTATTAGATTGTGATGAAGTAGATTATACAGACCCAGCCAAAGAAAATGCGATCGCACGTTTGATCGCCAGTATTACTAGTCCCTTAATTATTACTAGTTTGGAAAGAAAGCGATCGCTCCAACGTCCCCTTATTGCGATCGAAGTTCACAAACCCAACACCACAGAACAACGGATAATCTGGCAAAATGCTTTAGGCGAAGCAGCCACCACCCTCAACGGCCATGTAGATAAACTAGTTTCCCACTTCAGCCTCAACGCCTCTACCATTCAAACAGTTTGTGCAGAAGCCCAAGGAAAGTTAAAAGTTAAAAGGCAAAAGGCAAAAGAAGTAGAAGAACTCAGCGCTCTCTTATGGGATACTTGCCGTTTTCAAGCGCGATCGCGTCTGGATGAATTAGCTCAACCAATGGAAACTAGTGCAACTTGGGATGATTTAGTCTTACCAGAAGCACAACGCCAAGTATTACGTGATATTACTGCCCATGTGCGCCAACGGACAAAAGTCTATGAAAAATGGGGATTTGGCAACAAAGGCGGACGGGGTTTAGGAATTAGTGCCTTATTTGCTGGCGCTAGTGGTACTGGTAAGACAATGGCCGCAGAAGTAATTGCCCATGAATTGCGTTTAGATTTATACCGCATAGATTTAAGTCAGGTGGTGAGTAAGTACATTGGCGAAACCGAGAAGAACTTGCGCCGGGTATTTGATGCAGCCGAAGCAGGCGGCGCAATTTTATTATTTGATGAAGCAGATGCTTTATTTGGTAAACGTAGCGAAGTTAAAGACAGCCACGATCGCCATGCCAACATTGAAGTAGGCTACTTACTGCAACGGATGGAATCTTACCGAGGTTTAGCAATTCTCACCACCAACTTAAAAGCTTCCTTAGATCAGGCATTTTTGCGCCGGATTCGGTTCGTTGTGCAGTTTCCCTTCCCCGACATCACCCAGCGCACCGAGATTTGGCAACGCGTTTTTCCCCGTCAAACACCTACTCAAGACTTAGATGCGAGTAAGTTAGCCAAGTTAAATGTATCAGGTGGTAATATTCGCAACATCGCCCTCAATGCCGCCTTTTTAGCTGCCGATAGCGGAGACGCGGTAGAGATGAAACATATTTTACAAGCAGCTAAAAGTGAGTACACCAAGCTAGAACGACAGTTGACAGATGCAGAAGTGAAAGGCTGGGTTTGACACTGTAAATAGTAGTGGCGATCGCTAACCAATGTCCTCAAGTTAATGCCAAAATTGATACTAGCTATGTCTGGACAACAAACCACTAATTTATAAAGATTGGAGAGTTAAGTAAATGTATACAAGACAATACAAAACAAAAAAGACTTCCGCAAATTCTGCTGAAATCTCAACCTCCAATCAATTCGCACCACGCCGTTTTGTCGTCCAGCCAGCAGAGGAAATCACCTCCGAACAAACACCAGACTTACAGCCTCAAGGGGAAAAGGGACAACAGTCTAGTAATAACCTCGCTAATATATCTATTTTTCCCACCGATTATGAAACAGTAAATCAGCCAAAAGTTAATCAAATTCAAAGCCAAGAATGATCGAACAGTCACATATTTGTTCAAGGGAATTTCACCTACCGTAAACAGCCTTTAACAGCAGAATCAAAACAGATAAAAGTGGTGCAAAACTATATTGAACAACACGCAGAAGAAAACTTGAAATCAGCTTTTATCAAAGAGTTAAATTCAGAGAAGTCATCAGTTTCTCTACCTCAATGGCTTTCTCAGAATCATCTACCTAATATTAATAAAATCATTCAAGAAATTGAACAATATGAATCTAAAGAAGATGAATTAGCAGAGATAAAAGATCCTAAAAAAAGAAAGCGAGAAGTTATAGAAGATCCATTAAATGATGGTAAAACAGAAGTGCCAATTGGAGAAAAACCTATATTAAAGTCAAAAAATAAAAAGAAAAAATCTGAAGATGATGATGAGATAACTTTAAGAGATATTTTTAAAGAATGCCTACAAAGTTATAATTTTCCTAATGAAGTATGTAAAAGTATTGCTGTGGATTGGGAATTGGAAAAACCCTATGACGAAGAATTATTAGCCCTACTTCATGTCAAAGATATTGCTTCATGTTTTGACACAGCAAAACGCTTATTTGAATTAGTTGGCGATCCTAACTCTGATCCAGCTAATAGTTGGAGTTTAGCAAAAAATATGGGAAATGCCATTCCAGAACTTGTAAAAGATATAAAGGCTCGTAGCAATTCTGCTTGTATTTACCTTTGTGGTATCAATGAAGTAGCACACGGCTTTACAATTATTATCCAAAATAATCGCGCTGATGTTATTCAAGGTTTTGCAGGGTCAGACGGTGAATCATTATCAGAAAATCTAGAAGATGAATCTAAACAAGGCGGTTATTCAATTGAAGAAATCACTAGTCTATTAGCAGCATTGCTCAGTGAAAAAGATACACTTGATGCTCAAAATAAACTTTTTTCAGGAACAGTGGACATTGAAAAAATTGCTACAAGTGAGCCAAATCAAATTAAGACTGCTAGAAAAAACAAAAATTTGACAGAAGCAGATGAAGAGGAGCAAATATATCCAAACTATCGGTTATTTTATCGAGACCTCAATGCAGACATTTTTCGATATGATAGGAGAGGCTTGTATTCTCAAGAGCAATTAAAAGAAATAATTAAAAATAAAATTAGCAATAATTTAAAGAAATTAGGGATAAGAATTAAAAAATAACTTACAGATAAAAACATAAAGAGAAAAGTTATTGCCTGGTTATGTGAACAATAATTAATATTGATTTTGGCGATCGCCCATCCAATTACCCTGCTAAACTAAAATCACACCTCGTAATCTTTAGGAGCTATGAGTGCCACAACTAGCCCAAATCTCACCCTAGAAGCGTTTCTGAAGCTCCCAGAAACCAAACCAGCTAGTGAATATATCAACGGTGAGATTATTCAAAAACCAATGCCGAAAGGGAAGCATAGTCGGTTGCAGTTAAAGTTGTGTAATAGCATTAATGATGTTGCAGAAAATCAACAGATTGCTTATGCTTTCCCTGAGTTGCGTTGTAGTTTTGGTAAGCGCTCAATTGTACCTGATGTAATGTAGCAGTTTTCCAATGGTCACGCATTCCCTTTGATGCAGATGGGGAAGCACCCAACGATTTTTTATTGTGTCCTGACTGGACAATTGAAATTCTTTCCCCTGAACAAAGTTCCAACAAAGTAATTGGTAATATTCTTTACTGCTTACAACATGGTTGTCAGCTAGGTTGGTTAATTGATCCAAATGATCGCTCTATTCTTGTTTTTGCTCCGAATCAACAACCACAATTGTTGCAAAGTAGCGATCGCTTATTAAGCTTACAAGAAGTCGACCTAAATCTGTCGGTAGAGCAGGTTTTTAGTTGGCTGAAGATGCAATCTATGTAAACAATAGTATTGATTGTGGCGATCGCTATTAATCTTCAGTAAGATAGTGCCAAAATTTTACAATACCTCTGTCGCAAAAATACGGTATCTGTGATGCTGGCACAAAAATCTCTGGAGAAGAAAAATGTATAAGCGACAACATAGAACAGGTAAAGCATCGGCAAATCAATCTGACACACCAGTAAATCAATTTGCGCCTCGTCCGTTTGTTGTCCCAACTGAAGCCGAAGATACCATCCAAACACCCGATTTACAGGCTCAACAAGTCATAAATAATACATTACTCCCTAGTCACAATTTCGCCAACATTCCCATTTTTCCGCCTGGTTATCAACCACCACCGCCGCCACGAATTCAGATGAAACTTGCTATTGGTGAACCAGGAGATGAATATGAGCAAGAAACTAACGCTGTAATCAAAGCTATACAGCGAGTTCATACACCTATTATTGGAAATATTCAGCATAGCCAAACTCAGATTCTCAACCGAGACATCGACCCTTCCCAAGTCAAAGAGGGGACAACGTCAATTAATCTCCAAGATATAAATTTAGAGAAAATTGGACATGGTTTGATTTATCATGACGTTTTAACAGACCAAGATAAAGAATGGTTGAGAGAGCAAGGATTTAAAGAACAATGGTTTCCTGATGGCAATGTTGTTAATGCTGGTAGTGGTTTAAATTATGGATTATTATTACCGACAGAAGCAGGAGTAACAGCCGGAAAACATGCTGTATTGGCATTTCGCGGAACCAGTGATTTAGCAACAGCATGGCAAGATTTAGATATTAACTCTCCTGGACATGGTGGTATTCAGAATCTCCTAAAAGAAGTCCCTACTGGCTACATCGGTAATATTGTTTCCCAATCAGGAAAATTGGATGTTACAGGTCACAGTTTAGGCGGTGCATTAGCGCAGCATTTTGTCGGTACTCATCCTGATTTAGTGAGACGACTGGTAACATTTCAATCGGCTGCGCCTAATGCCAAACAATATCACAAAAATATTGATTCTCTCTCAGAAGAAGAAAGACCAGAGGTAGTTCATCATATTGCTAAAGGCGATATTGTCGATTTAGCCGGAGGAGAACATCTCAAAGGAACCTTTTTTGAACATGATCTGGAAACTTCAGGATTAGCAAATGTTTCTACACTCGCCAGAATTAAACAAGCACACACATCTCAACTATTAAATACTGAAGATATTATCGGAGAAGCAGGTCATGGGAATCATACTAAAGATATCACCATGACGGAAAATGCTACTCGTCCTTATACTAAATCTCGATTAGTCGAAGCCGGACGGATGATGGCACTAAATAAAGGTACAGCGGTTGCTGGTGGCTTGTTAGTTGGTGCGGCTGGATTAGCAGGAACAGCAATAGAAGTTCCCACTAGATTAGCTTACAAAGGTTTGACCAAAGCTGGAAGTGCGATCGCTTCTGGTGCGTCAATAGCTGGAAGTGCGATCGCTTCTGGTGCATCAAGTCTTTATGAAAATGTCACCAATTACTTCTCTGGAAATAAGGAAGAATAAAATATTTAACTTAGGATTTTTCTATGAATGACCCAGTTATATTTGAGCGTCATTTCAGTGACAAACTTGGAATATCCTTAGAAATTCCTCAGACTTGGCAAAAAATTGAAAAGCAATATTTAGATGAACAAACAGAGGGATATTTTTATCCTGCACAAGTGGCACACAACCCACAAATTTTTATCAAAAAAATTGTTATTTCCGATGCAGAGCAACATGATGATAATTTTGCAGAACTAGCAGATGAATTAATGCAATTACCATTACAAAAATTACAACCAGAAGAATTTGAAATAATTACTCAAACACAGACAAAAGTTGATAACTATCCAGCGAGATTAGATATTTTTGTGTTTCAATCTCCTGATGTTGAACTGCCCATTACACAATATCAAGTGTGTTGGCAAAATCATCAAACCGTCTATGGATTAATTGCAATGGTAGAGTCAAATGAAGAATTGCAATATTTACCTATTTTTGCAGCAGTTGCAGGTTCGATTCATTGTGAACAATGATATCAATTATGGCGATCGCTATTTATCTTCAGTAAGATAGTGCCAAATTTTTACAATACCTCTGCCGCAAAACTACGGCAGGTTTTTTGCTGGCACAAAAATATCTGAGGGAGACAAATGTATAAGCGACAACACAGAACAGGGAAAACTCCGGCAAATCACTCTGATGTACCAGCAAATCAATTTGCACCTCGTCGCTTTGTCAGCCAGCCGCAAACCGAAGAACCAGAACAATCACCCGATTTACAAGCTAAATCAACCAGCACAGAAACATCTGGTAACAACTTCGCTAATATCCCAATTTTTCCCCCTGGTTATCAACCGCCACCACCACCAAGAATCCAGATGAAACTTACCATTGGGGAACCTGGGGATAAATATGAGCAAGAAGCTGACAGACTAGCAGCGGATGTTGTACAAAGAATCAATTCTCCAGAAACTCCACCAGTACAGCCACAGCCAAAACCAGAAGAAGAACTGAGAAAAAAATCTCTAATACAACGTCTATCAGATGCAGACGAAACTAGTGCAACACCAGATTTAGAAGCTTCTATCCAAAGATCAAAAGGCGGCGGACAGCCTCTAGCAGAGACGATCAAACAGCCAATGGAACAAGCATTTGGGGCTGATTTTAGTGGTGTGAAAATTCATACAGACGCTCAGTCTGACCAGATGAATCAATCAATTCAGGCCAAAGCATTTACAACAGGACAAGATATTTTCTTTCGTCAAGGAAACTATGATCCTGGAAGTAGAGGTGGACAGGAATTAATTGCTCATGAATTGACTCATGTAGTGCAACAAAATCAGTCACGTATACAAACCAAGAAAGATACCAGCCAAATTACAGACGTTACTGATAGTCAACCAAGCAATCTGTTAGGAATTACGATTGCTCAAGATATCCAAGGCACAATTAGAATGATGCCTGAAGATAAAGCAAAAAACCTTATTAGCAAGAGAGGTGATTTAAAGTGGGTTGTGGAAAATAACGAGATATGGGAAAAATTTAAACAGGCTCAAGGAAATAGTTGGAATATTGAAGATGTTCCCGGTACAAAGCTAACAAAGTTAGTTGAACAGTTTGCAAAAGCTAATGAAAATCTAAAACCAGCAAACAATAAAAAATCTTCAAATCAGTCCAATGCAAAGCAAGATGACTTTCTGACAACGTGGTTAAAACAAAATAAGTATAATGTTAGCCTTTGGCACACATGGATACTGAAAAGTATTTCTAGGGAAAAAAAAGTGACCGAAACACTTGAGGAAGTTACAAAGGCTTGTGGTAATGAAGCAGAGGTACTGAAAAAAGCTGAATACATAATTAAGGTAGAGTCTGAAATTCAAGGAAATGCACTTGAAGAAGCTGCAAACACAGATATTCTTGTCCCTGAAGGACATTATTTAGTTAAATCTGCCAGCGATGTGACTTCAGGACTAGCCACAACTGGTTTAGCCACATGCACAGGAGTTGCATTAGTAGGTAAAAACAGTGGCGCTGAGGTTTATGCACTGTGTCATATCGATAGTGATACAAATATCTCAGCAACTCTTTCTGCAATGATTAGCGATGTTCAGGCAATGCTGAAATCTGATGATGACGACCAGCAACAGTCGCCAATTCCACCTATTGAGGCTTATATTGTATCTCCCACCAATGACACATCTAAGAAAGTTGTTGATGTTTTTAACAACGAGTCACAAAAAGGGAAATTGAAAATAGTATATGTAGGTCAAAGTAGTGGTGGAATTCGGATTGGAGCTACAAACGAGCAAAATAATGCTCAATTTTCAGGATTTCATGCAAAACATAGTGATCAGAATTGGTTAAACTGGGATCAAAAACCATTAAGTGTTTTGGGCAAAACTATCTCAAGTTGGGCAACAGAATTAAACGTTATGCCTGGTAATTTAGGCACAAATGAAGTAGTAAAACATATTAATGATGGACTAAAAAGTATGCTTGAAGCCCTCGATAAACACTCTCAAGAGATTGGATATACCAAAAAGGGACGTTTTCAAGTTATTGAGGAGTCAGATAACATCAATGAAAGCAAACAGCAAGAACTTACAGAACTCGCAGAAGTTATTCTCACTCACAAAGATTGGCTCAATCAATATGATGCTGGTTCTCAGCTAGTGACATGGGCGTTTGGTTTAGTTTCTGACGAGTAGGATTTAGCTGCATAAGAAATAACCAAGGACAGGATAAATAACTGTCAACACAATAATTCGGGGAATGGTTGACAGTTTTTCGAGAGCGATTTATTCACTATCCTCTAAACAGAATTTCGTTGCGACTAGTAGCGCCTAGTTCGGGTAAAGAATTAGCAGGTGAGTGGGGTGTAATTGCTGTGGGAACTGCGGGAGTTACTTCTAATTGTTTGACAAGATTTTGCAGTAACTTATCTTGTTCTAAACGGTAATTAGATACGAAGGGGCCACGGTTGAGGATAGCAAACCAAACCAAACCGCGATCGCGTGTAGGCATGACACCAGCTAATGAACTCACATCGCGGAGAGTACCAGTTTTAATCACAGTACCCACTGGTATATGTCTGCTGTGTACTGTTCCTCGATGATCAAATCCCGACATAGGAAATAAATCTGCCAAATTCAGGTCATATCCTGCTGCTTGCTGTTGAATGGCCATTAACATTGCACAAACAGCCCTGGGAGAAATCCGATTTTCAGGGCCGAGTCCAGAACCATTGATTAATTGAATTTCTGACTCAGGAACTCTCGCCAGATAGGCCGCAGTTGATTGCACTACACTTGCTCCCCCTACAGATTCTGCCAGCATCTCGGCCATTTCGTTATTGCTGTAAACGTTCATTTCTTTGAGCAATTGACGCAAAGGCAAAGATTTGTGACGCACTAGCAAAGTTTGTTGCGGTGGTTGGGCGGCAACTTTAACAGCCCCTGTAATCACAACTTCTGGTTTAGGTGTGCCTTTGGGCATGATGGAGTAGATATAATTTGCTGGACGAGTCCAAGTTTTATAATTCAGCGCTTGTTTCACCATTTGACCAGCTAGTAGGGGATGGCGCTGGAAATTCATGGCAAAGTTGCCTGAAATGAGCAAATTCCCTTTGACTTGCTTAATGCCCATTTTATTGAGTGTATTGCCAAGGGCGATCGCTTCTTCCCAAACAAACATGGGGTCGCCACCACCAGCAATGACCAAATCACCTTGCAATATACCATTAACCACAGGCCCCGTAGTCCCAATCAAAGTTTCAAATTGATGGTCTGGCCCCCAAGTTTTCAAAGAAACCAAAGAAGTCGCAATCTTAGTTAAAGAAGCCGCCGGCAAAGGTGTTGTACCTTCATGATTAGCCATGAGTATTGGCCCCGACTGTAACCAAATTCCCTGGCTTTCGGCTAAATTTTGGGCAACTAACTTAGATTTAATTAGTGCTTGTAAGTATTGTTGGACTGTATTCACCCCAGTAAGATTGGGATCAGAAGCCAGAACTAAGCCAGGATTTACTTGCCCAGCCAATGCCTCTAAAGCATCAGAAGGCTTGATTTCTACTCCAGCCATTTCTAGCCACAGAGACACCAAACCCGAACTCAATAATTCCAGCATTTCTTACTCCGCAATTTCTAAGATGTGATATTTGATTTACTGTGCTAATATACAGGCTTTTTTATGCTCATCAGCATTGGGTAATCATAACTGGTCTATTTCTAATCTGGTAGTAGGTAGAATACATTTTTATTTGTTATTTATTTGACTTGACTATTTGGTTACTGCTTTGATGTTCCTAAAAATAGCAAATACTAAATATTTATAGCAACGCCTACATAATTTAACCTAAAAAATTTCAAAGTCAATTCAGTTTTTCTTATTAAAGTTTTTAGTCTTTTGAGTTGGGGAATTATATAGATACACTCACCGGAATTTTTATGTCACTTTTAACAGATTTAATGCTGGCGACAGCAGAGTGTTACGAAACTGGTGCTTATTATCTTGATGATGAAGGAGACATAGAGGCAGACGAACAAAAAGTTGCAGAAATTCACCGTAAGTATAACTATCGAGGCAGAGAAAAATCGACTACGTCAGTCTACCGCTTGTGGTGCGATCGCCTCAGCATTAGGCAAGTTTGGCGATGTTAGAGCTATTGAACCTTTGATTGCGGTTTTTCGCAGCAATGGTAGTTTTCTCAGAGATGCTTTTAGTTTTCCTCATGTCCAATTAGCTGTGGTTCATGCTTTACGGCTAATTGAAGATTCCCGCACTACAAATATTTTGGTGGAATTTCTGAGGGACAAGGAAGGTATGTTGCAAGCCATCAAAAGAGATTGGCTACGTTCCAAGCAAGCAACTCACCAAGTTATCGAAACTCTCCTTACCCGTCAATATCCAGACTTGCTGGAAATATTAGCCCAGTTGCTGCAAGATTCGGAAAGTCGCATTCAAACAAACACTCTTTCTGCGATCGCGAAGATTGCAAATCCGCTGATGGTCGATTTGTTAATTGTGACATTAGCCAGTAAAAATGACTGGCTACGTAAAAGTGCGATGTATTACCTAGGACAGCGAGGTGAAACTAGAGCTATTCAACCCCTCATCAATATTTTGCCAGATGTGAATGCAGATTTGCGTTTAGAGGCTGTTCATGCTCTAGCAAAAATGAATGGTGATCAAGTTGTGAATGCTCTAATTGAAATGCTCAAAGATGAAGATTTTAGGGTTCGCGGTGAAGCAGCATTAGCGTTAGGTAATTTAGCAAATTTACGAGCAGTGGAACCACTTAACAAATGCTTAGAAGATGAAAGCTCAATTGTTCGGAAAATAGTTCAACAAGCCTTGAATAAATTTGAATAACTGATACCATTTCACTAAATATAATGATACGAATAATTTCTCCTCCGCCCCTCTGCTCCTCTGCCCACGCCAGTCGCTACAAGTCGGGAAACCCGTCGTCGACACTTGCTACAACGGAGGGAACCTCCGCAACGCAGTGTCTCCCCAACGCGCTGGCTCCCCTGCGGTCTATTTGTATCAAACTTAAAGTGAAACGGTATGACTTGTAGACAAGCTTTGCAAAACTTTCTGAAGGTTAACAAGTGACGCAAAATGTTAATCAATAAGTCTTGGCACTACTTTCTCTCTGGATGGGCTATCTCCTGTTGCGAAGGTCTACCCATTTGATTAATAGTGGCAATCATCTGATATAAACGCCCCAAATCTCGTTGATTAAAGTGCAAAATTAACCGAGGTAATTCTAAAGTTTCATCTTGAGCTTCTTGAGGCAAAGCCTGACTTTTTTCAATTTTGCCTTTTACGAGAATGTCACTAAAATCAGCATTTAATTGTTCTACCTCTGCATCTGATAAATCGCAACTGAGGCGAATTACCAATTGATTACTCACGTAGCGACTGGAGTGATAAACCTTATAAAAATCTGTGATGGCGTTACAAGCTACTTCCAGGTTATCTGTCACAGTGTAAAGGCTAGGGTCTTCTGGACTCACAAGACCTTTCTGTACCAGTTGTTGATCAATATAATCGCTCCAAGACCGCCAATAATCTCCGCCTGGATGGTCAATTAAAACTAAAGGTACAGGGCCAAATTTGCCAGTCTGACTTAAAGTCATGCACTCAAAGGCTTCATCTTGAGTACCGAATCCACCAGGAAACAACGCAACTGCATCACTTTCTTTGAGGAGAAACAGTTTGCGGGTAAAGAAATACTTAAAGTGAATCAGCTTTGGATCACCTTCAATAATCGGGTTCGCTTGCTGTTCAAAGGGTAACTGAATATTTAACCCAAAGGAATTTTCTCGTCCAGCGCCTTCGTGACCAGCCTGCATAATCCCGCCGCCGCCACCTGTCATCACCATAAAACCCAACTGAGTCACAGCGCGACCAAATTCCAGCGCCATTTGGTACTCTGGTGTTTCTGATGATAAACGGGCAGAACCAAAAATAGTTACTTTACGTACGTGTCGGTAGTTATAAAATAACTCAAAGCCTCGCTCCATATCCGCTAAAGCAGAGGATAGTATTTTCCAATCAAGACGATCAATGTCACTATCAGCCAAACGGATTATAGTAGCAAGTGCCTGTTGGATAAATTGCCGATTTTTTAAAGTCGGTAGGCGATCGATTAAGTCAGCGATATCCGCTTGCAGAGACTCTAATGTGTCAAACGAGGCAGATGAGGTCATGAGAACTGCTGGCACAATGGCATTACATTTTACCTAATTTTTGGCTGATATTGACAATGTTTTTTTAAAACAAAAATATTCAGCTTTTGCCGCCTCTACGCCACTGGCTACAACACAGGAAACCCTCTCATAGCAGGGGGTTTCCTGTGTTGAGGTGACTGGTGTGAGAGGGGTTTTTCGATCTGTCGAATTCACGTTAAATGCTTATGTTATTACCTGTGGTACTGAGACTTTCACAGTCACTTTTTTGTTAAAAGTCAAATTGTCTTCATCTTTATCAATCAGGATGGTATCGCCACCAATAAAAGTATTTTCTAATAATTTAGTGGCGATGGGATTTTCTACTTCTCGCTGAATTGCTCGTTTTAAGGGACGTGCGCCATAAACTGGGTCATAACCCATTTCTACTAAGTAATCACAAGCTGCTGGGGTGATTTCAAAGAAGATTTTTTGCTCTTTTAGCAGGTTCTCAACACGCTTGAGTTGAATGCGGATGATGTGACGCATTTCGGAACGGCTGAGGGTATGGAACAGGATAATATCATCTACACGGTTGAGAAATTCGGGGCGGAAGTGCGATCGCAGTGCATCTGTTACCCGGTTCCGCATCATGTCATATTTAGAATCATCACCAGACACATCTAAAATGTGTTCACTGCCAATGTTACTGGTCATCACAATCACAGTATTACGAAAATCTACTGTTCTGCCTTGAGAATCAGTAATTCTCCCATCATCCAGTACTTGCAACAAAATATTAAACACATCGGGATGAGCTTTTTCCACTTCATCCAGCAGCACGACTGAGTAAGGATGGCGGCGAACCGCCTCGGAAAGTTGACCGCCTTCTTCATAACCAACATATCCCGGAGGCGCACCAACTAACCGCGAAACCGAGTGTTTTTCCATATACTCGGACATATCTAGACGGACTAAAGCATCATCAGAATCAAAGAGGAACTGTGCTAAAGCACGGGCTAGTTCAGTTTTTCCTACCCCAGTCGGCCCCATGAACAAAAATGAACCAATGGGACGGCTGGGGTCTTTCATTCCCGCACGGGCGCGACGAATGGCTGCGGCTACGGCTTCGACTGCTTCGTGTTGTCCAATGACCCGTTCGTGTAAATGGCTTTCGAGTTGCAGTAATTTTTGCCGTTCTGATTCCAATAAACGGTTAACTGGAATTCCTGTCCATTTGGCGACAATTTCAGCGATGTCGGCTTCGGTGACTTGTTCGCGCAACAAAGTCGAACCTTGGCTTTGCAGTTCTAAAAGTTTGGTTTCTTTGGCTTCGCGATCGCGCTGTACGCCTTCTAATTTGCCATACTTCAATTGGGCAGCTTTATTTAAATCATACGCCCGTTCTGCCTGATCAATTTGCACCCGCAAGGCTTCTTCTTCTTTCTTTAAAACACTAATAGCTTCTAACAGCTGCTTTTCACCTTGCCATTGTTCGTTAAATTCTTGCTGTTTTACCTTTAAGGTGTCAATTTCTTCTTCAATGCGCTGCAAACGTTCGCGGGTTTGGGTAGGAACTTTTTCTTCTCCCGCTAGTGACAGCTTTTCCATTTCTAGCTGCATTAAGCGGCGGTCGATGGTTTCCAATTCTGAAGGTTTGGAGGTAATCTCCATTTTCAACTGGGCGGCGGCTTCATCTACCAAGTCAATGGCTTTATCGGGTAAAAAGCGGTCAGAAATGTATCGTGCTGATAAAGTAGCCGCAGCTACTAATGCTGAATCAGAAATTTTGACGTTGTGATGGACTTCGTAGCGTTCTTTCAAACCCCGCAAAATCGAGATAGTATTTTCTACGTTCGGCTGATCGACAAATACTTGTTGAAAACGGCGTTCTAAGGCTGCATCTTTCTCAATATATTTGCGGTACTCATCTAAAGTTGTCGCGCCAATACACCGCAATTCACCTCTCGCCAACATTGGTTTGAGTAAATTTCCTGCATCCATCGCCCCTTGTTGATTGGAACCTGTCCCTACAACGGTATGCAATTCATCAATAAACAAGACGATTTGTCCGTTTGACTCGATAACTTCCTTAAGGACGGCTTTGAGGCGGTCTTCAAATTCCCCCCTATATTTTGCCCCAGCAATTAAACTACCAATATCTAAAGAGATTAATTGGCGATTTTTGAGAGATTCGGGGACATCACCGTTGATTATACGTTGTGCCAAAGCTTCAGCGATCGCAGTTTTTCCTACCCCCGGTTCACCAATCAAAACCGGATTATTTTTACTACGACGCGACAACACCTGAATCACGCGGCGAATTTCATCATCCCGGCCAATAACTGGGTCGAGTTTGCCCGCTTTGGCTTGTTCTGTTAAATCTCTACCAAATTTTTGCAGTGCTTCATAGCGAGATTCTGGATTTTGGTCTGTCACTTTTTGGCTACCACGCACAGCTTTAATTGCCGCCTCTAGAGTACCACTATCAGCATTAAAACCTTTGAGAATTCGCCGACCAATCCGTTCGTCTTCCGCAAAGCCTAAGAGAATATGTTCTACAGATATGTAGGTATCTTTCATTTTGACTCTTGCTTCCTCAGCATGGTCAAGTAGCACATCTAAAGTGCGACCGAGGTAAAGCTGGTCATTATTAGCAACTTTGGGCTGACGTTGGGTATAAGCTTCTAGTTGCTGTTGCAAGCGGATGGGGTCGATTTCCGCCCGTGCTAAGATGCGAATCGCTAAACTGGTGGGTTCTTCTAAAAGGGCAATAATTAAATGTTCAACGTCTAATTGTTGTTGTTTATAAGCACGAACTATATCCTGAGATTTGACAATTGCTTCCCAGGCTTTATCTGTAAATTTATTAGGATCTGTAGGCTGCATCGTTACGATTTTAAATGGCGGATTTTATTTAAGAAATTGGGGGTTGGGGAAAGGTGGAGGACTTTAGATGCACTATCCGGCGATCGCGGCATCTCCTTATTAGTAGCGTAGGATAAAAGATCTCACCCCCTACACCCAACCTCAACAAACAAGGTTTTTGCGTAAGTCTTGTGAATCAAAAAGACCTTACACCCTAATCGTAATCAAAATTATGGCGATACGAGTTGGTCTTGTGAGGATTGCTTCACAGCTGATCCTTGACTACCCAATTGAATCAGTTCAATTTTGTATCCATCCGGATCTTCGACAAAAGCAATTACTGTAGAACCATGTTTCATTGGCCCTGGTTCTCGCACAACTTTACCACCACGATTTTTAATTGCTTCACAGGTAGTGTAAATATCATCCACTCCCAACGCAATGTGGCCGTAGGCGTTACCTAATTCGTACTTTTCCACTCCCCAGTTATAAGTTAATTCAATAACTGCATTATCACTTTCATCACCGTAGCCAACAAAAGCTAAGGTAAATTCTCCCCCCGGATAATCTTTTCTCCGGAGTAATTTCATACCTAGGAGTTCACAGTAAAATTTCAATGATTCTTCTAGGTTCCCCACCCGCAGCATTGTATGTAGTAAGCGCATAATGATTTTTTACTTTGGTTCTGTAGGATTTATTGATTGCTGCCAACATTTTACAAGGGACTGATCAAGAGGATGAGCCTCTAACAGAAGAGATATTTTTGTATAAACATACCCTAATATGTCTCTAATGCTGAATTTTTATGTATTTCGAGATGATTTACTCTGCAAAAATTTCGGTTAAACACTTAACGCACCACCAAAAAAAGGTGGTGCGTTATACAAAAACAAACAGAATCAAAAGTTCTTAGATTTAGCTAAACTCCTTTACCAGTCATCAATAGAAGTTTAAGCAGATCTATCTTCCCGTTCTATTTGTTGTCGAATGGTATCAATGGCAGCATTAATACCAGATAGCTTGGATTCTAAATCATCGCGCATCCAAGTCAAGAACTTGAGTTTACGTTCTAAATGAGCTTTGTGCGAAATAGGTTCGCTACCGTAACACTGGCGTTTAGACTAAAGAACCGCACCGAAAAGAAAAAAATAAGGGGTGTGCTTGAACACAGGCCCCCTATTAGCAGAAGCTGAGAAAAGAACCACCAATTCTCATCTGCCAATATGAACAGTGCCAAATTAGAGGAATTTCGTCAAGCAGCGTACAGCTATTTGGGAAGAGCTCATGATGCAACATTTGAACTGATGGATGCAATAATGCTGACTCGGAACGCCTACAGTTTGGCAGATTTATCGCTATCACCAGCATTTAGACGGAAGTGGCCAAGTATCTACGAAGCATTGCAAGATAGCAGACCACAGCGGCAGAAATTGATGCAGTTATACATCAAACAGATGCCAGCCCAGGGTCGTCCATTATTGGCTGGCGACCACACAGCTTGGTCGCGCCCAGATGCGGTAACTTTGCAGGAAAGGACGATTGAACACAGCAGTGTTTCAATGGGAGGTGACAAGCCAATCACGGTTGGTCAGGGCTATAGCACCATTGCTTGGATACCGGAAACTGAAGGCAGTTGGGCATTACCTCTAAGACATGAGCGAATTACCAGCTGGGAAAGCCCAATACAGAAGGCGGCTTGGCAACTACAACAAGTCTGTGAACATTTACCCACCAGACCAATTACTGTTTGGGACAGTGAATACGGTTGCGCTCCTTTCCTGTTGAAAACAGCCAATATCAAAGCAGATATTCTCGTCCGTTTACGTTCAAATTTATGTTTGTGGGGCGCACCACCACCATATTCTGGCAAGGGGCGACCGAGAAAGCATGGTGATAAATTTAAGTTAAATGATACTTCGACATGGGCTGAAGCCACTCAAAGTATAGAAGTAAACCATCCCAAACTGGGACAGATCAAGGTGAGCTTGTGGTCAAATTTACACTTTCGCTTATGCGCTACACGTTCGATTTCCCTGATTAGGGTTGAACGTTTGAATGAGCAAGGAACTAAGAGAGTTTCAAAACCTTTGTGGTTGGCTTGGCTTGGAGAACAAATGCCGACCTTAGAAGAAGTTTGGCAACTTTATTTGCGACGCTTTACTGTTGACCACTGGTATCGATTTTTAAAGCAACGCTTACACTGGACTCTTCCCAAGCTAGGTACCCCTAAGCAATGTGAGCGTTGGAGTGACTTAATGCCAATTATGACTTGGGAATTATGGTTAGCCCGTGATATCGTTGCAGACAACCCTTTACCTTGGCAAAAGTTTTTAGTTAGTTTGACTCCGGGAAGGGTCGCTCAGGCAATGAGCAGCATTTTAGCGACAATTGGTACTCCTGCTCGTCCGCCCAAACCTCGCGGAAAGTCCCCAGGCTGGAAGACCGGACAACCGCGACAACGTAGAATTCGCTATCCTGTTGTTAGAAAAACTACAACTAAAACCCGGAAAGAACAACCAAAATCTGCATAGTATCTAACATTTTTCTCTTTCCAGCTTGCCTTACATAAACTCAGCCCTGCTGGGGGTTTTCTTCATGCTTAGTCTAACTTCCAGGTAACAGACGTTACTCCAAAAAGGAAACATACTTGGCCTCTGGATTTAGCTAGATAAAAGTGTGCTATGTTGCACTACTAAGTTACATTCTGGCTAAAAACAAGCTGACTGGTAGAGTAAAAACCGACCAAAATATTACGTGTTTGGTAAACTATCAGAAAATTATTTTTTTACTTAAAAGAGTATTTTCATATTCTGTATCTAGACTGATGCCTGAATATGGAAATGCTCTAATTAAGCAGAGTTTAGTGCTGACTGTGACTGCCATTGCTTGTGAGGCAGAATAAACATTATAGCAGATTTGAAACCTTTAATTATCCTTTCTCCAGTTGACAATAATCGCTCCCAAAAGTCTTTTTTCATGTCTTGATGCTGAATAGCGGTACGTGCTTTGTTGACGTTACGTAGGCTATCCATTAAGTTAATCAACGCATCAAAAACAGTCCCAGCAATTGTTTTGGCACTGACTTTTGTGGGTAAAACTATATTTTGGGCAGTTTGAATGAGATTAACTAGATGCGATCGCATTTGTTCATCTGGCATTAAACCTGATGGATAATGAATAACAACAGATGCGGCTGTAGGATTAATTCGGACTTTGGCATTCTTAATTTGAGATTCTATCGCTACTTTGAGTTTATTCGCATATTCCACATCTTTTGATAGCCGAGGAACCCGAAAGCGAATTCGTCCACTAATTGCATGAGCAACACTATATGATATTTGTTGAGCTTGCGTTTTCTCATTCATTAAATTTTTGCTATTTTTTGCAGCTTTCCGCTGAAAATTGCTCAGATAATTTTGTCTTTTGCTAAATAATTGTAGATAATTCATAACCCAGGTTTACTTAATAAAAAATAATTTTATTGATATGTTTCCTAGTTAATTTATCTAGGTAAGGTTTTTAAATTATTTTTCTTTTAAATAAACTATTTACAACACAAAATATAGTAAATGTTAAGCTATCTCAAAAAACTCTATCCACAGAAGAGTCTCAGCAACTATCAAAAGTATGAAGATAATCAAACACAATAAAATAGAGGCTTTGGAATGCAACGCCTCTACAACTATGGCAATTAATTATTAACGAGAGTTACTCTTATCTGTACTAGTATCACCAGTGGTAGAAGAATCAGTATTTGATTTTGCCTTAGTTTTACTACTGTCCACTGGAGCAGGATTATCTTTTGGAGGAGTGGTTTGTGTTCCCGAAGTTACAGGCTGTTGAGGTGGAACAGTTATATTAATGTCTGGTGGGGAAGGTATATTTACGGTTGGAACTTGTTGTTGAGGAATTACAACAGGTACTTCTCTGGTTCTTTCGATAGGTACTTCTCTGGTTCTTTCGATGATTGTGGTTTGTTGTGGTTGGGGAGTAGGAAGATCATTTTTAGGTGAAGGAGTCACTATTGGTTGAGTTTCGTTAACTACGGTTTCTCTGGGCTGGTTAAAGTACCAGAATGCACCAACAATTAAACCAGCTAGAGAGGTGAGCAAAATCCCCAATAGTAAGCCACGAGAAGCATTGTCATTATCACGGGCGGCTAAATTAGCTTGCTGGTAGTTCCGCTCAATTTCTCGACCATTTGCATAACCATTGCGATAAGAATTGACATTGTTGGGATTGTTGTTAACTGTTTCACTGGTGCGTGTCAGGTTAGTGTGAGTGTTACCGTAATTATCTGTGTAAGACTCTTGTCTAGTTTCGTTGTTATAAGTTTCGCGATCGCCTGAATTAGTCATACTATTAATTACACTCCTAAAATCTGTACTAAAAAAGCTAAACTCTGACGACAAAAGAAATTGCAATACTAATCTGACAAGAACCAAATAAATTTGCGTTCTTTTTTTTACTTAGCTTTTAATGATATTCAGCATACCCTCTGTAATTGCACAGATGGTTCTATCTAAAGTTGGGAGTTTATCATCTGCCAAAAGAATTAGTTTCGGGTAGAGATATGCTGTTATTAGCTGTTGCCTAAAAATGTTCAAGCTTGTTTACAGGCGATCGCTCATACTAAAAAATAGTCAATTAGCAAACATTTATATAGATGTTTTCCTTACCAGTAAATTATCAAACACCACACAGTGGGTATCATTGGGATGGCAGTAGTCGCCGTTTTTTTGAAGGTTGGTATTATCGGGTAACTTTGCCAGACTGCGGACAAACCTTTGCCTTTATGTACTCAATTGAAGACCCTATTGGTGGTAAACCTTATAGTGGTGGTGCAGCGCAAATTCTCGGCCCCGATGATCAGTATTTATGTCGCACTTTTCCGGATGTAGACAAATTTTGGGCTAGTCGAGATGTCTTAGCTTTAGGACATTGGGGGAAAACCAACCTCAACACTCAACCTCTCTACCTTTTACCAAAAGAATTTGAACAACATATTCAAGAGGGTTATCAAGCTACAGCCACCATTAACCAAGGAATAATTCGTGATCCTGCAACTGGTTTTTATTGCCGTTGGTTATATGAAATTCAGCCAGTATACGCTTGGGGAAATCAAAATAGCCCTCAGCAATCAACAGCTGGCTGGCTGTCATTTTTACAGATTTTTGAACCTGGCTGGCAAATTTTGATGGCGCATGGCTTGGCTAGTGGTTGGATAGACTGGAATGGCAAAATCTATCAATTCACTAACGCACCAGCCTACGCCGAAAAAAATTGGGGTGGGGCTTTTCCGCAAAAATGGTTTTGGCTAAACTGTAATTGCTTTGATGGCGAACCTGACTTAGCATTAACCGCGGGTGGTGGTAGACGTGGTGTATTGTGGTGGATGGAATCTGTTGCCATGATTGGAGTACATTATCAAGGCAAATTTTATGAATTTGTGCCTTGGAATTCGCAAGTTCAATGGCAAATTCAACCTTGGGGTAGATGGCAAATGCAAGCTAAAAATTTAAACTACGAGGTTGAATTGACAGGAACCACGCATCTACTAGGTACACCCCTACGTGCGCCGACAACCAATGGTTTAGAGTTCTGTTGTCGGGATACCATGCAAGGAAAACTGAATTTAGAGTTGCGAAAAGTAAGTGACAAACCATCTCAAATTATCCTAAAATCACAGAGTTCTCTGTGTGGTTTAGAAATAGGCGGCGGTTCTTGGGATAATTCTTGGCACTCTAGCTAAAACTACTGCTATTATATTTATGCCTCATAGTTGGGGCTGTAGCTCAGTTGGATAGAGCGAGCGCCTCCTAAGCGCTAGGCCGTGCGTTCGAGACGCACCAGTCCCGTCGTTATATCAAAATAAATTCACCAAAAATTTCCTCGGTAGTTTTTGCGGAATCTTCTAAATTTATCTGAAGTTAACTAATAAATACTTACCGAGAGCGTTTATACGGAATTTAATCTGTATCAACATCAAAATTGGTAACAAACTATAGGGTGGATTTGACAAAAGTCTGCTAACCTAACATATATTTTTGACTTATTCAGAGAAGAATACGTATCCCTACACGAAATCACAGAGCCTTGAAGAACAATTTTTTGTTTACAGGTAAATCTTTTCGGTTTATGGTTCTTGCCTTACCCCTATTTATGTGGCTTGGTTACAAAGAATTCCAACAACAAGCTAAACAACCTGAAGCGGTTTTAGTATTGGGTGGTTCAACCAAAAAATTAGAGAGAGAAAAGTTCACAGCGGAGTTTGTTCGTAAGCATCCAAATTTACCGATTTGGATTTCTGGCGGTAGTCCACCTAGATATACGCGGAAGGTATTTGTCAAAGCTGGCATTGATCCCAAGCGTTTACACTTGGATTATGAAGCTGTAGATACAGTTACTAATTTTACCAGCTTAGTAGACGATTTAAAAGCCCACGGCATCAAGAGGGTTTATTTAATTACCTCAGATTTCCACATGCGTCGTGCTTCTGTTATTGGTGAGATTGTCTTAGGTAGCCGGGGAATTGATTTTCAGCCCGTATCTGTACCTTCAGAATCACCACCTGAACCTTTAGAGAAATCTATTCGTGATGGAGCAAGAGCTTTGGTGTGGGTAGCTACGGGTTATACAGGTGCTGATGGCGTTAGAAAAGTTGGTAAATCAAGGATGGAGAGTAGGAAGTAAAAAGGTAAAAGGCAAAATTACAAATAATGAATTTTTTACTTTTTACTTTTTACTTTTTACTTACTTATGCGGCGATTTCTTGGACTAGAACAAAAGGTTGTAAAATCAGGGTGTGGAATCGTTTTTGCCGATCGCCATTCCATTCTCCTACTTGGTCTACGGAAGGTTTGGTAATTAATTGCTCATCAATCCACTGCTGTACAGATTGAGAGTTATCACTAGCGATCGCTTCTCCTACATCTACAAGACTTAACCCTGGCGTTACCAAAATTACTGCATCACGTTGTACATGAGGAATTAACCATTCCCATTCTGCTTCATCTACGCTTTGTGTTAATTCTGCTCTTAAATCTGACATGACTTCACGTTTTTCTTTTTCTAAATTTGATTTTACATTAGAGTTTAGTCAAGAATTATCAAGGACAAATGACCAATTACTATTGACTATTGACTAAATCTCTGCTTTCATCTCATCAATTTCAAATAAAGATACGATGACTCCTGTAATAGGAATAGAGATAAAAACTCCTAACAAACCTGCAACTCTAGCGCCTACTAGTAAAGCAAAAAATACGACCACAGGATTTAGATTTAGAGCATTTTGCATAATTCGGGGTGCAATCAAATTATCTTGAATCTGCTGAAGGATAATACAAGCAATTAAGACTTTTAATGCTAACCAAACATTTTGAGATAGCACAATCAACGTAATTGTACTAACACCTAAAGTTGCGCCTATCCCAGGAATGATATCTAAAAATCCGACTATTACTGACAATAATAAAGCAAAAGGTACTTGTAATAATAGAAAAACTATAAAACTAGTTGTTGTTAAAAATAAACTTAATAATAACTGACCACGAAAGAACCCTAAAAAGCTCCGTCTAATAATATTGGTAAATCTAATTCGGCGCTGTTTAGGGACTATTTTTAAAATAAAATTCCATAGCTTTTCGCCATCTAATAGCATAAAAAATGCTACAACTGCAATCAAAATAAACGTGACAAAATTAGTCAACAACTGTTGCAGAACAGTTAAGCTAGTGACTAAACCTGATATGGCCTGATTGCGTAATTGCTCTTCAATGACACTTAAATCTATTTGTAGATTGCGGTTCCTGAGAAATTCCTCTACTCTTTCTAAAAAAGGCGCAAGAGAAGTTAAAAAACCAGAAATACTATCTATTAATTGCTGTCCTTGAGATAACACCGCAATCCCAACGGTGATCATCAAGCCTCCCAAAATCACGATACTGAGCAAGAAAACAACAATCACAGCCACACCATGAGGCAAAAATCGCCGCAACCAATATACAGGGTAGCTAAGTAAGAACGCTAAAATTGCGGCGAATGTAAAAATAACTATGACTGCTTCAAAATATCCTAAAAGTTGGACAAAAGCCCAGCCAGCAGCCACTAAAAGCAAAAAGCGGACTAACGCCAAATTATTCAACCGATTCCAAAAATGCTTGGCATCCAATCCACTCATATAATGTTTAAAAAATAGATTATTTTAGCGATCGCTAGTAGATATTAGCAACATATAAAAATCGAGTGGCGATCGCTACTACCTAAAAGTATATTTCTTATCAACGCCCTAAATCGTGCATTTCGTTGATTACTGCTGCACACTTTTGGGTTACAGCCTCTAATTGTTCTTTATTAGTAGAACTAGGAGGATCAATCACCTCACCAATTCTGATTGTGAGGGGAACAGCACGCGGTAGAGACGAGCCTTTTTCTAGAATTCCTTCACTTCCCCACAAACTCACAGGTAAAATCGGTGCTTGCGCCTTGGCTGCTAGTAAAGCTGCGCCTTTTTTTGGGTCAGTAATTCTACCATCAGGTGTGCGAGTACCTTGTAAAAAAACTCCCACAGCCCAACCATTTTCTAAACATTCTAAAGCTGCCCGAATGGCATTGCGATCGGCGTTACCTCGGCTCACGGGGTAAGCACCATACAATTTAATGGCTTGTGCTAAAACCGGAATTTCAAATAATTCTTGTTTAGCCATATATGCTACTGGACGACGCACACAATTAGAAACAATGGGTGGGTCAAAGTAACTAGCATGATTGCTGACAACTACTAATGGATCTGATTGCGGCACATTTTCCACACCATAAATCTTGCCCTGAAAGTAAGCATGAAGCATGGGGCTGACAACCGACCATTTAAAGGCGTGGTAAAGTGCCAGACTAATAAACGGTTCACGACTGCGAGACATAAGAAGTATGAATTATGAAGTATGTAGCCGCTTTTAGCGGTGAAGCAGTGAGTTGGGCGGGTAACCCGACTTAAAGCAACTGCTGAACCCGAAGGGCTTGCCACAGGCTAGTGTGAAGTCGAGTATTTCATACTTCACACTTTTGAATTTTTTAGTCCGGTAATTCAGCACCATTACGGACGTTCTTTAAGATTAAATCAGAAGTGGTACGTTTAATTAAACCAGTTAAAACATTACCAGGGCCAATTTCTATGACTTGTTCAATGTTATTAGCTGGTAATTGCAGTGAAATTTCTCGCCAACGTACCGAACCAGTCATCTGTTGAGTTAGACGCTGTTTTAAAATTTGGGCATCAGTCGAGGGTACAGGCTCAACATTCGACATCACGGGTACAGTTGCAGGCTGAAATTCAACAGTTTCCAGAATCTCTTGGAATTCATTCGCCGCCGTCGCCATTAAATGTGAGTGAAACGCCCCAGAGACTTTTAAAGGAATAGCACGTTTGGCTTTAACTTGAGACATGACCGCTTGTACAGCATCAGGAGTACCAGAAATTACCACCTGTGCTGGACTGTTATCATTTGCCAAAACTACATCTGGTGTTGCAGCTATAACTGCATCTAATTGTTCTTTGTCAAAGTTCATTAACGCCGCCATCATCCCACCTGCGGCACTATCCATCAGTTCTGCACGACGTTTGACTAAATGCAATCCTGCCGACCATTCAAAAACCCCAGCGACATAAAGGGCAATATATTCACCCAAACTATGCCCCGCCACTAAATCTGGTTGCTGTCCCCTTTCTCGCATCAAGTCCGCGAGAATACTTTCCACAACGTAAAGACAGGGCTGAGTATAAAGTGTCTGTGCTAACTTTTCTTCTTGGTTTTGGCAGACATCAGTTACAGACCAACCCAAAATTGCCTCCGCTTGGTCAAATTTCTCTTTGGCGGAGGGTATATCTAGTAGATCCATTCCCATTCCCAAAGCTTGGGAACCTTGTCCGGGAAACACCCATACGGTTTTAGTCATTGTCAATAGTCAATAAAGAAGTCAAAAGGCAAAAAGCAAAAGTAAAAATTTTTACTTTTTACTTTTTACTTAATACTTATTTTCCCCATTGGAAGATGGCTGCACCCCAGGTAAGACCTGCGCCAAAGCCGGATGCAGCAATGATGTTGTTAGGTTGAATTTTGCCTTGTTGCACTGCTTCATCTAAGGCGAGAGGAATAGAAGCAGCGGAAGTATTGCCGTAATTTGCCAGATTACTAATAACTTTTTGTTCGGGAATTCCTAGCCGTTGAGCGACAGCATCTAGAATGCGTTGATTGGCTTGATGTAAGATGAGCCAATCTATTTGATCAACAGTAAGATGAGCTTCAAATAAGGCTTTATCAATAATTTCTGGGACTTTCTGCACAGCAAAGCGGTATACTTCTTTGCCGTTCATGGTGATGGGTTGGTAATGGCCTTGAGAAACGTTGATGTTTGGGAGTATTTCTTGAGCAGTAGCTGCATAGCCAAGGTTGAGGTAATGATTTTGCGTACCGTCACTTTTGAGGGCAAATCCTAAGAGGCGATCGCTTTCACTAGCTTGCAAAACTACCGCACCCGCCCCATCACCAAACAAAATACAAGTTCTGCGGTCTTGCCAATCTACCCAACGAGAGAGGATGTCTGCCCCGATCAAAAGTACATTCTGATATACACCTGTTCTGAGGTATTGAGCAGCTGTAACTAGCCCAAACACAAAGCCAGAACAAGCGGCGGTTAAGTCAAACGCTACGGCTTTAGTCGCGCCTAACTCAGCCTGCACTTTACAAGCAGTGCCAAACAAATCATCAGGGGTAGATGTTGCCAGCAAAATCAGATCTATATCAGTGGCTTGAATTCCGGCAGATGCGATCGCTCGACGACCAGCAGCTGCCGCCAATGAACTCAGAGAATCTGACGGTTGTGATACTCGTCGTTGACGAATCCCGGTTCTTGTGGTGATCCACTCATCTGATGTTTCAACCAGCGCTGTTAGTGCCTGGTTGTCGAGGGAAGTTTCCGGAACTGCCGAGCCACTTCCTGTAAATGCTATGCCTAACTTTTGCACTCCTGCTCTCCCAAGCTCTCAGCATTTTGATCATTGCCTCTGGTGTTTTCCTACAACAAAGGACAAATGACGGATGACAACTAACCCATTACTAACCGCTACCACGCTGTAGGATTTCGTATTGGGAATGAAGCCTTTCTAGTACCTGATTATCTACTGCTTCTTTGGCCATCCGTATTGCACTAAAAATTGAAGGTGCTTGTGAACTGCCGTGGCCGATAAAACAAACTCCAGCCACACCTAACAGTAAAGCACCTCCATGCTCCGCATGATCCATGCGCTGCTTAATTCGCTTGAGATTTGGTTTTAACAGTGCTGTGCCAATTTGACCGTGCAATCCTTGGGGTAGTTCTTCCCGTAAAATTTGCAGAATTACGCCTCCCAGAGATTCGGCAAATTTTAGTAAGACATTGCCGACAAAACCATCGCAGACAATCACATCAAATTCGCCAGAAAGTACATCACGCCCTTCAGCATTACCAACAAAATTAATTAAAGAATTATCTCGCAGTAGTTGATGGGCGCGGAGGGCTTGCTCATTACCTTTTGTATCTTCTTCGCCAATATTCAATAACCCGACTTTGGGTGTGTCTGTACCTAATACATACTGGCTATAAATAGAACCCATCATCGCAAACTGCTCTAAAAACTTAGGTCGGCAGTCTACATTGGCACCTACATCTAAAATTAACACTGGCTTGCCAGCCATAATTGTAGGGAAAACTGTACCAATTGCTGGGCGATCAATTCCTGGCAATCTCCCTAAGCGCAGCAATGCTGCTGCCATAGCTGCCCCAGAGTGTCCAGCAGAAAATACAGCATCCGCCTGCTGATTTTTTACCAAATCCATCGCCACATTAATCGAAGCCTTGCGTTTGCGTCTAACCGCATTTAAAGGCTCCTCATCCATCGCGATCGCTTCTTCAGCAGGAACTATCTCCACCCTCTCCAAAGTAGTTTTTGGCGGCATGACAGCTTTAATTTGTTGGGGATCACCTACCAACAAGACTTTCACACCCAATTCTTCACTGGCGCGTAATGCACCAGCAACGATTTCTTTGGGTGCATGATCCCCCCCCATCGCGTCAATTGCTATCCGTGCGCAAGTCGATCCCATTGCTCAGAGCTTCTAGAAACCTTACAAATTTTACCAGATTGGCTTTGTTAAAAAACCTTAACTTTTTGACTGCCAAATTCCCATACTCAGTGCTGAGTCAAGTAAAAACTGCTCAGTACTCCGCATCATTTGTCACTATTGCAACATATTTTGGCGGCAAGCCCAAGATAACACGCGAGAAGTTAAAAGTAAAAAGGTGAGCCAGCGAGGTCTTGGGGGTTTCCCCCATGAGCGACTGGCGTTAGCGTCAGCGTTAGCGACGTTAGGAGCGTCACCCGAAGGGCAAAAGTAAACAGAAAGATACTTTTGCCTTTTTACTTTTAACTTTTGACTTTTTATTGATTGAGTATCCAATCAACTAACATCCTTACGCCGTAGCCTGTGGCACCGGGGCCGTTGTAGCCATTTTCTTTATCTGCCCACACTGGCCCAGCAATATCTATGTGCGCCCAAGGGGTATCTTTAACGAACTGCTTGAGGAATAGGGCAGCGGTAATCGAACCACCAGGACGCGGCCCGGTGTTTTTCATATCCGCAATGCCAGATTTCAAGCCTTCAAAATATTTCTCTTCCATTGGCATTCGCCAAATTTTTTCGCCGGATGTGGCAGCAGCTGTTTCTAACTGCGAAGCTATCGCGTCGTCAGGAGTATATAGACCTGCAATATCTTCACCTAAAGCGATAACGTTGGCACCTGTGAGGGTGGCTAAATCCACGATCGCATCTAAGCCCAATTTATCGGTATATACCAAAGCATCAGCTAAGGTTAAACGCCCTTCAGCATCGGTGTTATTAACTTCGATGGTTTTGCCGTTGGAGGCGGTAAGGATGTCGCCTGGGTGCATAGCGCGACCGCTAATCATGTTTTCGGTAACGGCAGAGATGAAGTGAACTTCGGCATTCGGCTTGAGTTGGGCGATCGCTTTTGCCGCACCCAAGGTTGCAGCTGCACCACCCATATCAATTTTCATGGTTTCGATGCCGCTACCTGCACCTTTAATATTTAGTCCACCAGAGTCAAAGGTTAAACCTTTGCCAATAATGGCGAGTTTCTTTGTCGGTGTGCCTTCTGGTTTGTAGGTGAGATGAATAAATTTGGGTGGTAAGTCAGATGCTAGGGCAACTCCCAAAAAAGCACCCATACCTAACTTTTCACAATCTTCTTTTTCGAGTATTTGTAGTTGTAAACCGTAGTCTTTGGCGATCGCTTGGGCGGTTTCTGCCATTGTAATGGGTGTAACTGCGTTGGCTGGGGCTGCAACCAACTCTCTCGCCAAAATTACTCCAGACACAATTTGATTTGCACGGGTAATCGCGGCTTCTTGTCCCTCGAAACCTAGCAGTTCTACAGTTTCAACCTTTGACCCTTTATCGTCTGGTTCTGATTTAAAGCGAACATCTTGGTACAAAGCTAACTGTACACCTTCAGCGATCGCTTGGGCTGTGGCTACTGGGTCGTTATTCCATAAGGGAAAGCTAAATCCGAGAGTTTTGCTTTTTTGCTTTTTTGCTACTTTAGCCGCCGCCGCCGCCGCCCGCCGCAGACTATCTACTTTCAGCACGTCTGGTTTTCCTAAACCGACTAAAATAATTTTTTTAACTGAACCACCGCCACTGACACGGGTGAAGACAGTACTGTTGGCTTTGGCTGTAAATTCTTCTTCGGCAATGACTTCTTTTAAGATGCCAGCAAACTTTTCATTCAAAGTCGCCAGTTCACCTGTTAACTCTACCGCATCTTCAAATAATCCAATTGCCAAACTATCGCCTGCCCACTCCAGCAGAGGCTGATTACTAAGTTGAATTGCTGCCATGTTGGGATTTTCTTTAAAGATTCCTTCTTGTACCAGTATTGCTCAAAATTTTGAAGTGTGAAGTCGGAAATATGATTTCAAGTGCTGGCTATTGACTGTTGACCATTGACCATTAACAAAGGACAAATGACCATTGACTTTTATAATTGAAACATCCCAACCTTCTGCATGGCATGACTATGACCTCAGCCTTGACTCCAAACCAACGGGCAGAAGTGTTCTATCCTAGTTCCGATGGTGAACCTGTGGCAGAAAGCTATGCCCATCTATGTGTTTTACTGGCGACGCTGGAAGTTTTACGCCAGTATTTAGCAGGACAACAAGCAACAGTCCTTGCCAATCAATTTCTCTACTACGCTCAAGGTTTTCCTAAGTTGCGCGTTGCACCAGATGTGATGATAATTTTTAATGTCGCGCCTGGTGGTCGAGATAATTATAAAGTGTGGGAAGAAGGGGAAGTTCCATCTGTGATTTTTGAGATGACTTCGGCAGGGACAAAAAATCACGATCAGGAATTTAAGAAAATATTGTACGAGCAACTTGGTGTTAAAGAATACTGGCTATTTGATCCTAAAGGTGAATGGGTACAAGAGCAGTTGCAAGGTTATCGGTTGCGGCAAGATAGATATGAATTGATTACAGACAATCGCAGTGAACCTTTAGGGTTGCGGTTGCAAGTAGAAGGAGAACTGATTGGTTTTTACCGAGAAGATACAGGAGAAAAACTGCTTAATCCCACAGAACAGGCGCAAGCACTACGAGAAGCAAAACAAAGGATAGATGCAGAAGCTTTGGCTCGACAGCAAGCTGAACAGCAAGTAGAGCAATTAAAGCAACGTCTCCGAGAACTGGGTATTGATCCTGAGCAAGTTGAACAAGAATAGAGGCGCTAGTACAACAAGGCAAAAGGCAAAAGAAAGAAGTCTGATTATGTAGGCTTTTGAGTAATTTCTCAGGGTCTGTTTATTGACGCTATGATGTACTAGTTTTTGCCTCAGAACTATTAACTATTGATTGAACTTCGGTGATATCAATGCTAAATTTGCTGGCGATCGCACTAATTATTTCTTGCTCTAGTGTGGTAGTTTGCTTGTCAAGTTGAACAATTCTTTGGCATTGAGCTAATAATGGTATCGCAAAATCACGGTTGAGTTGATTGAGTAGTGTATCTAATGGTTGCGGTGATTTGATATTGTTGGCGATCGCACTCAGTGAGTTGGGGCTGAGGTTCAATGCTTGCAGTTCTGGTAAGATTTTCTCCCAGGTTTTTTCGGGATGGCTGGCCAGAATGATATGAACTAAGATTTGATCCATGATTGCTTGTTGAGCGATCGCTGTTTCTAAGTAATTTTCACTTTCTGCTTTGAGGGTTGCCAAAGTTTCTGGCGATGATAGGGAAACGGATTCATCTAGTTTGGCTTCGTAAAATCGACAAGCGGCATACCCTAGAGAATAGCTTAAGGCAGCATTAGAACTAGTGGCGATCGCGGCTCCTGCAAATGGCACATTTCGCAGCAAAGCTAATCCGGCTGCTTTTAACAGTCGATTTCCACCCAAACCCAAACCAAAAATTGTTAAAACCTCGCCTTTCCGCGCTGGATCTTTTAAATCTAGGTTATAAGCCGCCGCAATTTGATACAGCATTTCCGACTGCAATTTCAAGGTTGCGGCTAAATCAACTGCTAATAATGCTGCTGCTACCCCTGGTAAAATACTGCTGGCAAATCCAATCCCCCCAGTTTTCGTTGCTGTTTCTAACATGATGCGGTGAGAAATTTGGCTGGGCGATTCTTGGGGGTGTTGTTGCTTGAGTTTTTTGACTGTGGCTGCGGCTTTTTCTAGGTCAACATTTTCACTAGCACCGATTAACCAATTAAGATTCAAAAATCCTGATAGTTTGCGGATGAGCCAATTTTGATTGAGATAATTGACTACCTCACCAGTGGTTTGAGTTGCTTGTCCAAATAATTGATGCGTTTGTTTTGTTGCGGCTACGCCAAGTCCCCAGGCTGTATCGATAAATGTTTTACCAGTGGTGGCTAAAGAGTCAAATAGGGATAATTTTTCTGTGGCGGATGTTTGATGGGTAATTTCTACTTCTGGTTTTTTTTGGGGTTGTTCTGTCATTGTTTTGCCAGTCGCTCTAGTCTGTTTGTAGCGAAATTTCAAGCGACTTGACATCTCCCAACCAGTACAAGTTTGTTGAGTACTTCAGGGATAACTTGTCTCACCTAGAAACGCATACTTCTCTACGAGAGGCTGCGCCAACGACTGCGTGGTAGTTGTGCGTTGTCGAAACTCAGTAACCAAAGGCGCAGAGAGAACAAGGAGTTTATTTTTGTCGAACTACTTAAGCTCAACCTACTTCCTTAACTTGTAGCTTATAAACCTTGTGTTCCCTAGTTTCTAAAAAGTTATTGTTTTTGAGAATTTCATAGAGATTGATATCTTTTTCTAGCAAACAGGCGTGTCCGCTGTTTGGCAGTACCAAAACTTCCGCATCAGGTAAAATACTAGCTATGCGTCTAACTTCAGTCACAGAAGGTAAAAGCCGATCGCCTGCACCCGCAATTAACAACACTTGTTGAGTTAGGCGGCGTAACTGGCTGTCATCCACTGCAAATTCTCTTAATAAAGCCAACCGCCAGTTAACTGTTGCTGATGGTACAGAACGCATGGTTTTTAGCAGTTCGTGGCGATCGCTTCTAGTCATCCGTTCTAAGGATGCCAGAAACGGTAATAATCCCAATGCGCCGACATCATAAAAAGATTCTGGCACTAAGTATGTTATCTGGGATGCCCAATCTAAAAACGGACGCAGACGAAAAGCTGAGGCTGGATTAATCAAAATAATGCGTTTAAACAAATGCGATGCTTTGGTGGCTACTTTCATCGCCAAGCAGCCGCCAAATGATTCCCCGCACAGATACACTGGTCTTTGGGAACTTTTCTCTAATTCTGCATGAATTAAATCCAAGACATTTTTCGTTAATTCTTCCCATGTTGTCAGGTCTTTTCTGGGGATCGCCAAACAGCGCACATCAAAGCCAGCTTCTAACCCAGATGTTTGCGATCGCAACAACTCACCAGTGCCATCCATTCCCGGTAAATAAACAAACAATGGATACTCTGGCTGGACTCGTTTCGGAGTCAGAAAACAAGGCTTTAGCTCAACTTGTGGCATTTTACAATTTCGATTTCCTTAGCGATTTTGATAGATTTACCTGCATACAATAACTATCTTTTGATTTGGGTGATTGCTTACTAGATTCGCTACAGTATTACAGACAAAACTCTGTTAAAATCATAACTCAGCTAATAAAAACTCACTTAAATATAAGATAAATTTCTCATAAAGATAACTCAATCTTATGAGCAGATAATATCAGACAATATTTAGCAAGATATATCAAAACTAGGCAACAAATTACAATTAGTCCTAAAGTAAAATTAGCAAAAAATTGCCGCGATTAATTTTTTCTGCTGGTTTATACATTAATAACATCCTTGCTGGAGTAAATTTGCGATTTCGCTGTGGCAGTGTTCGGTTAGCTCAGAGACCACTTTTTTTGCTTGTTTTCCATGATATTGGTGTTGATGAGCGTTTGTAATCCAATAAGGACGACCAATTAGTACAGCTACCCGTTGATATATTACTAACGGATGCCATCCATATTGGTTAAATAAAGGTTCGGAAGGGTCAAACAAACTCAACATTTTTAGGGGAAAAGCTGTAGTGTTAACTTCTTCTAAAGAGGCGATCGCAATTGGTAAAATTGCTAAGTCTGGTACGCCAGAACGCAACGCCAAATGGGCAAATCCGCGCTGAAATTCCCCAACTACAGATGCTGGAGTCGATTGCACCATTGGTTCAGCCCCTTCAGGAAACACCCCTACCATCTGTTTAGACTGTAATAGCATCTGGGATTGGGCAAAAAAGCTTTGCTGCCTGTTTTGATTGATATCTAAAGGAAAACAACCTAATTGTCCGGTGACAATCTCTCGCAAAATTGGGACTTGTCCCATGTAGTGATGGCAAGCAAAACGAATCGGACTTGATAAAGCTGACATTAAAATCATCGCATCCATAAAGCTGCGATGATTGCTCACTATTAACAAACTTGCATCATCAGGAATGCGATCCTCGTAATAGCGAAACATTCGTGTGGAAAACGTTGCTAAGAGTAAGCGAGAAATGTCCAATGGGCTATTTAGACTCATATCTAAATATATTTTTGGGAAAATATCGTAGTTTATCTTGACTCAATTTTTACATTTCTTTACTAATGCCACGACCGTCTTAGGATAGAAATGTCTTATCTATTAAAAGCAAATGATTTTTCTATGTTTGGAGCGTTGTACTTTTAGTCACAATACTATGTAAGAAATAGCATCAGTTCAAGGATATAAAATGCTCTATTCCGTTTTTAGTGCAGAAATTAGCCAGATTTGTACTGATGACCAAACATTTGTGAACTCTAGAAATTTGCTAATATTAAGGGGGACTTTGAAAAAGCGATAGTAATGTTATATAATTGCGTGGTTTTGCCCTCATAATTAATTAAAAAACCGTTTAATAATTTATTTTTATTTTGCATGAACCTAGTGGATAAAACAGACAAGACATTTGCACTGACAACACCCCTCTATTATGTAAACGATGTCCCCCATATTGGAAGTGCTTATACAACGATCGCCGCAGATGTAGTGGCTCGGTTTCAAAAGCTGAAGGGACATCGGGTACTGCTAATAACAGGTACAGATGAACATGGGCAAAAAATTCAACGTTCGGCGGAGACTTTAGGAAAAGCACCCCAAGAATTTTGTGATGAGATTGTCCCTAGTTTCGTTAGCTTATGGGAAAAATTAAACATTCAATATGATCGCTTTAGTCGGACAACAGCATCGCGTCATGAAGCGATCGTCAAAGAATTTTTTGGGCGAGTTTGGCAAAAAGGCGATATCTACCAAGGACAACAAAAAGGCTGGTACTGTGTAGCCTGCGAGGAATTTAAAGAAGAAAGAGAATTATTAGCGGATAAGCGTTGTCCTATTCATACGAATAAACAAGTTGAGTGGCGCGACGAACAAAATTACTTCTTTCGGTTATCGAAATATCAAACCCAGTTAGAACAATTTTATCAATCTCACCCAGATTTCATTCAACCAGAAAGCCGTCGTAATGAAGTCTTAAGCTTTGTGAGCCGAGGTTTGCAAGATTTTTCGATTTCCCGCATTAATCTCGATTGGGGTTTTCCTGTACCAACAGACCCAAAACAAACTTTGTATGTTTGGTTTGATGCGCTGCTGGGTTATGTCACAGCATTATTAGAACCTGATGCTGAACCAACCTTAGATAACGCTTTAGCGACATGGTGGCCGATTAATCTGCATTTAATTGGCAAAGACATTCTGCGCTTTCATGCAGTTTACTGGCCAGCAATGTTAATGTCAGCAGACTTACCAATGCCCAAAACAGTGTTTGGACATGGTTTTTTGACCAAAGATGGGCAAAAAATGGGTAAAGCGCTGGGTAATACCCTTGATCCTATTGCTCTAGTCGAGAGATATGGTAGTGATGCGGTTCGTTATTACTTTCTTAAGGAAATCGAATTTGGCAAAGATGGCGATTTTAATGAAAGTAGATTCATTAATGTTCTAAATGCAGATTTGGCAAATGATTTAGGTAATTTGCTTAATCGCTCCTTGAACATGGTGAAGAAATACTGTGCTGGTAATGAACTGTCAATTTCCGATGAAACAATTTCTGCTGACAATCCTTTGAAAAAGATTGGCTTAGATCTAGGGGAAAAGGTTCAACAAGCATATCAGACGTTAGCTTTCAATCAAGCCTGCGAAGCTATCCTGTCATTGGTACAAGCCAGTAATAAGTTTATTGATGATCAAGCACCTTGGTCGCTATATAAACAAGGACAGCAGCAGGAAGTAGAAAAAGTGCTTTACGCAGTTTTGGAAGCTGTGAGGCTGTCAGCGTATCTTCTTGCACCAGTTATTCCCAATATCAGTAGCGAAATTTATCAGCAGCTGGGTTTTGGAATCAACTTTAACGAACAAAATCAAACAGCAAATGCTGCCCCATTTTCCATTCATTCCAAATGGGGGTTACTATCTAATAAACAACTGTTGGGGAATCCTCAACCAATCTTTAAACGCATAGAACCTCCTAAAAACGATTAGTTTTTTTAATCTCTTTCAGACAATTTTCTTATCTCTCAAAAATCTCAAAAAGTTTATCGGGGCTGAACTTAAATAATTAGCCCCGGAAAATTATCATAAAACTCTCTAACTAAATGTAAAAGTTGGAAATTCGTATCAAAAATCACCAGATAAAAATGAGGTATGACAACAATGTTGAATAATTTAGAAAATGACTCGATATTTACGCCAGAGCAAGTTTTAGAGAATCGAGGTCGAGTCGCCATATTTATTGATGGCTCAAATCTATTTTACGCTGCTCTGCAATTAGGAATTGAAATTGATTACACTAAGTTATTGTGTCGTTTAACAGGTGGATCTAGACTGTTGCGGGCATTTTTCTACACAGGTGTAGATAGAACCAACGAAAAACAACAAGGCTTTTTGTTGTGGATGCGTCGGAATGGTTATCGCGTCATTGCTAAAGACTTAGTGCAGCTACCAGATGGTTCTAAAAAAGCCAACTTAGATGTAGAAATAGCCGTTGATATGATGGCTTTAGTCGATTCCTATGATACTGCGGTTTTGGTGAGCGGTGATGGCGATTTAGCCTACGCTGTCAATTCTGTAAGCTATCGTGGTGTCAGGGTAGAGGTTGTGAGTTTACGCTCTATGACCAGTGATAGTTTAATTAATGTGAGCGATCGCTACATTGATTTAGAAGCTATCAAAGAAGATATCCAAAAAACACCCCGCCAGAGTTACCCATATCGCCCTTTGTCGGGAATCGGTTTTTTGGATGACCCCACAGACCATGATGGACATCTAGAAATTCAAGATACATGAAGCATCAGCAAGGCAGGCAAATAGCAAAAAGAAATTTAAGATTTATGGGGGGAAAATATCAATCCCCCCACTTTCATACATTTCCTTTTGAGAGTTTTATTCAAATCAAAACAAATTGGTATTACCTGCCTTTAATTTTACTGTTAATCATGAGTTTAGGAGCTTGTGGCGGTAAATCTTCCACAGGCTCTCAGCAAAATAATCAACGATCAGCAGCAGATTCAGAGAGTAATTTAACCTTTTTTGATGTAACTTTAGAACAAGCTGACGAAGTAGGAAGACCGCTTTGGAAAGTTAAAGCAAAACAGGCAGTATACACCAAAGAAAAACAAATTGGTCAAGCCGAAAGTCCCTATGGAGAGTTATATCAAGATGGCAAAGTAATTTATCAAATTAAAGCAGACCAAGCAGATATTCAACAAGATGGTAAACGGCTATTTCTCAAAGGCAAAATCTTGGCCACAGACCCTAATAATGGTGTGGTTTTACAAGGGAATGAAATGGAATGGCTACCTAAAGAAGATTTATTAATTGTTCGCAATCAAATCAACGGTAAGCATAAACAGTTACAAGCAGTAGCGCAAGAAGCAAGAGTTAAAACCCGCACCCAAGTAGTAGATTTTTTTGGCAAAGTTGTTGCTAACTCTACTGATCCCCAATTACGAATGCGGACTGAGCATTTAATTTGGCAGATTAAACAAGAACAATTAATTGGCGATCGCCCTTTACAATTTGAACGTTATAAAAATAATCAAATCACAGATCGTGGCCGAGGTAATTCCGCCGAAGTTAACTTAAAAACGAAGATTGTTACTATTAAACAAAATGCCCAAGCCGATTTATTAGACCCACCAGTACAAATCCTCAGTAACTCTATGATCTGGGATATGAATAAAGAAAACGTCAGGACAAATTCTGCGGTGCGCGTCTTCCACCGGGCGGAAAAATTGACGGTGACGGGTAATCAAGCTGAGATGAAAATACCGCAAAAAACGGTTTATTTAGTAGGTAATGTTAACGCCGTTGGACAGCGTCGCCAGTCGTTAAAATCTCAGAATTTAACTTGGTATCTCGATAAAAAATTATTAGAAGCACAGGGAAATGTAGTTTATCGCCAAGCCAGCCCAGCCTTAACATTTAATGGAGATACAGCCGTTGGTAATCTGGAAACAGATAATATTGTTGTGAGTGGCGGTAAAACAGGTAATCGCGTAGTTACAGAAATTATTCCCGAATCACCAAAACCGAAGAACTAACAGTAAAAAGTAAGAACACTGTAGCATCTATTCTTTTGCCTTTTGCCTTTTAACTTTTACCTTTTTTACGGCTGACTGGGTGCAGTACAAGTATTATTAAACCCATAAGCTTCTTGCCAATGTTTGACAGTTCCCTTACCAATAGGAAAAACTTTAGTATCACCATTGGCAAAAGTTAAACGAGCGCGAATTTCTTTGGCTGGAGCTTTGCGTAAAATATTAGCAGCATCAGCATTGATGGCAAACAACGTATCTGACATATACCAAGTATTGTTATATGAAACGTTTTGATTGTTTTCATATTCTGTATATGTATACTTGCCAGAAAAGCCTCTGACTTTGGTATTAGGAGTAGGAGTTAACTGGAGAATTTGACCATCAATACCTAACTCTATTGTTGTTGGCGCGATTTCATCTAATGTAGCTTGGCCATTGCTGGGGGCTGTTTGCACAACAATTTTGGCAAAGCAGCCTTCAATTTTGCTTCCCCAAAGAGAAATAATGACAAATCTACCGGGACGGGGGCCGCTAAAAGGACTTTTAATTAAACTGCTTAATGGATCTTCGCCGTGGGCATCAATGACTACTTTACCTAAAGCGGAATTGACCAAGGTATCTTGAATATTGACGAGTTTACTAAAAGGTAAACCACCACCAGCCCAAGGCATCCCATTCACAGTATTGAGTTTATCTTCATCGATCGCACTTTGGGCGATCGCTTTTTTGCTATCCAAATTTGGCAATGTTGGCAATAGTAATACAGTTAAAAGGCTGAATTGTAAAAACTTTTTCATCTTAAAAAAATTCGTCACGTAAAAAAGATGTAATAATTAGCAAATTCTACCAGGACAAGAACCGGCTGCTCCCCCAGAACCATTGATGACACTCGGTCTCCCAATGGTAGGAACATTTGCAGATGCAGGTTTATCCTTGGGTTGAGCAATGGGAATTGTCAATTTTAAAGTGCTGACAGCTTTGGAATTGAGCAAAAATTTGATGGGAATGCCTAGGTTAAAACCAACTTTGAGATTATCATCATCTCTAGCGCCCCGTCCGTGAATCCCAATTAAACGCCCATTGTCGTCTAATACTGGGCCACCACTCATACCACTATGAGTAGTGTTGGTGTAAATTAAGGTGTAACCTTCTTTGTCTTGAGAATTGGTACCAATAATTTGCCCCATTGGAACCAACACAGTCCGGCTTTCAATCCCATTCAATGGTTCTGGTGCGCCGGATACATATACAGTTGTTCCTTCTCTGGTGGCATCAGAATTGCCAAAGATAGCAACATTGTGTGCCTTATCGCTGTTAAACTGTAAAATTGCTAAATCCGCTTCTGGCACACGGGTAATAGATGTTGGTGGGATGTGATATTGAGTTTGATCCCGCGTTTGAATGGTGTAGGTTCCTGACTCATCAACAACATGCCAATTGGTGAGAACACTGTAGGTTTTGCCTTTGCGATAAATAATAACTCCAGAACCGAGTTTGGGGCCGCTAATCAGTACTGTAATATCTTTAGCGAGATTGGTGACATCTTGAGCAGTTAAGGGTCGAGCAATTTCTGGTTGCGTAAAGGCGATCGCTACTCCGATAATTGCTGTTGTTAATCCACGATTAAGTCTCATCATCTGACCTCTAATCAGCCTTACTGAATACAGTAGTAACCGTAGTTTTTTCGGCTTTGGGTATCATCTGCATTACCTTTGTTATTGGTACAGCCCAACTCAGGCGAATAATCATTTGATGCAATCTTTCCTCAGCTTTGGAACCATCAGCAAACACCGAAGGTTGATCCCACAAAGGATAAGCCTGCATCCCATTTATTCCCACTACTTGACCCCGACGATTTAATAAAGGGCCGCCACTCATCCCGTTTTTAATATTGTTGGTGTAGCCTAGCTGATAACCCCCTTCTAATGGTTTGGCTAGAACTAAACCCACCTTACCTGTAGTAAATGCAAAGCTTTGTTTTTTCCCTCTCTCTTCCACCGCTGGATAACCCGCAGCAAATACTTCATCTCCTGGTGTGGGAGATGCCCCAAAAGATGCTACTGCATAGATACTGCCTGCACTTTTAAATTGCAACACAGCCAAATCGTTTTTCCCGAAGTTTAAGCGTTGAGGTAAATTAGCTGTATAAATCCTACCATCCACTGTTTGTATACGATAGGGAGGATCACCAGCTTGTAACACATGAGCATTAGTTAACACCGTGTATGTTGCACCGTTGCGGCGCAATATAATACCTGACCCCAAAAAATCTTGAGATCTGACTTTGACAGTAATAAACTGCGCCTGTTGTGAAAGAGGAACTGACTGAGCAATATAATCTGGTGCAGGAATACTGACGACTGGTGCTGAGGCCGACAGTGTCAGGGAGATACTGCCAAGACAAACAACCAGCGTCAACAAAGAACAATTCATCTATCTGTATTTACAAGGGATATGAAATAGCGATCGCATCTTTATTCATTAATATTTGGATTAATATCGCTATTTTGCTCATTTGTAGCATGATTCAGATATGTATCAAAATCAATATTCAACGAGTCTCCGCCACTTTCATTGAGTACATTTCCAGCAACTAATCCCCGTCGATTCATTAATCTTCTCAAGGTTGCCTTCGCATTACTACCACGCTTGAGAGTGAATAACAAAGAACTATCTGTACAAGGAGCATTTTGATTCACTGCTGCACATACCACTGGTTCACCTCTGAGGATGCCAGTTTTGATGTACTTTAGTTTGCCATTGTCATAGCTTTTTTGAAATCTCCGCGATACTTCATAACAACGGCGTTCCGAATTCCACTCCCTAGTAAAGTAATCCTGCGATGACCATTGAATCATCGGGACTTTCCTACCATCTTGAGTTTGAGCCACTGTTATCGGTATACCCTGACGCTTTTCACACTTGAAGATAGTCCCTCCCGCATAACTGGGCTGATTGATAGTTGCAATCATACCCAACGCAACCACAGAAGTTCCTGCAATCCCCATTAACCCTTGGCTAAAGAACCCCAATTTTATCCTTAACACTTAACTTCCTCGACAATATCAGGTGTCTTACTGAAAGTGTAAAACAGCATTGACCGTAAAATCACGGTAATAGTTCCAGCTATACAATTAATTTATCTTAAACCTAGTAGCACTACCCATAGTAAAACTATTTTCGTGAAGTGAAAATTACTTTCATCAATGAAAAATTCTGCTTCAAACATAGAATTAATACTGAATTATTGATAAGTAGCAGTTTGGTATTATTTACTCATTAATCCTAATTCCTGCTAGTTCTAGCTTCTGACTTCTATTTCAATTAGCTTTTTTAGAGATTGCATGTATCAAAGTATATTTTTTAGCTAATTCATCTCAATGACATAAGAAAAACACATATTCTTCACAATATTGCAATATATTAACCGAGCATGGTTGATTATTTATTACAAGAATTTTTAGTTGTGAATCAATCTGTGAGTTTATTGGTCTTTGTGCTGAATCAATATCAGGAGTTATAGATATGAATTCTAGTTTAATTCTGTCCAATATATTAAATCCACCAGTGCTATTTTTCTTTTTAGGAATGCTGGCAATTTTTTTTAAATCCGACCTCGAAATACCTCAACCTTTACCTAAACTATTTTCACTTTACCTGTTACTAGCTATTGGCTTTAAGGGAGGATATGAAATTACACAGAGTGGCATCAATACAGAAATTTCTCTCACACTTTTGTCAGCAATCCTGATGGCTTCTGCTGTACCTGTGTACTCCTTTTTCATTTTAAAACTCAAACTAGACGCATATAATGCAGCTGCGATCGCCGCAACTTATGGTTCTATCAGCGCCGTCACCTTTATTACGGCTCAATCATTTCTTAAAATTCTCAATATTTCCTCTGGTGGACACATGGTAGCAGCTTTAGCATTAATGGAATCACCTGCAATTATTGTGGGTATTTTGCTAGTAAGATTGTTTGCACCAAATCAAGAAAACAAAAAAGGAGAATTTGCTTGGGGCGAAGTTTTACGAGAAGCTTTTTTGAATGGTTCAGTTTTTCTCCTCATCGGTAGCGTGATTATTGGAACTCTTACAGGCGAAAGAGGCTGGGAAAAACTACACCCATTCACCCAAGATATTTTTTATGGGGTTTTAGCCTTCTTTTTACTAGATATGGGTATGGTTGCTGCTAGAAGAATTAAAGATATGCGGAAGACAGGTTCTTTTTTAATTGCCTTTGCTATATTAATGCCTGTAGCTAATGCAATTATGGGTATAATTCTCGCAAAATTAATTGGTATGTCGGCGGGAAATTCCTTACTATTCGCTGTTCTTTGTGCAAGCGCTTCTTATATAGCAGTTCCCGCAGCGATGAGAATGACAGTTCCTGAAGCTAACCCTAGTTTATATGTATCGATGGCATTAGCTTTAACTTTTCCTTTCAACATTATTATTGGCATTCCTTTGTATTTCAACATTATTAAAGCTATTGGAGTTTAACCAAATGGAAGCCATCAAAAAAATAGAAATAGTGACAAACTCTTTAGAAATCACTAAAGTTATAGAAATTTTAGAAAAAGTCGGAGTTTCCGGTTACACAGTAATTGAAGATGTCACAGGTAAAGGAGATAGAGGTAAAGTTTTTAATGATTTAGAAACTCATGTACTCACTAATGGATATGTGATAAGTGTTTGCACACATGAACAAGAACAAAAATTAGTAACAGCAATTGAGCCAATTCTGAAAAAATTTGGAGGTGTGTGTATTGTCTCTGATGCCAAGTGGATTGCACATTAGATAAGCTCTGAGGAGACGTATTGATAATATCAGTGTCTCTAAAAATTCCATTTAGTTTATTACTAATATTACTAAGGAGTATTTAACCGTGCCAATTAAACGTATCATTGAGGGGCTGAATGAATTTCATGATAATTATTTTAATACACACCGAGAATTATTTGAAAATTTATCACAAGGTCAAAACCCAGAAGTATTATTTATTACTTGCTCTGACTCGCGGATTGATCCTTTTTTAATCACTCAAAGTCAGCCTGGAGATTTATTTGTTATCCGTAATATTGGTAATATTATTCCACCCTATGGCTCACCCAATAGCGCTGAAGCTGCGGGAATCGAATATGCAATTCAAGCTTTAAATATTGATGATATAGTGATTTGTGGTCATTCTCATTGCGGTGCGATGAGAGGATTATTACAAATAGGTAGTTTGGCACAGCAAATGCCTTTAGTTTATGACTGGTTAAGGCATTACGCTGAACCGACTCGCCGTTTAGTTATGGATAACTACAAAGACTATCCAACTGACAGGCTGTTAAAAATTGCCATTGAACAGAATGTACTAACGCAGATAGAAAATCTAGAAACCCATCCAATTATTCGTTCTCGACTTCACAGCGGTCAATTGACTCTTCATGCGTGGATTTATGAAATTGAGAGTGGTGAAGTTTTTGCTTATGATGCTGACAATGGTCAATTTAAGATTTTGGAAAATCGACCATTCCCTGTCCCAAATCCTTTGATTGGTGTATATTCAGAGTAATTCATTATTGATGTTGGATAGGGTAATAATGAGAATTTAAACTCATTATTACCCTATCTTAATGATAGATTACCCTAAATACGGCAATGAAGAATTTTTTGTTTATAAAGAATAGTGATTTGCTGCTGCAAAAAGTATCTGAATATTGGGAAGTGATGAAGCAATGGTTTATTAATACACCAGAGCGATCGCTTGCACAAGCTTGCGAGGCTGCACAGAAAATCAGGAATATTGAAATAGAGCATTTCAACGGTCAAATCATTGCTGCTACATCCGTAAATGAGACCCCAAATGTCATGTCTTATTGGCAGAGTATACTTACACAAAATTTAACTATTATTAAACTGAGACTAGCGGAATTCCAGTCTAGTCGCTCACTACTAGAAATTTCTAATCCAGTTTTATTAATTAAGCTCCAGTTTATTGATGAAGTCATTGATAAATATCAGCAACAAACAGTAATAATTAGCAATATAAACAAACAATCAATCTCGCAACCTAAACCCATAAGAATTGACAGTGAAATTTATCAAAATACATCTAATCTAATCAATCCTAGCAGCAATCAAAGTATAGGATTTCTTCCCAGTTCTATCGGTAGAACAATTAATAGAATTACCACTGACTTTTCTCCCCAAGCTGAAGCCGACTTTATTCGTAACTACCACATTTCTCAAAATCGGACGAGAACCTCGATTAGGTTTTTAATCCTGCTCATGGTTATTCCCTTATTAACACGGCAATTATCTAAAGAATTTTTAGTTAGTCCGATAGTAGAGCGTGTTAGGAGTCAACAAATTACTCTAGTGTTTATCAATTCTGAAATGGAAGAAGAAGCTTTTAAAGAGTTAAAAATTTTTGAGGAAAAATTAAAATTTCAAACTCTACTCAAAAAAGCTCCCATTTTGTCTTCAGAAGAAATAGAGAGAAATATTAAGGAAAAAGCTATAGAAATAGCTCAAGAATTTCGGTGGAAAAGTAAAGATGCTATTAGTAATGTTTTTGCTGATTTAATTTCCTTAGTAGCGTTTGCAGTAGTAGTAGTTAATGGGAAGAAAGAAATTGCGGCTATTAAGTCGTTTATAGATGAAATTATCTTTGGTTTGAGCGATAGTGCCAAAGCCTTTGTAATTATTTTGTTCACCGATATATTTGTCGGTTTCCACTCACCGCACGGTTGGGAAGTCATTCTTGAAGGTTTAGCCGAGCATCTTGGTGTAGCAGCAAATGAAAGTTTAATATTTCTATTTATTGCTACATTTCCGGTGATTTTAGATACAGTTGTTAAATATTGGATATTCCGTTACCTCAGCCGCTTATCACCTTCAGCACTAGCTACATACAAAGAAATAAACGAGTAGCAATCACTCTCCTTCTTCTGTTGACTGAACATGACCGCTAATAATCGTTTGTAATAAATTTTTGATAAACCAGAAAGTTGCTGATACTAACAACACAATCATTAAACTAGCAAGGGCAGCAAAAGGAGAAACAATCAATAAAATTAACATTGCAAAAATCACGCTAGTAATTAATGTTTTATTCATATCTTTGTACCTGTTGTAGTCTCTGATTTTAGATTAACTAGGAACAGGACTAATAGTCATATATCTAAAAGTAGGCATTTGGATTAAGCTAAAGTTTACTCAATCAGTTCACCATTACGGCCTATTCAATTTGATATGAGTCTTTTTTGCCTAGTTCACGGTGCATTTCAAGGCACTTGGTGTTGGGAATTGCTCACTCCCTACTTAGAAGCACAGGGTCATACAACCCTAGCAATGGATTTGCCAATTGAAAATGCTTCTACTACTTTGTCTCAATTTGCAGATGCAGTTATTCAAGTGTTGCCCAAAACTGATGATGATATTGTCCTAGTTGGTCACTCAATGGCTGGTACTATAATTCCTCTGGTTGCAGAAACTGTAAAAGTGCGTCAACTAGTTTTTGTTGCTGCACTGCTTCCGTATCCAGGAATTAGTATTCTTGACCAATTTGCTCATCAACTTGATTCAAAGACACTTCAATCGTTGAATTACCAGGCAAAAGACTCAAGCAAACTCGAACAGTTCTACGATGAGCCTGGAATGTATGAACCAGATTCTGTGGGTAAAGATTATTCAGACGCAGCCGTGTTAAGGCAATTTTTCTATCATGATTGTCCACCGGATGTAGCACAGTGGGCGATCGCAAAAAGTCGCTTGCAACTATCTCTGGCTTATATGTTTGAAACGAATCCTTTAAAAGCTATACCTACAGTTGTGCGTAAATATATTGTTGGTACCAATGACCGAATCATATCTCCTGCATGGTCACGTTACGCTGCACGCAAGCGCTTGGGAGTTGATGCTATTGAGTTAGCTTCTGGACATTGCCCGCATTTGTCTTGTCCTGAGTTGCTGGCTTCGGTATTATTGCAGGGGACAGGTGATAGGTGACAGAATTAAAAGACAATAAATTTAGGGGTGTAAGTGAGCAAAACCCTTAAGGCATATACCCTTACACCCGATCTCAATAATTAACCTTGATGCGTAAGTGCCTGTTATTTAATTATTCCTAAAACAGGTGCTGTTTCAGGCTGGGCAATTTGGGGCGCAAATAATCCCTTGGCGTATATTTGAGGATTGGCTTGGGCAAATTGAATATATGATTGGCGTACTTGAGTGTTGACAGCCACAGTTTTCACATCGTACATTTGCGTAGCCAATTTGGGATAGAAACCAAAGCCAATAATCAACACCAAGAAACAAGCAGCGATAAATATTTCCCGCGGTTGAGCATCTCGATAGACGGCTTCGCTGGGTAGGAGACAGTCTGTACCGAAGCAAACTGTTCCTTCATCTTCTTGATTTTCTAAAGAAGCATTGTTGATATCACAGGTGAGTTCTGCACCAGTACCGTAAAATACCTGTCTCAACATCGAAAGCAGATAAATGGGGGTAAGAATAACTCCCACGGCGGCTAAGAAAACCATGACGGTGCAGAATGTGGAACTGTAGATGTCGCTGGTGGTAATGCCTACAAATACTTGTAGTTCGCTCACAAAGCCACTCATTCCAGGAAGAGCCAGTGATGCCATTGCGCCAGCGGTGAATAAAGCAAAGACTTTTGGCATGACTTGGCCAATACCGCCCATGCTTGCCATTGCCATTGTATGGGTGCGATCGTAAGTCACACCTGCTAAGAAGAATAATACTGCGGCAATTAAACCGTGAGAAAGCATTTGCAGCATCGCTCCACTGACACCGACATCGGTGAAGGAGGCAATTCCCAGCAGTACAAAGCCCATGTGGGAAATAGACGAATAAGCCAGACGGCGCTTCATGTTTGTCTGAGCAAAGGAGTTTAATGCACCATAAATAATATTGATTACGCCGAGAGTTGCTAGGAGTGGTGCAAAGTAAACATGGGCATCAGATAACAATTCTAAATTGAGGCGAATTAACCCATATCCGCCCATTTTGAGCAGTACACCGGCTAAAAGCATGGATACGGGGGCAGATGCTTCACCGTGGGCATCGGGCAACCATGTATGCAAAGGAAATATAGCTAATTTGACACCAAAGGCAATTAATAGTCCTGCATACAACCACAGTTCTAAAGCCAAAGGATAATTCTTAGCACCAAGTTCGACTATATCGAAGGTTGTATTATCGCCATAGAGTGCCATTCCCAGCCCAGCTATGAGAATAAAAATAGAAGCTGCGGCGGTGTAAAGTAAGAATTTGGTCGCGGCGTAGCGGCGTTTTTGACCACCCCAAATGGAGACAAGCAGGTAAACAGGAACCAGTTCTAGTTCCCACATAATGAAGAACAATAATAAGTCTTGGGCGACGAACACGCCAATTTGGGCGCTATATAACAGCAACATCAAGAAATAAAACAAGCGTGGCTTGAGGTTAACTTGCCAGGCTGCAAATATCGAAAGTGTCGTGACTAGCCCTGCCAGTAGCACTAATGGCGCAGATATTCCATCGACTGAAACTGCCCAACTCAGACCTAACTGAGGCAACCAGGCATATTTCTCCACGAGTTGAAAAGTTGCATTGCTGGCATCGTAATGCTGCCAAAAAGCGTAGCACATCAAGATAAAGTCTGCGATCGCCACACCTAGGGCATACCATCGCACAAGCTTGCCGTCTTTATCAGGCAGCACAGGGATGAGTATAGAAGCCACAAGTGGCAACATAATAATCGTAGTTAGCCAAGGAAATCCATCCGCTATCATGGCAGTAAGCAAAAATACTTATGTGTGTGAATGAGATTATTATATGCAATTTTGTTATATTTTCTTCATAAATCTTTACCCATAATAGGTATAGAAGGAATTGATTCTATCAATGGCTAAATAAGGGCAAAGTTGTTCGATAATAGCTAAAAACTAGATTTATTTAAGTGAAGCTCATTAGTGCTGCTGTTTTGCCTAATTAAAGTCTCAATTCCATAAAAATCCAGTTGGCTCGGTATTCTGGAGGCACTTCCAGTTTGGCAAAATATGGTTCGATATCTTGAAAACCGAGTGAATGATAGAGTGCTTGCGCTTCCTTCGTAAAAGGAGCCGTATCTAAGCGTAGTTTAGAATAACCAATATTGGCAGCTTCATAGATGATATTTTCTAATAAAGCTTTACCGATACCTTTTCCCCGAAATTTTGGCTTGACATACATCCTTTTTATTTCACCAATTCCCTCATCAATTCTGCGTAAGCCAACACAACCAACGATTTTGCCTTTATATCTGGCTAAAAGTAAGCGTCCTACTGGTGGCATAAATTCATCTAGTTGAGTAAGAGATTCCTCTAAATAAGCATTAACATCAAAACTTAGCTGAAATTCCTGGCTCCACATCAAGTTTATCCAGCTAAAATATTCAAAAAACAAATTTTGCAGATGAGTTTTATCTTGTTCGTTCTCAAAATGAATAATTTTTAGCAAAATAAATTCCTTTTTTTAATTAATTTTGTAAACTTGAGCAATTATTGTGAAAAAATCTCAATTTAATATTTCTAATGTTGAAAATTCCCATTATTGATTTAGCTACTTTTAGAAAAAGTGATATCAAATCTCAACAAGCTATAGCCAAAGAAATTTATGATGCTTGTCATAAAATTGGTTTTATGTATTTACGAAATTCTGGGATATCAAAAGATTTGATTGCCCAAGTATTCTGTCATAGTAAATCATTGTTTAATTTATCTTTAGCGGCTAAACAAAAATTGGCTTGGAAAAATGAATTGAGTAACATCGGGTATGTAGGTATTGAAAGAGAACGTCTTGACCCTAATCAACCAGGAGATTTAAAAGAAGCATTTAATTTCAACAAAGCAGAATTATTGACTCTACAACCTCCAGCAAATGAGCCTGAAATTTTTGTCTTTTATCAAGCTTGTACAGAACTAGCAAATAAAATTTTGCAAGCATTTGCTTTAGCCTTAGAATTACCAGAATATTTTTTTACTATTAGACATAATCAACAAAATCATACCTTGCGACTGCTACATTATCCCCCTTTACAAACACCGCCTAAACCTGGACAAGTACGTGCTGGTGAGCATTCTGATTATGGCAGTATTACCTTGCTTTTCCAAGACAATGTAGGTGGTTTGGAAGTGCAAACAACTGCGGGGGAGTGGATTGCTGCGCCGACAATTCCTGATACAGTGATTGTGAATACTGGCGATTTGATGCAGCGTTGGACAAATGATGTGTTTTGTTCAACCAAGCATCGGGTAATGATTCCTCACGATCAGCAGTTGGAGCGATCGCGTTATTCTATAGCTTTTTTCTGTCATCCTAATGATGATACAGAAATTGCTTGTCTAGAAACTTGCCAAAAAGAACGTGCGCCTATTTATCCTCCCATTCTGGCGGGAGAATATCTTTTGAGTCGTCTACAAGCAACATATTGAATGAAAACCTACGACTGGATTGTAGTTGGTGGCGGAATTACAGGTGCTACACTTGCTTATGAATTTGTCAAAGTCGGCTGGAGTGTACTTTTATTAGAACAACACGCCACACCAGACAATGCAACTCGATATAGTTATGGTGGATTAGCTTATTGGTCGGGGACAACACCACTCACTCGTCAATTATGCCAAGAAGCGATCGCCCGTTACCAAGTTCTGTCTCAAGAATTAGATGCTGATATTGAGTTGCGAGAATTAGATTTATTACTGACGATTTCCGCCGATAGCAACCCAGAAGCAGCAGCTAGTGTTTATGCTAAATGTGCAGTTCCGCCGCGGTTACTGAGTTTACAAGCAGCTTGTGAGTTAGAACCACTATTAAATCGGGAAGTTATTTCCGGTGCGTTAACTGTCAAACATGGCCATATTCATCCCCAAAAAACCGCACAAGCTTATATTCAAGCATTTTTACGTGCTGGGGGGGAAATGCAGATTAGTCAGGTTTTGCAAATTCTCAGCGGTGGTGTTCAAACGCATACCGAAAATTACCACAGTGCTAATGTTGTGATTTGTGCTGGTGGACTTAGCAGACAATTACTCAAGTCAGCCGGGGTTTCTATTAAGGTGTATTTTACTCACGCCGAAATGATCGAAATTCCGCCTGTAGATTTGCAGTTAAATACTTTAGTAATGCCCGCTAATTTGCAAAGATTTGAATTAGAATCAGTATCTCTTCAAGTTGATGAATTGTGGGATGATTTAGGAAATGAATTAGTCTCACCAATATTAGATGTAGGTGCAGTTCAATTTTTAGATGGTAGCTTACGCTTAGGTCAAATTAGTCGAGCGTTAACAAATCCTCATGCACAGGTAAACTCAGAAGACAGCGAACAATGGTTACGAAATAGTATTTTATCAGTGTTACCAACTTTGGGTAATTTACCTGGAACTTGGCATCATTGTTTAGTGGCGTTTAGTAATAATCGACTACCTGTAATTAGTGCTGTTCCAGAGATTGATGGTGTGCATATTTTTTCAGGATTTAGCAATCCTCTGGTTTTTGTACCACCTTTAGCACAACGTTTTGCTAATTTTGTTACTGGTACGGAAGATGAAATTATTACGGGAATTATGCAGGTTTAATTAGGTTTTTTTCAACGCAAAGGTGAGGCAGCGCGGTGGACGGGTTTCCCGGCATAAAGCGACTGCCGTCGCGGAGTGAGCGCGGAGTTACGCTGAGGTTTTTTTCGTTAGGTTATGAGGTATAGCTTTAGCCAAGGTAGTTAGGACATCGGTAAGCGATAAAAATTAGATGATAAAAGACTTTTAACTTTGTCACCTGTCACCTCTAACCTGTACCCTGCTATATATGAATGTTTAAAGATTATTGATGTGATTTTGAGGGAATCTAATTTCTTTAATTTCGAGATTGGTGGTGTCTGTGGCGATGATTTCGGCAGCTTCTTGTAAAAGTTGCTGCTGTTCTTGTTGGAGTGTTTCTAAAAGACAAGAAATTTCTGCTAATCTTTGCTGTTTATCTTGATAAATAGGTTGAATAGTATTTGTATTATCTATTTGATGATGATTGGTGATTTTATTAAAAGTAAAACCACCAACTTTAGCTAAGGTTAGGAATATAACTTTAATTAAAGCTTGTAATAATTTTAATGGTGCTTGCAAGATAGAAAAACTTGCTGTTGTAAATAAACGAATAATGGCGTTGATAATACTGAAAAGAATAGCGAGACTAAACAGCAAAATTACTAAACTGATAATAGGGTGATTCGCTGCCCAATTAAGTATATGAAGTAGACGCAACATCATTGGATGCTGTGTCAGCCAATCATTGATGGAAGAGGCGATCGCAGTTTCAATTGCGCCTGATGTTGTATTCTTAAACTGGTCAGCGGTTTGTAACCCTTGTCCAATCGAAGATTTAGCTTTTTCAATGGTTGTTGTAGCTGTTTCTTGCCAAGATTCGCCAACTTGTTGTAGAGAATTATTCACAGAGTTAGTCTCTTGGTTGACAAAATCTTTGACACTTTGCCAACGTTGAGACACTTCTGACGGCAAACTGATATTGATTTGAGGTGTCATATACAATTTCACCGGGGCTGGAATCGAACCCGCAACCCATCTTTAGGACGATTTGTGGGAATTCGGACTGTAGCCAAACTTTGGTTAGGTAAGATTTCCCAATCATAGCTGCGTAAAAGATGGGCAGCAACAATCTTCATTTCCATTTTGGCAAATGCCACACCAATACACACCCGCGGCCCTCCACCAAAACCAATTAAACTGAAAGGATACTGTTTGTGTTCTTGGCGCTGAGGGCTGAAACGGTCAGGATCAAAACGTTCTGGTTCAGGGTAAATTTCTGGTAGGTTTTGAGTAGTTAAAATTGAATAATATAATTGCCAACCAGCCGGGACATAATAACCATCATATTCAAACTCTTTGACTACCCCACGAAATCCCCCTGCAACTGGTGGATGTAGTCGTTCAACTTCCCATAAAATTTGGTCTAAATAAGGCATTTTTCCCAATTGTTCTAGAGTTACAGAACCAGATGAAGTCAGTTGTAACTGTTCTTCTCTGGCGCGTTGTAAAACTTCTGGGTGGCGTGCTAATTCGGTGGCTAACCAAGTCAACATTGCAGTGGTGGTTTCATGTCCCGCAAAGAGTAACAGCACGGCTTGGACGATAATTTCCTTTTCACTGAGGCTGTTACCATCTTCATCCCTAGCCTGGATTAATAAACTTAAAGCATCTTTGCTGGGATTTTGCTGGCGTGCTTTCACAACCTGAGCAATGTGTTCTAAAATTTGATTACGCGCTGCGATCGCTTTGCTAAAGGTAGTAAAAGGTAAAGGCAAAGTATTCAAAGCAAAAAAACCATTGGTGAGGTTAGTAAATAACCCACTTAAACGGATAACTTCTTCACTGGCGCTTGTACCTAATAACAGTTGACTTGCAATATCAAAAGTCAGTTTTTTAAACTCTTCAAACCAAGTAAACTCTTGTTTATTCTCCCATTGTTTTAGGTAATTGCAGACAATTTCATCCATTGTAGTGACATAGTTTGTCAGCGCTGGCCCGTGTAAAGCTGGCATCATTAAACGGCGATTGCGGCGGTGTTCTTCGCCATCTTGTAAAAATAATGATTCACCCAACAATACTTTAAAATTTTCCGGCCAGCCTTCACGCCAAGAAAAATTTTCGATATGGCTAGAAAGGACAAACTCTACTGCTTTTGTCCCGACCATTGCAACTGTTGGTCTACCTAAAATATGAGTTTTAAAAATCGAACCATATTGTTGATAGCGTTTTTCGACAAAGTTTAAATCTGCCAAAAAAGATAGAGTTTCTCCGACAACTGGTAAACCAAAGCTTCCTGGTGGTAGTGGTAATTTGTTCATGAGACTCGCGATCGCACCAAATATGATTAAGTATAGCCATCCTCAATCATTCGATTTCAACAAGATACCCGACTTCTGTTAGAAGTCGGGTATCTGAACAGTAATAATTATTACTGCTTACTCAGCTACGCAATCACAGTAAAATCGGTATTGCTCAGAGTTGCTCGATTAGACAGTTGGGCTATTTGCACTTTGGCAACATTACCAATACCATCTTGATCAAAGAATAGTTTACCTGTACTTCTGTCGTAGATAAAGCGATCGCTGGCTGTGCTTGCACTGCTACCCAAACGGAATAAGCCAGGGTCAAGTGTACCTAGTGCTTGGTTAAGTCCAAATTCCGACTGAGAAACAACAAGACTATCAATCCCAGATACAAAGTCAGTGATAATATCCGAGTTTCCCGCCCCATTATTCAGATAAAAGCTATCTCTACCATTTCCACCTGCCAGAATATCTCGACCTAACCCGCCGATGAGGGTGTCATTACCAGCATCACCAAGCAGCATATCGTCACCAGCACCACCATTCAAGGTGTCATTACCATCGCCACCATAAACAATATCACTGCCATTTTCACCATAGAGGCTGTCATTACCAGCCCCGCCGTCTATTATGTCATTACCATCGCCACCATATATGACATCGTTATTACCTAAGCCGCTAATAATATCGTTACCCCCCAAACCGCGGATAACATCGATTCTGCTAGTTCCCAGTAATACATCACTACCGTTAGTGCCGTTAATTTGGTTGCTACCAAGGGTAACTGTCAAGTTAACTGTGGCTGTACTAGTTAAATTGCCATCACTCACAGTGTAAGTAAAACTGTCAGCACCAGTGAAGCCAATTTGTGGTGTGTAGGTAAAGGTGTTATCGTTATTTCTGACCAAATTACCTGTTGTCGGATTGGTAAAGCTGTTGATAGTTAATGGATTACTATCTGGGTCGCTATCATTGGTGAGAACATTAATAATTACTGGTTGAATATCCGTAGTTGTGGCGCTGTCATTCCTAGCGGTTGGTGTTTCGTTGACATTATTGACAGCTAAGGAGAAATTAGCAGTAGCATCGGGAGTAGTACCAACTGTCGGATCATCCACGGCAACTGTCACACCGTAGTTAGAACGGGTTTCAAAATCTAAGTTAGTGTTAGCCCGCAGATACAGTACAGAATTATCGATTTCAAAGAAACTAGCATCTGCACCAGTCACACTTAGGTTATTTGTGCCTCGTCCATCATCGGTAATGGCGATGTCTGCAACTTTGATGCGATCGCTGGTATTTGTATTTTCGTTGATACTGGTAACAGTATTATTAAATGTCACCGCCGTTGGTGCTTGGTTGGCTGGTGGTAAATTGAACCTCGCTACAACAGGATCATGGTCGCTATCTTGATCAAAAAACTCTGAGTTGATGTGAACTACATCATAGCCATCTAAGTTATTCACCAAGTTCTGACTTGCTAAAATGTGATCAAGTACCTGGGCGTTACCTTGAAAATTATAGGTGTAACGCTCATTTGCAGGTAGAGTTTCAATTAAAGAAGTTAGTCCTGCACTTTCTAATGTGGTGAGAGGATTAGAAAACTCAAAATCATTCAAGTCACCCAGCACAACCACATTCGCATTCGGGTCAATTGCCAAAATCTCTTGCACAAAGTTTCTGACAATGGTGGCTTGTTGCTGGCGTTGCGCTTCACTACTGAGAACTGGCGGTTGACTTGGCCCGAATAAAGGTTGGTCGCCACCTTTGGAGTTAAAGTGATTGCCAATGAGATACACACTTTGACCGTTAAAGACAAACTCACCAACTAAAGGTTTACGGCTGCTGTTGAAAGCGGGGTTTGTCGGGTCAATTAACCCAGGACTAGTAGAAAGGGTGGGAGTACCATCAACATTAGTGACGGAAATGTTTGTAGTAGAACCACCACCAGGACGGTCTACAAAGCTGACGCGATTGGGGTTAAACAAGAAGCCGACGCGAATATTACCGCCTGGTTCACCACCATTGGTATCATCTACTGGGTTAATTTGACGATATTGATATGTCGGGCCGCCAGATGCGGCGATCGCATCTATTAATGTCTGATAAGTTACACTGGCATCAACTACACTGTCATTCGTCGCCCCGTTATTATCTTGAATTTCTTCTAGAGAAATAATGTCAGGCGATCGCAAGTTATTCACAATTCGGTTAGCTAAGTTATTAAACTGAGTTGCACCATCACCCGGATCGAGGTTTTCTACGTTGAAAGTAGCAACTGTCAATTGATCAGCATTACCTGTTAAATTTGTAATTTCTCTTTGTAAAGTAGATGGCTGTACCACTGTCGGTGCAGATGGAACCAGGACTTCATAATTGTTGAAATCGTAGTTAACCACACCAGTAATTGTACTGAGTTGAGCGCCGACATTCACACTTGGTAATGTGATTGAGCCATTGATTAAATCATCAACTTGAATCCGTTCTGGGTTGCTGTCGGTGGCTGTAATCAAACTACCGCCGCGCTCAGTCCGGCTTGTGGCATTAGCACCGTTATCTGCCAGCACCCAGATTTCCTCAGAAGTACCAAAGTTGGCCGTGGGAGATGTCGTCACGGGATTATTAATCTGAACCAACATCCCTTCTAAACTTTCGTAAAAATCGATACCTTCATTTACTGGATCGAAATCTCCACCTGTTTCTACATTACCGCTAGTGGTAAAGTCATCATTGATCACCTGGGTGGGAATCGTCCGTCCGCCATTGCCTAGTATTGTTGGGGTAATAGTTGTAGTTGGTGCATCTGTCCAAGCACTCACGCTCAGACTCTGCACATTATTGTTATTGCCAATTTGGGTAATAGTCAGGTTGTTGGAGTTGTTAGCTGGGCGAAACTCCGATACTGTACCTGTAACTAATACTGCTTCGCCGACAGTACGGGTGCTGAGAATAGCAGAAGTAGTACCCGTGAAAACAAAAATCCCTTCGGAGGTTGCATCATTGTTATCAGGAGTGGGGTCTTGGATGTAGAAGCCGTTAGAGGCGATCGCTGTGACAATCCCGGCTACATTCACTACACCTTGGCCATTGAGGGGTGAAATATGTGCTGTGCCTTGAATATCATGAATACGAACTCCAGGCGCAACATCATTATCTGTAATTGTGACTGTAGCTGTGGCAGTTGCACCTAAATCGTAATCAGCAGTATCCACCAGCGCCAGAGTAACAGTTTCATTCCCCTCTACCAAAGAGTCATCAACAGGTGTGATTGTGATATCCACAAAGGACTGTCCACCAGAAATTGTCACACTACCCGTCAGGTTTGGTGTGTAGTCTGTCTGATCTGCACCACCAGCGACAGTGTAATTAACAGTCAGCGCATTGCTTGTATCGCCTGTGCGGGTGATGCGGAAGGTTCCGGGGTCGGTTGCTGCTTCGGCGGCGGTTGCATCGGTAGTTGCGATCGCTACTGTGGGAACCGCAGGCGGTGTGACTCCAGTAGAAAGGGAAAAATTGTCAATCGCCAAGCCATCATCTGCGTTAGTAACATCAAAATCTAACCAACGGAACCAAAAAGTTGCACCATTGGGGATATTTAGCCCTGTAATTGTTGTGGTGATTTGGCTGCTATTCGTATTTCCATCCAGCACCCCTACAGTTCCGGTAGTTACGGGAGAATTGAAATCTAAATTATCAACATCTACCCAAGCTCCTGTATTTAAAGATGTTGCATCCAGACTGTACTGAAAATCTAAACGATCAGATCCTCTGTTGGCTGCACCTAAACGCCATTGTTCACCTCTATAGGACAAATTCAACGTTGTAATTGTGCTACCTGTTGTATTCGTAAAGCTTGCGCCGATTGAGGGGTTGAGAGTACCTGAGCGTAGAGTTCCAAAAGCTCTCTCACTAGAACCTGTCGTGCCGAAACTATATATATCGCCTGCGTTATTAGAGCCAGTACCAGCCGTGTACTGTCCGTTGACATTTGCACTGGTTCCAGTTTCCAACAATGCCCAACCAGAAGGAAGTACACTACTGCTACCAGAAGATGCCAAACTATCAAAGTTCTCAGAATAAGAGCCATTAAATTCAATCGCCATGACTATTTGTCCTTAGATGTATAGCTTTGCAGAAACATAAAATTGAGAGCGATAGACAAATGTACTTCGCTCATAAACATAGAATCAGGCTTCAATAAGGCAGAAGAAATAACCAAATTAGAAATCTGGCTGGAGTCTCAGATGATTGAGGAACCAAATTAGACCTGTCACACTACTGCATCAAGTGTTTTTGTATATACTGCAACTTCAGGTGAGACTAATTTTTTTTGTGTCAATAGTCCCCGAAAATTTACTGAATTAAGGTTAAGGAAATACTAGGAAAAGGTAAATTTAGAGAATATTTATCAAAAAGCAAAAAGCAAGTGATTGATGCTCACCTGCTTTTTGCTTTCTTTGCTTTTTGGATATTATATTAAGCTGCTCAGTCGTAATTAGGTCGGCGGAAATAAACCAAACTATGGTATAAAAAGTCCGACAATAACATCACTGACCACGACTAGCCGGAGCTACACCAGCAAAAGTTAACAAATCAGTCATCCGAAAATCTTGAGGTTTACCAGTTTTGGTGGGTAAAGTTGGCACCCAAGACGGATTTACATTGAGATAAGAATTTGGGTCAACCTGAAGCAGACCGATAATTACCTCACCAACAATCCGACCGCCAACTTGGCCTAGATGTAAGCCTTTTTCTTTCAGTTCAGCTTCTTTGAGGATGTAGTACCAAAGTGGTGTGGAGGTATCGAAGGTAGGGTAAATACTCCGAAGCTCCGCCAAGTCGTACTTACTTAGTACGGGTACACCCATCTTCTGAGCGATGCTTTGACCAGATGGTAGTAGCCAAGTTAGGTGCCGGAGTAGGTTACGTTGGATAAGTGAAGTCGGAGGAGTACCTGAACCAATAGTCTGAAGTGGCAAGTTAAACAGTGGGCTAGAAATTTTCGTATCGATTAATTTATTCGGTCTGACTTGATTATCTCCAAAGTCGAAGAATGTCTGCCATCCAATAAAGCGTCGTGCTGCTCTTGCTCGACCGCGGAGGTCATCTGGATCAGGTTTTCCCTCTTGAGAAGGATCGAAAATGAATGCAAAGAAGGGCTTACCATTGTCACCAGCCAAGTTGGCTCGGTAAGAAGGCCGGATCATACTGTGACCGATACGATAACCAATTTGAAACTCAACTGGGATAAATCCTCTATTTGGCAAGGGATTATAAAATTTACGCCCATTTTTTAATATGTCATTCACCATATCCTGACCAACTACCAGGGGCAAAAATTCATGGAGGATTGTCCATTGGTAGTGCCATGTGGTCAATTGACGAGCCTGACGAAAAACATCATCGTTCGAGATATTAGGAGACTGGGATCTAACTAAATCCACCAGATGGTTGTGAAAGCTATAGAACGCAGTTACCAACCCACTGATAATTAGATGCTGATCACCGCGTGGGTCGGCAATAATCGCTCGATTGTTTGCGTCTCTCGGTAAATCCTCAAATAAGCCGCCACTTTCAAGTTTTAGTTTAATTGGATCTTTAGGGTCGTATAGATTTGGCGAACCTATCGGCCCAGAACCGTAGATATTATCAAGGTCAAAGGCTGCGGTTCGAGAGTTCGTTGCCGAGACTGGAGGTGTTACTTGGCCTAGTCGAGATGTCGTATCAAAGGTTATGTCAAGATCCAAAAACTGGGACATAAAGGTTGTACCAGCTGTATGGGTAGGGTTGTTGGGATTGTTAACGTTGAGAGTAGGATCAGTGATCAGGGCTATTGGCCCTGCGGCTAAATTGTCTTTAGCATCTAAGATACCCCCAGGTTTACCCATTTCCATCAGAGCATTTTTAACAATCGGGCTGGGTGGCGCAAAAGGTGGTAGATTACGAAACATCCGGCCGAATCTACTGGGTAGAGTCGCATCAACAGACTGTGCTTTCACTTCTCTGTCAAGAAAACCACCCACTATCACACCGATAGAAAAAATAGCAGTAATAGCGATCGCTAACACAGAAAGGATTTTCTTTTTCAAGAGTGCTTTATCTTTCGAGCCTTTAACTTTTGGGCTATTCATAATTTTCATTAGGACTATTTAACAAAAAACCAAGTAAGTGCAGTTATGACATCTGCACAAAACTGACTCTATCCATTTACGTCAGCCACAGTCTTTGTAAAACACAGAAGTAATCTCGGATTTTACTTTTAAAAACAAGGGAAAACACAAAAATAATAAAAACCTAAAGGCAATACTAAACCTTTATCTTTGCAAGCTAATCCAACATCAACCTGTGCTAAATTTGCCAATTAAAATGTATAACAACAGCAAACTTACAGGACAGTGGTAATTATTCTTGCAGAGAAAATAGAGATTTTTATTAGCTTATTTAAAAATTTAAAATTAATTAACGTGAAGGTATATGATATTCGGACTCTATTTATAGGACTTACGCATGAGTTCACCTGGTGTCAGGGTGTTGGGTACATACATCCATACACCCTTCTTAAAATCCTTGATTGCTTATCTCACTACGTAAGTCCTATATTAATTTCGGTGATGATTGACGAATAGAAAGTAATAGATGAACAAAGCTCATTAATTAAAAGCAGATTGTCATATCTACCACTACCACGATCATATTTATTCATAAGCGCAATAAACTCAGTTTTCTTTAATGACTCCAAATCACGTAAATTTTATGAACCCTGATAAATCATTAAATAGAGACGATTGAATACTAAATTCAATTTTTAAGTATTGAATTTTATACTTATAATTTTAAGTTCAAACATCATAATATTATATTGATATGCAATCCTCGTGTAGAGTTTGTGTATAATTCGTGTAGATAATCCTGACTAAATTTTCAACGCTGCTGATGAGATGAGCATCATGATGACTATTTCAAGCGATACCCTAGTCCATGAACAGTTTCAATGAAGTTTTCTGCTGCACCTAACGCCTTCAGTTTTTGTCGAATGCACCTAATATGGGATCTGATTGTTTCTTCAACAGGAGATTCATCAACTGACCAAACTTGTTCAATAATGCTAGAACGACTTAGTACTCGTCTACCATTAGCAACCAGTAATTCTAAAATTGCATATTCTTTTAGAGTTAATGATAGGGGATAGCTATCGTAAGTAGCTTCATAGGTGCTGGGATTTAGGTACAATTTTTCCCATAACAGACTCACTGTGCTGCTGGAACTACCTCGCCTAAGTAACGCACGAATTCTAGCCATTAACTCTTCTAAATCAAATGGTTTGGCTACATAATCATCTGCACCAGCATCTAACCCAGCAATTTTGTCCGCTACGGTATCACGCGCTGTTAACATTAACACTGGTATAGTTGCATTACGATGTGCAGCATTGTTTATGCCGACAGTTCGTAACTGGTGACAAAACTTAATTCCATCTAGCTTAGGCAAGGTTATATCCAGGACTATTAAATCATATTTCATGGATTGTGTAGAGTTCCAAGCTGCTTCTCCATCTTTGGCAATATCCACCACATATTGCCGTCTATTGAGTGCTTCTGCTAGTACTTCTGCGAGTTGAATATCATCTTCAACTACTAAAATTCGCATATTTGATCTTTTATTGAGTAACAGGCAAATATATTAGCAATACCTTAAATTTATCATGTATAAGTAACTATTGTTTAACTCAATCTATGACTCAGCAATTGATCAAATGGACTTTCCCTGGAAAATGGATTATGGGAGGTTTTGGTTTAACCTTGTTGCTAATGGTAATTATCTGTTTTGTTTCGTTGAAGAACACAGATGAAATCAAATATGGAGCTAACAGGGTGCAGCAGACATATCAAACTCTCAATGCTTTGACAAATTTTTATGGCGCAATGACTGCCGCAGAATCAGCTAGACGAGGATATATTTTTTTAGGTAGTAGTCAGGATTTGCAGCGTTATTATCATGCAAAGGCAGATATGCGCTCTCAACTGCAAATATTACAAAAACAAATACATCCGGATGAGAGTCAAGAAAAACGATTGGTAAGTTTAAATTTATTAGTCAATGAAAGATTATCTCTGTTAGAGCAATCTATAGAACTTTATCAAAAAGATAAAACAGCATTGTTAATCCAAAATAATATTACGGTTAGCAGTGTTCAGATTCGAGAAAAAATCTTGAAGGTTATAGCAGATATTAAAGCAGAAGAACAAACTTATCTCCAAGATTCATTAGAGCAATCAAAACAAAGTATTTATTTCCGAGTTTTTATAGAAATTTTTACAACGTTTTTAATTTTAATCATAATTCTGGGGTTATGTATGATTCTGGAGAATCAATGGATTAAACGTGAGCGAATTAGAGATTTAGAATCTTCTTTAGCTCAAGAAAAGAAAATAGGTGATTTAAAAATTCAATTGTTTTCTATGATTTCTCATGAATTTCGGACACCCTTAAGTATAATTTTACTTTCAGCACAGTTATTGAGAGAAAGTCTCGAAAATTTAGTAGATAGACAGCAGTTAAAGAATATTTTTCGGATTCAATCTTCTGCTAAAATTATGAATCATATATTAACGGATATATTAATTTTAACGCGAGCCGAAGCAGGTCAGTTAGATTTTAAATTACAAGTGATAAATTTAGAAAACTTTTGCTTAAATTTAGTAGAAGATTTACAGCTTTTTGCTACAACAGCAAATATGCTCCGATTTCAAAAAATAGGTTCTATTTTTAAAGCCAATATTGATGAAAGGCTTTTGTATTCTATTCTTAGCAATTTGTTATTAAATGCTATCAAATATTCAAATAACGAAACCGAAATTTATTTAATACTAAAATCTGAAGCGGATATGATAACTTTTCAAGTTATTGATCAAGGAATTGGTATTCCATTAGCAGAGCAACATAAAATATATGAGCCTTTTTACCGATGCCAAAATGTTGAAAATATTGCTGGGACAGGGTTAGGGTTAGCAGTTGTCAAAAAATGTATAGAGCTACATCAAGGAAAAATTATCGTAGAAAGTAAAGTAGGTACAGGTACGACATTTACGATCATGATTCCTCAAGAAAACACATAAGGATGCCAGATGGTGAAGCATTGGCATAGCGCAGAGACGCAGAGATTATGTTTATTTATCTGCGTCCATCTGCGGTTGATTAACTATCAAACAAACCTAAGTCTGTGACTGCACCAAGACTACTAGAAGATACTAACTTGGCATATTTCGCCAATACACCTTTAGTGTAACGGGGTGGGCGGGGTTGCCAATTAGCACGGCGACGCGCTAATTCTTCATCAGAAATATTCAACTGTAATAGCCGCGATGGTGCATCAATGGTGATGCTATCACCTTCTTCTACTAAGGCGATCGCTCCCCCTACAGCGGCTTCTGGTGCAACGTGACCAACTACCATCCCGTAAGTACCACCAGAGAAGCGTCCATCAGTAATTAACCCGACAGAATCACCCAAGCCAGCACCAATAATTGCCGAGGTGGGAGCCAACATTTCCCGCATTCCAGGGCCACCTTTGGGGCCTTCGTAACGAATCACAATCACATCACCAGCTTTAATTTTGCCTGCCAAAATCGCATCTAAACAAGCTTCTTCTGATTCAAATACTCTGGCGGGGCCGGTAATGACTGGTTTTTTCACCCCGGTAATTTTAGCCACTGCACCCTCAGTAGCGAGATTACCTTTGAGAACTGCCAAGTGACCTTGAGCATACATCGGTTTATCCCAAGGGCGAATTACATCTTGGTCAGCCCTAGGTTCATTCGGCACATCGGCAAGCACTTCGGCAATGGTTTGACCACTGATGGTAATACAGTCACCATGCAGTAAATTATGTACCAGCAGCATTTTCATGACTTGCGGAATACCGCCAGCTTTGTGTAAGTCTGTAGCCACGTATTTACCGCTGGGTTTCAAATCGCACAGTACGGGAACTCGGCCGCGAATAGTTTCAAAGTCGTTGATGGTTAATTCCACACCAGCCGCGCGGGCGATCGCCAGAAAATGTAATACTGCATTAGTAGAACCACCGACGGCCATAATTACAGAAATAGCATTTTCTATAGATTTGCGGGTGATAATCTGTCGGGGCAATAATTGCTGACGAATAGCTTCTACTAAAACAAACGCTGATTTTTCGGTACTGTCGGCTTTTTCGGCATCTTCGGCCGCCATTGTGGAAGAATAAGGTAAACTCATCCCCATTGCTTCAAATGCCGAAGACATGGTGTTAGCTGTAAACATCCCGCCACAGGAACCAGCACCCGGACAAGCATTTTGTTCAACTGCGGTTAATTCAGTTTCGTCAATTTTGCCAGCACTGTATTGACCCACTGCTTCAAAGGAACTGACTACAGTTAAGTCACGACCGTTGTAGTGTCCGGGTTTGATTGTACCACCGTAGACAAAAATTGCGGGAATGTTCATCCGGGCGATCGCCAGCATTGCCCCTGGCATATTTTTATCACACCCACCAATCGCCAACACGCCATCCATACTTTGTCCTGTACAGGCGGTTTCAATAGAATCGGCAATCACTTCTCTTGATACGAGGGAATATTTCATCCCTTCCGTTCCCATCGAAATCCCGTCACTGATGGTAATTGTACCGAAAATTTGCGGCATAGCTCCAGCACTTTTAATACCAGATTCTGCCCTTTGTGCCAATTGATTTATCCCCATATTGCAAGGGGTAATAGTGCTGTAGCCATTGGCAATACCGACAATTGCCTTGTTAAAATCGGCATCTTCAAACCCAACAGCCCGGAGCATCGCTCGATTTGGCGATCGCTGTACACCTTGTGTTACAACCCGGCTTCTCAAATTATCCGACATCTTTCTTCCTTTGACTTTATCGCTTGTATTGCGATCGTATTATCTGATTTTCTCATGCCAACGCAGCACACAAGAGTATTAACCTCAGCGTTGATCATTTATTTATTGCCGAGTTTCCACCGAAGAGGCTTCGGGGAAGAGGGCAGGGGGAATTGGAGAAATATTCTACCCCTTGCTTCCTGCTCCCCTACCTCTTTTGACCACAGTGTTTTGTCAGGATTTGATTACCAGATATGTTGGTAATAACTACCAACCCTGGTAGGATTACTTATAGTATTATTACCAAATATATTGGTAAACACTCCTGTGGTTGGTAATATACGCCTGCGTCAACCTTACACCAACTCAACGATTCAGCATGTTTCTAACTCGAAGAAGAGGTTTGATCACCTGGATAGCTGCGGCGATTACCAGCTTGCTGTTAGTAATAGGCTTACCGCTGCTCAATCAGACAGCCGAAAAAGCACAGGCGGCAGTCACCTTGCGGGTCTTTGCCGCAGTTAGCTTATCAGAAGTACTACCAGAAATTGAAAATGACTTCATTGCCGCTAACCCTAGCTTAGGAGCTACTTTTGTCAACACTTTTGATTCTTCTGGTGCGTTGCTCAATCAAATCAACTTGCCAGCAAATCAGTCAGCAGGTATCCCAGATATTTTTATCTCGGCGGCGACAACGCAAATGAATAGCCTGCAAACAGCGGGACAATTAGCTTCTGGTTGGCCAGTGACAGTTGCAACTAACCGTCTAGTTTTGATTAGACCGACTACGCCGACTTCTCCGGCTCCCAGTCCGACGATCGCAGGTATTGACAGACTGACAAACAGCACCACCAGCAGTCCTCCCAGAAGTGGTATTAGAGGGATTGCTATCGGTGATCCCGCAACCGTACCCGCCGGAGCCTATGCTCAACAAGCTCTCCAAAGCACCCTCAGTGGTTGTGGTGCAGGTAGCTACAACACTCTCCTAAATAGTACGACTGCCAACAAGTTAGTGTTTGCTAGTAATGTCCGTAACGTCTTGACGGCAGTGCAAAATAAAACACTTAGTGGCAACACAATTGATGCAGGTCTAGTTTACACAACTGACCAAAGAATTTCTAATAGTACTACCTTCATCACAACTGTGGCACAAAACTGCCACAGTTCGATTGTCTATCCGGCGGCTGTACTTAACAGAACTACTAATCTTACGGCTGCAACTAGTTTTGCCAACTTCTTATCAAGTTCTACAGCCAGAGGTAGGTTGACTGCTCGTGGATTTGGTACTCCTTAACCCCAGAAAATCTGCGATCGCTTTTTCAGTAATTTTTTATTCTCGTGGCATTTAAACTATTTGGAGTTAAATCTGATGAAATCAGCGAAAAATATAGGATTGCTTGTTGTTGGTATGACTAGCGCCATTGCTATTACTGGTGCTTACATTCCCCAAGCGCAAGCGGTAAGAGTAAATCTAGTGCAGAATGGCGATTTTGAAGCAGACCCACTGGTAAATCCTGATTATGACCCCACTTTACCTAATCCTTTTATTACTGGCTGGAATAATAACAGTCTGATTGGTACTGATATCTTTGCTAATCGTTTGTCAAATTATCCCAACCCAGCAACCAATGGTTTACGTAGCGTCGAACTTGGCTATACTCCGCCTGGAACATTGGCGTACCTTTCCCAAAATCTAGCCACAAAAAAAGATAACGAGTATCAACTCAGCTTCTACTTAGCCTCTGTAGAAGAAGCACCCCGTCTTGATAACATATTTCAAGTATTTGTCGGTGGACAAAAGCAGTTAGAACTAACAAACCTCACCTTAAATCCTGATTCTCTACTGAATTTCCAAAAATACACCCTTAACTTTGTGGCTACATCAAGAGTTACAGAGTTAAAGTTTGCTAGTCACACTGGATATGACTGGTTAAACCTAGATGATGTCAGTGTCTACCGTGTAGAAGATGATAATTCACAGGGTTCTGGAAACCAAGCTGTACCTGAACCAACAACTATTGGTGGTATCGCTATTGCTGGGTTACTAGGCAGTTGGTTAAAGCGCAAAAAAGCTGCGAGTTGTTAGTTTTCGTTAGGGAGTAGGTGAAGGAGTATAGGGTGTGTAAGGGTGTAAGTGTTCAAAACCCTTACATCCTTATACCCAGTCTCCCCAGACAATTTTTGTGCGTAAGTCCTGTTAATGACCTTATGCCGTCAAACTATTGCTTGCAGTAGCTGTGATTATCTTACGTATTTGAGCATCAGTAAGATTTTTATTCGCACTGAGCATCAAAGCTACTACCCCAGCAACATGAGGCGTTGCCATTGATGTGCCGTTCCAAGCAGCATATTTATTACCAGGAAGTGTAGAATAAACACCAACACCAGGGGCTGTAACATAGCTGATTAGTTCAAAGTCAGCTAAATTAGAAAAATCGGCCATATTCCCAGATTGATCAACTGCTCCCACCGCCACACCCCAATCTTGAGCATAATTGGCAGGATAATATGGTGTGGAACCACTGGCATTTCCCGCAGCCATAACGACAATTGCGCCTTTGCTACTGGCATATTGCACGGCTAACTGTATATCAGTATGCGGCTGATCTTTGCCAATACTGATGTTAATCACATTTGCGCCATTGTTCACAGCGTAACGAATACCATTAGCGATCGCACTATCAGAGCCAGAGCCATTTTCATTTAAAACTTTCACTGGCATAATCTTGGCATTATAGGCAATACCAGTTACACCAAAGCTATTGTTTACCCCGGCAATAGTACCCGCAACGTGAGTACCATGACCGTTTTTGTCTAGGGTGTTATTGTTATTGCTAACAAAGTTCCAACCGTAGACATCATCAATATAACCATTGCCGTCATCATCCTTACCATTGCCAGCAATTTCTTTGGTATTTTTCCAAATATTAGAGCTTAAATCTCGATGGTTGCGGTCAACACCACTATCCACAACCGCGACAGTAATTCCTGCGCCTGTATAGCCTTTAGCCCAGACTTCTGAAGCTTTGATCAGATCTGCGCCCCAATTACGACCGCCCAAATCAGGAACATCTGCAAAGGTAGTTTGAGCTAAAGCTTGAGCCACAGCGGCTGCTGCATTAATTAAGCCATAACCATTTGTAGAACTAAAAGTATTTTTCAGGGCGATCGCTTTAGCAACGATATTATTACTTTCATTCGTTTCAATTACATTGTTGTTACCATCAGCTTTGTACAACAGATAATAACTACCTGGGGCGACATTCTTCTCAATGCTAAAAGTGAGTGTTCTGGAACTGTAAGCACCTGCGGCCAGACTAGCAATTTCATCAGAGCCTAAATACAAATCATCATCACTCACTGTTTTATCTCTAGATAGATAAAAGGTTGTAGAGCTAGGAAAAGCTTTGCCAATACCTTGATTTTTGACACGATAACTAACTTTAAAACTCTCTCCCACAGATATAGAACTGGGAGCGACAGCATTTTGAACTATCAAATCTGTCTTCGTTTGAGTTACATTGATAGTCTGAGCAAAAGTATTATTGTTTAGATTGCTTTCAATAGCATCTCCATTACCATTAGCTTGATAAAGTAAATAATGACTACCAGCGGCAATATTATTTTCGATTTTGAGTGCGACTGATTCTGAACTATAAACACCAGCAGCAATACCATCAACATAGTCTGAGCCTAAGTAAACATCATCATCACTCACAGTTTGATCATGCGATAGATAAAAAAGTGTGTAGCTAGAAAAAGCATTTTCTACACCTTGATTTTTGACTTGATAGTTCAGGTTAATTGTACTACCAGCAGTTATTGAAGCTGGAGCTACAGCATTTTGTACTATTAAGTCTGGTTGGGCAGATGTCAGTGCGATCGCTTGAGTATTTTCTTGGTTATTTTGCTGATTCAAGCTAGTGATATCAGAGCCAGTATTACTTGATTTTAAAGCAGATAAATAACTCCGATCATTTATAGATTTCAGGCTGTTTTTTTCAGATTGATGGGGATAATTTTCCCAAATATTATGCTTACTAGTTGCGGTATAAATAAGATTTATATTTTTTTGGTCAGAACGCATATCAAAATATTTTCACTTATATATTGCCCTGGTATCTGACTGAAATTAAGTAAAAAATTAACTAATTTGGTCTGTTTTTTCGCACACCAAATTTTCAGCAGCAAGCATTTTTACAAACCTACTGCTTACTGCTTAGATTAATTATTCTTTTAGCCACACCGCAGAAGCTTAATTCAGTCAAGATTTTTTAGATAATACCATTAAAGTTGGTAATTAGTTCGTCTGGTTGGTATAACAAGCATAGTTAGTCTGCGTTCAAGTTGAACATTCTTTACTTAAGACTGTTAAACAAACATAAAATCTGATGCAGCTAGATAGGCAACAAATATCGGTTTACCGTGTCATGCTTTTAGCCCAGTATAATATGCTTGCATCACTGATGCTGACGATTGTGGGCTTGACTTGACAGACTTTCTGCGCTTCTGGTGAACTGATGTAGATTTCTGGTGTCACCTTTTGTACTGCTCGTTCAAACCAACAAATTTGAGTAATAATCTGATTTTAGGCTTTATTTATGGCAAATATCCTACACATTGATTCTAGTCCTCGTGGTGAACGTTCTGTTTCACGCGCACTCACTTATGAGTTCATCACATCCTGGAAAGATACTCATTCAGGGGATACAGTTAGTTACCGAGATTTGGGTCATCATCCTGTTCCCCACGTAGACGAATCATGGATAGCTGCGGCTTTTACACCACCAGATACGCACACACCCGAATTAGCTGAGGCGATTAAGCTTTCAGATAGTTTAATTGATGAGTTTCTAGCTGCCGATCGCTATATTTTTGGTATACCAATGTATAACTTGAATATTCCTTCTACTTTCAAAGCTTACATTGACCAAATTGTTCGTGTTGGTCGCACCTTCACCGTTGATGCGAACGGCTATAAGGGTTTAGTTGATAGCAGCAAAAAAGTACTAATTATTACATCTCGTGGTGGGACTTTTCCTCCAGGTACACCCTTTGCAGCTTATGACTATCAAGAACCCTATCTCCGCGCTATTTTGAGTTTTATTGGTCTAACAGATGTGACATTTATTCATGCTGATAGCCTCAATTTAGGTGATGATGCTCGTCAACAATCATTAGCAGCTGCTAAAGACGCGATCACTCAAGCTGTGGCTAACTGGTAAAGATATGCAATTTTATTTAGTTGTATAAAAGTTAAGGGCGTACATCTGTGCGCCCTTAGCAATTTTTGCGATCGCTTTTATCCAATTGTTAAAGCGGGTTCTTCACAAAAGTTAAATAAGGCTGAATCAGTTTCTGATTCATCTTCAAATACAGCAGAGATATACCATTCACAAGGAGAATCATTGGTATATTCAGCCCAAGCAATTGTTGCTGTTTCACCTGATGGAATCCCGTCATCACTCAAGGTAAATGGAAGCCACTCTTCATCATCAACAGATACCCACAACTCTGTAATTGCTAGGTCGGTGTCATTTGTAACGGTAAAGGTAAATTGGTCTGACATAAAATAGCCCTTTAGGATAACTAGACTGTCAATTGTCAGTCACCGATTATACTCGCTCTTTTTGGGAATCTCACCAGTTTAATTACCGAAATCGCTGCTGAGAGACAGTTTTAAGGCTTTTTACCCAATTTTAATTCAGAAAAGAAGATAAAAATTTTACCGAGATTAGCGACTTTCCCCAGGGTAGAACACAAACATGAACTGAACTAGATTGCGTCATATAAACCACACCTATCTCCAGGTGGACATTAATTTGGATTTTAAGCTAAAGTTGTAATGAGTTTGTTTTAGATAAGAATATGATGAGTAAACCATCAACAAACTGTAAATACTGTTATTTAAGACTGTAAGTTGTGCAGCGATCGCTAAAAACAACACAGTTGAGGCGAACAAGCAGCATATAATATTTTTTTATATCAAAAAGAAAAATTAAACATGGAAATACCCAATTTCCAGAATAGTTAGCCAAACCTAATATGCAAAAACCAACGATAGCTAAAAAACCAATTCGTTCCTTAGAAGATGCACTTGATCGGTGTCAAATGCTGGGTATGCGGGTTAGCCGCCAGCGCCGCTTTGTCTTAGAATTGCTGTGGCAAGCAAATGAGCATCTATCTGCTAGAGAAATTTACGATCGCCTTAACCAAGAAGGCAAAGACATTGGCCATACCTCTGTATATCAAAACCTGGAAGCCTTATCAAGCCAAGGTATTATTGAGTGTATCGAACACTGTGATGGCCGTTTATATGGCAACATTAGTGATGCTCACAGCCATGTCAACTGTCTTGATACCAATCAAATTTTAGATGTCCACATAGAATTACCAGCAGAATTACTCCGTCAAGTTGAAGAACAAACAGGGGTACAAATCACGGAATATAGTATTAACTTTTATGGTTATCGCCATCCATCAGAAGAGGTGTAGGGGTGTAGAGAAAAATAACTTTTGACTATGGACTATTGACCAATGACTAATCATAATCATTAGGATTTACACTAAATACCGTTTCATCTTCGACATCATCATCATCATCGTATAGATCTACTGAGACCATTGTCTCTCCTTCCAAACCTTCAAGTCCTTGAATATCAGGATTATTATGCAACCAAGCTTCCGTTTTATCGGCGCTAGGGGTGATGCTCATTAAAGATTTTTGTGAGAGTAATTTTTTCAGGGTGTAAAACTGTTCCAAAGAGAATACAGCACCATTAACTGTGGCAATTTCTCTGTCAGTATCATTCAAAATAGTATCAAATAAGCAGGCATTGGTAAGATTAACAGTCTCAAAATTAATGTTTCTGAGATTAGCACCAGTCAAATTTGCACCAGTTAAATTTGCACGGCTGAGGTTTGCGCCATTTAAATTTGCATAACTGAGGTTTGCACCAGTTAAATTTGCCCGACTGAGATTTGCACCAGCTAAATTTGCATAACTGAGATTTGCACCTGAAAAATTTGTCTGTTCAAAATTAGCTTTAGCTAACATCATTTGTGACAAAGATGCGCCTGAGAGATTAAGTCCAATTAAAGATTGAGGGAGAATTCGCCGGACTAAAACATGATTAGATAAAATTGCCAGTTTACCCATCAGCATCGTCAAAGCTTCTGGGTAAAATTCAGTGACATTCTCAGGATTACCGCAAGGAGAAAAAGCAACTTTTGTTGCGCGATAGCCAGCACACAATAATAAAAATATATTTATACCGACGTTGGCATTAATTTGCTCAACATTAATAGGATTATCCAGTGTGTGGAAATAATTCCAAGCTAGATGAACGATTCCTTCATTCAACCAACGACCTTGACAGTAACCATGCCAAAATAATTCTAGACGTTGTAGTAATAAATCTAGAGAAAAATCGCTTTTAGGCTGGTGTAGTAAAGTTTCAATTATCAGTTGTTTGATTTCTCTAGTCAACACACCATAACCAAGTAGTTTATATAGATGTTGAGCAACACTCTGAGGAGAATCTAGGCAAAACATCAGGGTTCCATAGGCATCTTTTTGCTGCTGAGTCAAGATTTGTAGTTGATCAGCAATAGCGTCAGCACAGAGATATTCACCTAATTTGGGGTGGGAAAATTCTACCAAAAGTTCGGAGTGGGATGTTTTGAAGTAGAAGGCTGGTAGGGTGTGAGGGTGAGAAGTTTTCGGTAAGTGAATTTGATCGCGATCGCTGTGTAAAATTTGCAGAGCGATCGCCTGCATTTGCTTTAATAAATCTTGGGGATGACTGCCTGAGAGTAAATTGGCGATCGCTTCTTGTGTACGATGAATGTGAGCCGAACCAGAACGCAATAGCATGGTTTTAATCCCGCCAATTGCTGGATAGCCTAGTAACCAACGACTCAGGCGATAATAAATTTCCCAAACTACAGTAAAAGTACTATTTGATTGAGCTAATTGCCATATTTCATCATCTATGAGTGCGTCACGATGTAAAACCCCTAGCAAATACAGCATCAAAGGTTGGCGCACCAAAGCCGAAAGTTCGGGAAATTTAGAATTACTGACAAATAAACCAGATTGCTTTAAAAAGGTAAAGAAATTTTGGGCGATGGGTAATGATTGCAAAATTGCCCACTGTTGAAACCATTGTTTTAATTGTTCTTGTTCTAATGGTTGAATGACTATTTGTTGTAACTGCAATAATATATCAGAGTCAATTTCTTCTAAAGTATTTTTGCGACTAGTCAATATAATTTTATGTTTAGCTTCAGATTGAAATTCAATTAGCTGCTGGAGAAAAATTGCCTTTGCCCTTGTGCCTAAACTAGAAGCAGGTAATTCATCCAAACCATCTAAAAGTAACAAACATCGCGAATGTTCTTGATCAAACCAATCACTTAAATTAACCTGAGTATTCAAAATAAACCCAGAATTAAGAGTTTCTGCTAAAGTTTTGCCATACTTAATATCCCGCAATCTAATAATTACTGGCATCCAAACAGGATAAAGTTTTCGTGCTACTTCTGCTGCCCAAATTTGGCAAAAACTGGTTTTACCATATCCTGGTTCTGATGTAATGACAGCGATTGTTTCGCTATCTGCTAACTGTTCTTGCACCCATTTTTTTAAATCAACAGATACCGATGGAGAATTACTTTTGTCTGAGACTAAACCCTTGAGAGGAATATAAATATCTTTGAGTGCAAAAGATTCTATAAATAAAGGTGTACTCAGATTTTGGAGCAGAATCCCCCGATAATTTTCTCGACATAAATCAATTTTGTCTCCTACAGTCGAATTAGTAGAGGTTCCCAAAGTACCTAGTTCTGAGGTGGAAATATTTCTAGTAGAACCTAACTGGAAAAATTTTTGTAATTGTGCCAGTTGCGGTGCATTTTCAGCCACAACTTTGAGTAAATATCCACTTAGGGAATGAGTTAAACGCTGCGTTAACAATTTTGCTTCTAAATCTTCAGCACCATTGGCAATTAACCAAGCTACAGTAGCATTATTCATTTGTTGTACTAATAATGAATCTGCCACTACAGATAGTGCTTGTTCAGCTTGAGTATCAGTTAATTTACCTGGACTTAGAGTTTTCAAAAGTCCTTGGAGTTGAACATCTTGTAAACTGAGTTTGCCAATCAACTCTTTCAATATTTCCGCGGGAGTTGGAATCATGGCTCGATTCAGCCAAGGTTTTTGCAGGCTGACTTCTTGTTGAATCACCTGTTGTAAAGCTTGGAGATAGGCAATTTGAAACGCCAACCATGTACCTTCGTTACGTTTTAAGGCTTTTTTTTCACTGAGACTACGCAATAGGCTTTCTGTTAATCGGGCGATGACATGAATATCTTCCCAAACAGACCCCAAAGGCAGTTCTAACACCTCAACTAAAGTACAGACATCAAGCGGTGCAAGGCTTTTGAGTTCCATGTCTTGGACAATTCGGTAGGCGACTCCCGCCAATTGACCAAGGGAAAATGCTCTAATTTGGTGGATTTCAATCTGGCGTTCTGCCAACCATTGCCGAATACTGAGGTTCATCTAATTACACAATTAAGACTCCGCCTATGTAATTATGATTCATTTATGGGTGGACGAAAACAGGTGACAATGAGTAGGAATATCCTTAGTGTCTCAGGTAATGATGAGCGATCGCCCTCTCAAAATATTACTAATTGACCAAGATCCTATTTTTCGCTTGGGACTGCGGATAGCTTTAGAAGAAATGGCTGATTGGCAAGTTGTAGCAGAAGTAGAAACCGATACGGCTGCTTTGCAAAGACTAGCAGAATTTGCTCATCAAGACCCCAACCAAGTAAATCTAGTAGTTTTGGAATTGGGCAACGGTCGTTCTCTTGATAGTCAGTTACAAAGTTTACAATTGTGTCGTCTGCTCAAAAGTACATATCCCACTTTGCCAATTTTACTGCTGAGTTCTGTCCAAAACCCAGAAATACTGACTGCGGCTAAGGTAGCTGGGATCAATGGCTATCTCCCTAAAGGTACTCCCATATCTCAAATAATTGCCGTCATAGCAGAAGTAGCAACAGGTGATTCCTATTGGGTATTAAATCCCAATCCTTCTCCAGTTAATATTTCTCCACCGCCTCAGATGCCTTTATTACGGCTATGGCATAATCAGTGTTTATTGGGAATTAATTATATTAATGATTCCTTAGCAAAAGTTACATTACAATTACAAACCCCAGGTTTACCAATACTAGAACGGGCTGTACTGGCTGGACAACGGCGAGAACTTTTAGCGGCTCATTGGTTACTCAATAAATTTTTAAGTTCATCCCAACAAAGGCAACAATTAACTTCCTCTCCTGAAGAATTGCCATTTATTCCTTTATCTAGTAGTGCTATTGTCACAACAGATGTGGAACAACCACTAACTTTGCTACCAGATATTAACCCAATTAACTTACAATTTGAATTATTTTCTACTTGTATCAATAAGCTACAATCGCCCTTAGAAAACGTTGCGGATGTTCCTTTAGAAATTGATATTTTATATGAAGCGAAAAAACGTGATTTACTTTATTTAATATTACAAAAATTAGCTACACAGTTAGATAGTTTACGTGCGGCTCAAATTACAATTGAGCAGTTAGAAGGATACAAAAACACTATATTATTTGATGTTTGGCAAGCTACAGTTACAGATTTTTTCGGTAAATTTTCCCAAGTTCAAGTCGGGAAGCAAAGTATTGCAGTGGTAAATGTATTGTTGCAAAATCCTAGAGTTATTCAAACAGAAATATTAAATAAAATTCCTTTTGTATTAGAGTTATTTTCTTATTTACTGTTTCAGACAGATTTATATATTGATAATCATGCTTATTTAGCTGATAGTGATGATGCTAAATCTCAGGCATTGATCATTTTAGAGAATTTGTTGATTCAGGTTGGTAATGGGGTATTACAACCACTGTTAAATTATTTAGCAGATGTAGAAGCGATTAAAAAAAATTTCTATACTCGGAAGTTAATTTCTACGCGAGAAATTGAACGTTTTAGAAATGAATTATCGTGGAAATATCGTTTAAATAATTATGTTAATGAAGCCAAAGCAATTTTTGAAAGCCGCTATGAGTTGTTTGTATTAGCACCGCGTGGGATTGCTAAAACTTCGATATATGCTCCGCGAAACGCAGAATTAGCCAAGCTTTCGGGAGTTCCTTTATTGGTGACGCTAGGGCTAGAATTTTGGGATGCGATCGCTCCTCGTCTACAATCCCTATTATCTTTTCTAGGGAGTGGTATTGTCTTTGTGCTGACTCAAATTATCGGTCGTGGTTTAGGTTTAATCGGTCGTGGGATTTTGCAAGGTATCGGTAGTGTGTCGTTCCAAGATAAAAATTTCAACCGCAACAGCGAAAGACCAAAGTGAATAAGTAGTCATTACCATCGATTTCAAATTTAGGTTCTTTAACAGCTACAGAATCAAATCGATACGCCTCTGCATTGGCTACCGGATTTTGCAACAGTTCAAATAGTAAACTAGGGAATTATTGAAATAGCTTGTAAAATATCGAGTCGCGGCGCATTCAATTAAATAATGAATAACAGTGATCTGATCGGATTAGCAGCATCTTACACCTACGCTATCGGTTTATTAGCCCTTGGTGAAGGAATGCGGAGGCTATTTGGTGTCAAGCCAGATTTAACTCGCAAGGTTATCCATATTGGTGCGGGGACGTGGGTGTTTGGTGTGCTGTTGCTGTTTAAACATTGGCAAATCGGTATTATCCCTTTCGCCACCTTTATTTTCATCAATTATCTGCTTTATCGTTATCGAATTATCGGTGCAATGGATACTGAAGATAGTTCCCCAGGTACTGTTTATTTTGCAATTTCAGTTACTATCCTTTTTGGGTTATTTTGGCGACCAGATGATTCAGTTGATCATGTCCCCATTGCTGTAGCGGGAATTATGGCTATGACTTGGGGAGATGCTTTAGCTGCATTAATTGGTAAACGTTTCGGAAAACATCAATATCAAATAGGCTCATCTGTGCGTTCTTGGGAAGGTTCACTGGCGATGTTTTTAGCTAGTGCAACAGCAATATTTCTGGTACTAATGTTTTTACCTAATTCTTTACTTAGCCAAGCTGTGTCTATTGGTGCGGGAAAGGCTTTATTAATAGCATTAGTGAGTGCTAGTTGTGCAACTTTAGTTGAAGCCATATCACCCCACGGGACAGATAACCTTGGTGTCCCACTAGTTACAGCAGGTGTGATTTGGGGATTGATGCAGATTTAATTTAAGTAAGTCGGTGAGAATAAACCCAACTATCTAACAGAATATAAAATTGGCGTAATCTTTGCGATTGCTTCATTCCACTTCGTTTCATTCGCAATGACATAACGTGAATTATTTAAGCGTTTCTACTTATCGTCTGGTTTCTGTCAAACGATGGGTGTGATGTCTTTTCACTTCTTGTATTTTAAAAAATGCCACCACAAAAATATGATGGGGAGAAAATCAACGTGAGTACAAACCAAAAAGTTGCTGTCGTCACTGGTGGAAATCGTGGATTGGGATTTGAAGCTTCTCGTCAACTGGCGAAACAAGGATATAAGGTAATTCTCACCAGCAGAGACGAAGATAAAGGTAAAGCCGCCGCACAAAAGTTACAGGCTGAGGGTTTAGATGTAATTGCTTATACTTTAGATGTCACCAGTGATGAAAGTAGTCAAAATTTAGCTGAGTTTATTGATCAGCAGTTTGGCAAACTTGATGCACTGGTCAATAATGCAGGTATTTATATTGATGCTCAAGCAGGAAGCAAGGGCATTATTGATACCAAAATTGATACTTTGCAGACAACAATTGATACAAATGTTTATGGTGTTGTGCGAGTTACTCAAGCGTTAATTCCCTTGATGAAGAAACAAAATTACGGACGAATAGTTAATGTTTCTTCGGGAATGGGACAGTTAACAGATATGGAGGGTGGTTCTCCTGGATACCGTATTTCTAAAACAGCTTTAAATGCTGTAACCCGAATTTTTGCCAGTGAATTAATAGGTAGCAATATATTAGTTAATTCTGTATGTCCAGGTTGGGTAAAAACTGATATGGGTGGCGCTAATGCACCACGTACACCAGAACAAGGAGTTGATACAATTGTCTGGCTGGCTACCCTTAAAGATGATGGTGTGACTGGGGGATTTTTCCGCGATCGCCAACCAATTGCTTGGTAAAATTTTATATTTAGTTATTAATCAATACAAATAATTCATGATAATTAACAGTACAAAGTTGGGTGAAGTATAAGATTTTCCTGACATAGAATCGCCGGGCAAAAATCAATGGGAAATCTGAACAAATGGTGTGGGCTGATACAGTAATTTTTAGGCAGCTATTATAGGCTTTATATGCCCTTTACTTTTACCCTTATGGCGGAAATATCCGCTAAAAAAGCACCAAAGCAGTAGATAATTATTCCTAAAAAAGTAGGGTTGATAAACTTCAACCACAATACTGATGTAACAACATAGGAAAATTACTATGCTTTGGTGATTTACTTAATTTTGGTCATAAAGAATTATCTTGAAGTCACTCTTACACTCCTAAACCAAAATCTTCAGCCTCTTCAGCGATCGCCCACACTAATTCACCCCATTCGCTATTACAATCGATTTGCTGGGATACTCAGCAGGATTGCAATTTCTTCAATTTCAGCCTGTGCTTACTTCTGCATTACCGACTATCAACGCCCTCAAGCAGCCGACATCTGATGCTTGGGTAGAACAAGCGATCGCAAATTTAGATATTATTTTGCTTGACCATTCCCACTGCGAACGCAAAGCCGCAGGGGTGGCGTTAAATTTTATGTTTCGCTATCCTTCCAATACCAAAATGGTAAGGGAATTAACTGCGATCGCTCGTGAAGAATTAGAACACTTTGAACTCGTCAACCAGTGGCTAGAACGCCGCAATATACCCTTAGCACCTTTATCACCGCCTCCCTATGGTGCTGGTTTAAAAGCCGCTGTCCGTCCCAACGAACCAGACCGTTTTTTAGATTCCTTACTCGTCACTGGCTTAATAGAAGGCCGCAGTCACGAAAGACTAGGACTTTTAGCTACACACTGTCCTGAAGCAGAATTAGCTAAATTTTATCAAAGCTTAATGGCATCGGAAGCAAGACACTTTGGTACATACTGGGTTTTAGCAGATACTTATTTTGACCGCGAAATCGTCCAGCAACGGCTGGATGAGTTAGCAATTGTTGAAAGCGATCTGCTGGTAAACTTGCATCCAGAGCCAAGAATTCATAGTTAGTATATTCACTAATAGACATCATAGTTATCATGCTTCAGTTAACACATATCAGGCTGCTAGTAACCAACTACACAGATTGTTTTCTCTTCTACCGTGACATACTCGGCTTTTGGATTGATTGGGGTGATGAAAATAGCGGCTATGCTGAGTTGCACACCGGATCTCACCTTAAACTGGCATTATTTAGAAAAGATTTTATGGCTGAAGCAATTCCCAGTGCTTATCTACCTTCGGCTTTTGATTGTCAAAACAAAATGGCTTTAGTTTTCGCCGTTGATAACGTGGATGAAGTCTACGAAAAACTCAAAGAACGCAACGTCATAGTTGTCACCCAACCCTTAGATCGTCCAGCCTGGGGACTCCGCACAGCACATTTTCGTGATCCTGATGGTAATTTGATTGAAATCTTTAGTAATCTGGGGTCGGTAAATTAGGATTTTGCTGTCTCTAACTACACAATGGATAAATTTTCTGCAATTGTGCGTGATATCCATGATTCACAAGATGTGATCTTGGGAATATTGACAATATTCTGCTCTACTCTACACTTGTATCAGGATTTTGTTCTTAGCGAAGTGTAAATAATTAGAGGTTTAACTTCAATTTAAAATTCACAATTAATCTGTGGGAAATTTTTGTGAGCTTATGCTTTCAGGAAAGTGGAAATTTCTGCGGATTTTACTACTCAGTATTATTGTTACTGCTGCTATTAGTGTTTATATCACTCAGCCCCAAAATCCAGTAACAGTTTTCCATACTGAAAATCCAGTAAAACCGCAATTTTCAGTCATGCAACATACTGAAAATCTTGTGGTTGATCCAGAGCGTATTAACTATAAATCTATACCATTAGAAAGTCTGAATGCGGCTCGCCAAGGGAGTGACCCAGAAACCCTGGCGTTGAATGCGATTGAAGATGTAGGGTCAGAAAAGGGGATAGATAAGATAGAAGTGATTTATCCCCAGCACAATCAAGCCCTAGTGACCATTACACACATTCCCCAAAATAGTAATTCAGTCAATGCGATTAAATATCGGGTGGAGATGAATACTTTTGGGCGATCGCTTTTAGTGAGTTCGCCGCCTGTGTGGGAAATTATCTGGGCTGGCTCCCAGGTACAATGTAAACCTGGAAGTCGCCACAGCAAACAATTAAATCAGAGTAAAAATCTGAAGTGTGAAGGATAAAATTTTCATACTTTCAGACTTCACACTTCATACTTTATTTAGATATCGCCGCGAATATCTTCGATAATGCCATCGCGCATGACGATTTCTACCTGCATTTTGCTAATTAAGTTATCACCTTTTTCTACCCGGAAAAATCCTTCCATTTGAAATTGGTTGACTTCTTGATCTAACTCCAGCATCTGTACTTGCTGAAGGTTTTGCAGCATTTGATTTTTTTGCTCTAGGAATTCGCTTTTCTTTTGATTAACTTGCAGTTGGATGTTGTCAATTTGTTGCAGAGTTTGGGGGCTAGGTGGTTGAATACTTTGCTTTTGAATAGCGGCGATCGCTCTTTGTCCTTCGAGGTCAAGTTGTTGCAATTGCTGATCAAGTTGATTGATCTGGGCTTGCAATTGCTGTTGTACTTCCTCTCTCCAGAGGGGAGTAACAATAACTTTGACGTTGACGATGCGCTTCAAAAGTAGTTGGGGGTTGGAGACATCCATATTTCGCGTTCACTCTATAAAGTTTGCAGTGGAAATTATCGAGGTTTGATACTCAGCACGGGCTAAACGCCCCGCTACGGCTAACAGCAATCAGCACTTTTGAATATCAGGCAAACATTTTGTTAATCAGGTCGCCGTAGCGTTCTGCAACAACGTGTCGCCGGATTTTTAGTGTTTGGGTCATCAAGCCATTTTCAATAGAAAACGGTTCTAGAATCAGCCTGATACTAAGTTGCGTTCAGAGGTAGTATTCTGAGATGAGGAAAAAAAGTTAAAGAACGCAGGCGATCGCTATCAGAACAAAGGTCGATTAAACCCTGGCATAGTACGTCCTCAACGTGGTCTAAAGTAGGAAAGACTTGATTATAAAAGTGTTTTTCTCGAATGTCTTCCCAGATGTGTTCAACCGGCATTAATTCTGGGCTATGAGCAGGTTGAAAAATTAAACGAATATTTTCAGGAACATTTAAAGCATTAGAACGATGCCAAGATGCTTTATCTAACTGTAAAATTACAAAATAATCAGCAAATTCTTGGGAAATTTGTGATAAAAATAAATTCATCATTTTAGTATTAGCATAAGGCAAAGTTAAGCAAGTCATTTTGCCTAATTCGGGTGCAACTGCGGCGTAAGCATAAATATACTGCCTGACTTGTTGTTTTGGCACAGTTGGGCGTATACCTTGGGGACACCAACAAGCCCTAACTTCTCCAATCCGACCAAACCTGCCTTCATCTCCTGCCATTAATACTACAGGTCTAGTATCAGATGGGTCTCTTGTTTGATTAATTTTTTCTACTAGTTGAGGAAAGTTTTTTTAAATTCATCAACAGAATTTGGGTCTTTTTTGGGATGAGTTGGTCTTGGGATAATTTTGCGCCACTGATGCCGTTCTAATAGGCGATAAATTGTAGTTTTATGCACAGTAAAACCACATTTCTTTTCATACGCAAGTTTTATTTGCATTGCTGTTGCCACTTGACCACTGCGTGCCTTTTCTTTAAAAGAATCTATCAGTTCTTTTTCTTGCTCCCAGCTTAGATAGCAATTATGTCTACCGCCTTTCCCTGACGCTGATAATCCAGCTTCTCCCTTGCGGTTGTATTGTTGAATTACTTTTCTGACAAACCCTTTTGATACCCCTACGTGTACAGCTATCTCGGCTGCTGTTCTTGGATCTGCGCTCGCATTGTATATCACTAGCCATTTTTGCCTTTCCCAATGCGATTGCGCCAACTTTACTCTTTGTTTTACCGTCTCTAAATCTAGATGGGGTACTGCTTGCGTTACTTGAGCCATATGCACCCGTCAGACTCTGCCTTTGTTCTCGTCATCTCTTTTTTTAGACTACTACATCTGACTGCAACTTGGTATGAATGGCCCAATGCGATCATCTAAACGATAACCTGGACGATTCTGTACTTCCCGATTCAATTCTTGGCGAAACAAATCCTGGATTATTTTACTCTCTAGGTCAACACCAGTGCTGAGTTCGGAGTTTTGTTCTGGTAGACGTAATTGCACGTTCTGACTTTGGGCCCATTTTTCTAAGGCTTCGAGGTTGGGAACAATTAAAGCACCAAGACTGCGCTGATCTTGCCCTACAAGCATGATTTGGTCAATATAAGGCGATCGCAAACACGCATCTTCAATTGGTTGTGGTTCGATGTTTTCCCCGTTAGTCAAGACAATTGTATCTTTTGCCCTACCAGTTAGCACCAAGTCATTTTCTGGCGTAACCCAACCCAAATCACCGCTGTCAAACCAACCTTCAGCATCAATGGCTTTGGCTGTTGCTTCGGGGTTTTGGTAATACCCCTGCATGATTTGCGGCCCTTTCAATAACACCAAACCTCTTTGTCCTTTGGCTAAAGGTTGGCGATTTTCAGGATCTACAATTTTTACTTCTGTACCGGGAATTGGTTGACCGGATGAACCACGGAAATTCCGCCAAGGACGACGCGCATTAGTTACTGGCGAAGTTTCGGTTAAACCATAACCTTGTAAAATGTCTACACCAATAATTTCAAAAAAGTTATCAATGTGCCTTGGTAACGCCCCGCCACCACTAATAACATGTTTGATGCGTCCGCCTGTGGCTTCCCGAACTTTGGCATAAACTATCTTTTCTCCCAAAATATGCAGCGGTAACAAGGCTGATGCTTGAATTTTAGCTACGGCGCGTTCAATGGCTGAAGCATCGATATGCTCTAAACACAATCCTTGGGCAATGCGTTGCGCTTTGATATACTTTTCGCTAATGCCTAGTAAAAAGTTAATCAAGCGTTGCTTATTAGCAGGTTGTTCCCGAAACTGTTTCTGCACTCCTTCATAAATCGATTCCCATAAGCGGGGAACAGCAATCATGAAATTGGGTTTAAATTCTTTTAAATCTCGTTTCACAGAACGCAAATTTGTGTAAACTTGGGTGCAGCCTTGTGATAACAAAAAGTATTCACCACTACGTTCGTAGCTGTGCCAAGTAGGAAGAATACTTAAGACAATATCACCTGGTTCGGGTTGGACTATTGCTCTGAGACTTCTTACTTGGTGCATTAAATTGCTGTGAGACAACATAACACCTTTGGGTTTACCTGTTGTACCAGATGTATAAATTAAAGTGGCTAAGGAATCGGGACTTTGCTGAACCCGCACTAGAGTATGCTTTGCACCAAGGTCTTGTAACTGGGAAAAGTTGAGTATTTTCAGATGATCGTCCGTTGGTGGTGTTTCATCAGCAAGTAAGATAACTATGCGAATTGGTAAGTCATATAGCCTGTCGCGCAGTCTATTAAAGGTTTTTAAATCTTCAACTACCAAAACTGTACTGCCACTGTTGGCAATAATAAACAGCAGTTCTTCTTTTTCGGCTTGCGAACTACGTACCGCATCCACACCGCCAGCTGTGATGATACCTTGATCGGCGATAAACCAGCGGGGACTGTTATCGGCAATTAAGGAAATGCGATCGCCTACTTGCACTTCTAAGGCTTGTAACCCAGCCGCAAATTGTTGAATTTGATCCGCTAACTGGATATATGTAATCGCTGTTTCTGGCTTTGAGTGCGGATTTCGCAACGCCACAATATTGCCAAATTGCTTGGCTGCTAAAGGCCAAATCTCTGAAAGTAAATTTACTTTTGTGTAATCTACAGAACCTTGAAATGCCAGCTTTTCTCTCTCACTGATGTTCAATAATATGGAAGACGCAGATTGGGTGTTTGACATAACAACATTACCGAAAATGTACTAATTTTTTAGTTTTAGTTTATTCTGCTATTGACACTACAATACTCTCCTGTATTTTTACATCGCCAATTGTGTCCGCTATTTCGCAAAACCAACGGTTGTATTGATAAAAATTTATGTTAAAGTGAAGTTATATAAATTTTAAGCAATACATCCGTAAATGATTGCTTAATTTGGATGTTTGCAGTCAATAACAGCGACCACCTAACTTTTCAATGGGGGTGATTACCTATAGATTTCACAGATGCAATATGCTTCACTCTGATTAATGCTATTGCTTGTTTAGCATTTCCTAAGTTTCTCTCTGGGATTCTAGCTAAAATCAGAAATAATCAAGCATCTACAAAAGTTCTGATCTCACCAAAATCTACAGTGGAAATTACTAGTTTTCCCTATTGTACGGTTTATGCAATAACAGGCCGTCAATATTGTAGATTCAGTCCTCATTTTTGTTCCAAATGTTCTAGCTATTGATTAATCTCTGCTTCAGATACCCGACTTCTTTAAGAAATGAAGTTGGGTATCTTTGTCTCTATTAGTGTTACAAAACTAAATATTGAACTAGCTTATGGAGATGAGAAGAAAATCAAAAGCACTAATGTAGTCTATTTGACAAAATATGCTTCAAACTAAATAAATAACAAACAAAATAAAAAAAAGGAGTTTATTTATGAGTTTTATCGATGGTCTATTGCTGACACTCGTGAATACTGTTGCTTGTTTGATATTGCCAAAGCTGCTGTCTGTAGTTTTGGCTAATAAAACCGCGGATGAAGTAGCAACTCAACCTGTATCTAGTTCTGAAATAGCTTAAAAGTGTCAGGCGATCGCAGTTGTGATCAATGTGGGATAATGTTTGTCTAGTTGGAGCGATCGCCAAAAATAATTTACTTCCGCTTTTCTCGCCGCCACTTCTCTTTAACTAAGCGAATTTCATCAAAACTGTAGGCTGTACCCAGTTGTTCTTTTAGCGGAGTGAGAGGAATATCACCGAGAACTTCGAGAACGTGCCAAATTTTTTGATGATGTTCCGCAGGTACTAATAAATTTAAATCTACAGGCTGATTTTTTTCGATTAATCTAGCTAAATGACTGACAATTGTCGCTGGGCTAAGTTTGCGTTGTTGGGCAATTTCGGTAACACTTAAACCTTGTTGATGTAAATGTAGAGTTTGTAATTCAGTTCCAGAAATTAAACTGAGTGAAGGTATAACATCAGCAGCAGAATTAACTGAAGTTTTATTATCCCGGTAAGTGCTAATTTCTGCTAAGAACTTTTCCCCATATTGGGCAAGTTTATGACTCCCGACACCAGATAGTTTACCAAATTCAACTAAAGTTTTTGGTTGTACCTGTGCCATTAACTTTAACGTCGAGTCATGAAAGATAACGTAAGGTGGAACAGACTGTTCATCAGCCAATTGCTTACGCAGCGATCGCAATTTATGTAATAATTCTTCAGCCTCAGCAGCTTTGGGACTTTCTTCGATTAAACTTAATTTTTGCGTTGCAGACACAGCAATTTCCACTTTGCGCTGTCGTCGCATCACTTCCCAACTGTGGGCGTTTAATTTTAAAACAGAATAACCATCACTAGTTTGTTCTAGCAAACCTTGATGTAAAAGCGATCGCCCCAACATTCGCCATTCTTCCACACTTTTATCTTTACCGATACCGTAAGTAGATAATTTGTCGTGTTCGTATTGCGTAATCTTCTGATTTTTCGCCCCGCGTAACACATCAATAATATGCAGCATTCCAAATCTTTCTTTGCAACGCGCCACACAAGATAAAAACTTCATCGCTTCAATTGTCCAATCTTCCACGGGTTTGGGATGACGACAATTATCACAGTTATTGCAATTTCCCAGAAATCTTTCGCCAAAATAACTGAGTTGAATTGTCCGCCGACAATCTGTCCCCTCAGCATAATCAATCATTTGTCGCAGTTGTTGTTTAGCAATCAACTGTTCTTGAGCATCAGTTTTTTGATTAATACTCCATTCAATAGTTTTAATATCACCAAAACTAAAAAAGATTGTACAGCGTGATGGTTCGCCATCGCGTCCCGCCCGCCCAGATTCTTGATAGTAACTTTCTAAATTTCGGGGAATATCAAAGTGAATTACCAGTCGCACATCTGGTTTATTAATTCCCATACCAAAAGCTATTGTCGCCACCATCACCCGCGCATCATCTCGAATAAATCGGGTTTGATTTTTACTGCGTTCTTCATCACTTAATCCCGCATGATAAGGGAGAACTGAAACTTTATCATTTTGCAGTTTAAAAGTTAATTCATCAACTTTTTTACGAGTCAGACAATAAATAATAGCTGAACCGTCAATTTCTCGAATCAATTCTAATAATTCCGCGTAAGCATATTTAGTTTTCGGGCGGACTTCGTAATAAAGATTTTGGCGATTAAAACTCGCAATGTGAATACTTGGTTGCTTTAACCCGATTTGTTGAATGATATCAGAACGGACGCGTTCAGTAGCCGTTGCTGTCAACGCAATCGTCGGGACATGGGGATAACGCGATCGCAAAGATCTCAACTGACGGTATTCTGGACGAAAATCATGTCCCCACTCCGAAACACAGTGCGCCTCATCGATTGCAAAGGTAGAAATACCAATTTGGTGATGTACTAAATCGAGAAACGGCAAAAACCTTTCACTCATCAGCCGTTCCGGGGCGACATAGAGTAATCTTACCTTACCGTTAAGAATTGCTTCTTCCCGCGATCGCACTTGATAAGGATTCAAACTACTATTGAGAAACGTGGCGCTAATATTATTATTTCGCAGTGCTTCCACTTGGTCTTGCATCAACGCAATTAACGGCGATACCACCACCGTCAATCCCTTCTTTACCAACGCTGGTAACTGAAAACACAAAGACTTTCCCCCACCTGTGGGCATAACTACCAGCAAATCTCGATTTTGTAGCGCATCTTCGATAATTTTTCGCTGTCCCGGACGGAATTGATCATAACCGAAGTGATATTTTAGCGCCTGTTCGAGATTGGGATACTGAAGCATAGCGATCGCTTTTTTGGCTGCATTCTGCGTAGGTAGTTGATACAAAGATTATAAAAGCACAAAATCCTCTCTGCGCCTTTGCGCCTCTGCGTGAGACGAAAATATTTCAGTGCGATCGCTCGGCGTAGATCCTGATTCTCTCACTTGAATTGCTATCAAAATTCATTAATGAAATAAAGCATAACAATTGCGTAGACGCATTAGCAAAGCGGTAGCGACGTTCGCGCAGCGTCTCGCAGAGAAGGAGCGTCAGCGGCTTGTCGTTAGACATCGCTTGGTGTAGATCCTGATTTAATCTAAGAGGATGTTTTAAAAGTCCTCTGCTCGGTATCAAAACGTTTTAGATCCCCCTAAATCCCCCTTAAAAAGGGGGACTTTGATTGATTCCTGTTCCCCCCTTTTTTAAGGGGGGTTAGGGGGGATCTAGAAGTGCCTAAAATTACAGCCGAACACTTTTAAAACATTCTCTAAAAACATTCTGCTACATTAATAAAGTCCACAACGAAGTTCCGAAGTTCATGAACGAAGCTCTGAGGTTCACGAATGAAGCTCAAAGGTTCATCAACTAAGCTCTGAGGTTCACGAACTAAGCTCTGAGGTTCACAAACGAAGCTCCGAGGTTCATTAACGGAGTTCAAAGACTCATTCACGAGTATTAAACACTCTCGCGCGAATATCAAACACTCGTTCACGAGTATCAAACACTCGCCCACGAACATCAAACACTCGCCGATGAATCTCAAAGACTCGTTCACGAGTATCAAACACTCTCCCGCGAGTATTAAACACTCATTCACGAGTATCAAACACTCATTACAGCAACTTTCATTTACTCAAACCACACACTCACCCTCCTCTCTGCGCCTCCGCGCCTCTGCGTGAGACAAAAATCTTCAAGAATTACCCCTCAGCCTCTCAAGACTCGCCCGCACACCTTCAGCATCCGGTGACTGCAATCGCTGCAAAATCTCTAAAGCTGGTTGCAAATAGGATATCGCGTTAGTGTATTCACCCTGCTGTTCTGCCAAACTTCCTAACCACCACAAAGTCATTGCTTTGCCTTGGACATAACCAATGCGTTCTTTTATTGACAAAGACTGATTGAAAAGTGCGATCGCTTGCTCCACTTCCCCTTTGTTGGCGTAGATACTTGCTATATTATGCAACGTTAGTGCTTTCCAATAAGCATCACCAATACGTTCAAATATTTCCAAAGACTGATTGTAGAGTGAGATCGCTTGCTCCACTTCCCCTTTGTTGGCGTAGATCATTCCCAATTGGTGCAACGTCGCCGCTTTGCCTTGGACATCACCAATGCGTTCCTTTATTTCCAAAGACTGATTGTAGAGTGAGATCGCTTGCTCCACTTCCCCTTTGTTGGCGTAGATTATTCCCAGTTGGTGCAACGTCGCCGCTTTGCCTTGGACATTTCCAATGCGTTCCTTTATTTCCAAAGACTGATTGTAGAGTGAGATCGCTTGCTCCACTTCCCCTTTGTTGGCGTAGATCATTCCCAAACAGTGCAACATCGTCGCTTTGCCTTGGACATCACCAATGCGTTCTGTTATTTCCAAAGACTGATTGTAGAGTAAGATCGCTTGCTCCACTTCCCCTTTGTTGACGTAGATATATCCCAGTTGTTGCAACGTCAACGCTTTGCCTTGGACATTTCCAATGCGTTCATTTATTTCCAAAGACTGGTTGTAGAGTGCGATCGCTTGCTCCACTTCCCCTTTGTTGGCGTAGATATATCCCAGTTGTTGCAACGTCAACGCTTTGCCTTGGTTATTACCAATGCGTTCATTTATTTCTAAAGACTGATTGTAGAGTGCGATCGCTTCATCCACTTTCCCTGTGTTGGCTTTGAGTATTCCTAAATAATAATAAATTGATGCTAATTCTTGTTCGTCTTCTGCGGGACAAATATTTAACGCTTGTTCGTAATACTTTAATGCTTGATCAACTTCACCTATTCGGTGTTCACAATAAGCAAGTTTTCTAAGAACACTATAGTTTTTAGTAATTTCTAAGGTTGATTTGCACAGATGTATTGCTTCCCGAAATCGGCTTTGATGCGACAAGAGGTTCGCCAATGAATTAGCTGTTTTCCCCGCAATTTCTCCATTCTTCCCCAGCAATCCCAAGCGATGAATTTCTAAGTCTTGTACTTCCGTAGAAGTTTCCGCCTCTTCCCACCACAAACGATACAAAATTTGTGCAGCTTGTTTATACAACTCTTCACCCTTGGGGTTTTCTGGAAACTCTAGCAAAGGTGACAAAATTCGGGGAACACGATACAACCTCTCTGTGTTGTTGGTAAGCGTAACTTCCAACAAACCCAAAATTTCAGCGCGTTGAATATGACTTTCCCAACTTGAGATATCCTCACAAATCGGGGAGATAGCAGCTAGAGGAACAGGTAACTCATACACCAACAACTTCCCCAGCATAAGACGCAAAGCTGGAGTTTGCTGCTTCAGCAATTCCTCAGCCAAAATATTCTCACGAAATTCCTTTTCCTTCTCCTCCATCTTTTGCAGAATCATCTCAACTCCCTTCTCCGCTTCCAGCGAGTTCTGGGAATTTTGCAAAATCTTATCTAACCATTCCAACAACCGAGGATTTCCATCTGCTGCTTGTTTGGCACGTTCGGGCAAATCTGGCTGAAATTGCCAACTGCCATTAAACGAATCCAGACGATTATACTTTTTAATTAAATCTGCCCCACCCAAAGCCCCCAGAGGTTCGCGGTACAGACGATGATTCAGTTCCGACAATGTGAAATTGTAGCGACAGGTAATAATTACCTTGTGGGGAAGTTGGGAATTTTGCATCGCCTTCAGCAACGCCAGCAGTACATCTACAACTTGTGGTTGCAAGACATAAACCCCATTTCGTAAATCCAAATTAGCCTCAAAGTCATCCAGCACAAAGGCAAAGCGCTGTTCTTTGGTATTCAGTCCTTCCGTGAAAAACTTGGTGAGGCGCTGCATCAAGGGTAACTTGCCATTGAGAATATCATGCCCCCGTTCCGAGGTACATTGTTCAGCAAGGCTTTTGAGCAGTCTGTCCTCATCCAGTTGCCGAAAGTTCACCAGCCTGTGATAGCCAACCATCCTTTCCAGAAGTCGCGCCGTCACAGTACTCTTACCCACACCCCCCAGTCCGTGAATTAGTACCCCTAATGAAGTGCGAATTGCTTTGAGACAACGTTGCAAAGTCCGCCGTCTCCCCACAAACTCAGAGGGTTTCGCCACCCGCACCAGTTGGGTATCGGGATCTAAAAACTGTTGATAAGCAGGTTCCGGCGCAGAGGGTGGCACATCTCCCAACACATCCACCAACGCACCCGGACATTCTCCCTGGACATATAACCGCAACAAATGCCAGTCACGCACATTCTGTTTAAACAACTGCTGGTAAGTGCTAGCGAGTGCTTGGGCTAATTGATATCCGGCTGCCAATTTGCCGTAGAGGTGCGCGGCGGCGGCTGTAGCTGTCCGATCTTCCACAGGCCGTCCCCAACTTAAAACCGCGATCGCCCCTTGTGCAATAAGTGCCTCAGCCATTGAAGGGACAGCCCCTTTATCTGCGGCTTGTCCAGTCCGACACCCAGATAAAAACACCAACTTGGGAAAGCGAAACCGGAAGACTTCGGCCAGTTCTGCGGCTGTGGTTTCGTGGCGTTCCCCAATTTCCGTCTCAGTGATAAAGTAAGGCGTGTAAGGTGCTTCATCTTTAATTGAGGCGTGTCCTGTGAGATGAAACACATCAAAGTCATCAAGATAGCGACTCCACACCTTACCCAACTCGCTAACGCAACCGCTTTCTTCCACCCGCAAATCTACAGCAAAATCTCGCGTATCAGCCAGAATCCTCGCTTCTTCCTGTTCAAACTCTAACTTTGGTTCCACATCTTCCGGGTCGGTTGCCATAAACAATACTCGCAATTGTCGTGCTTCCACAGAAAACGCTTCCGTTTCTTTCTCAATCCAGCGCAGAGGTAACACCACTGGATTAACCCGCTTCACCAGAAAATCCTCACCATCATGCAGCACTTCCCAAGGTAGATGTGCCAATTTTTTATCGGTATCAATAGCAATTACCAACCCCTCACCGCGACAGTTAGCAATTCCCCGACTCAACCACCGTCCATCCCCATCCAACCAAAAAAATAACTGCTTCCCGATTCCTGGTAAATTGGGCAGCAGTTTATAGTAATCTCGTTCTCCTTGCTTGAGAAAATTAGCGATTTCTGCCAACTTCAAGCGACGTGATTCATAGTGATTCTTTTGAGGTAGCCAATACCTGAGTTCAACTGTTTCCTGGGTACTTTCCCGAAGTTGAATGCGGATAGTTTGCACTTATTTGCTGATAGATTTGAGGATTTCGGTGATTTCCTCTATAGTAGCGTCTGCGAGAAAAATCCTGTTTCCCGTATCAGGGTCAAGAATTACCACATCAAATTGCTTCCCTGGATGGGATTTATGCCATTCTTGATACCATTTGCGAATTTGTTCAGCTAAAGCCGCAACACCACCCACAATCCCAACAACGGTAGCAATAGCCGCCAAAGTTCCCTCGCGCTGCGTCGGTACTTCATAACTCCCCGATATCCCAGGAATTTCTAACAAAGCCTCGGCGGCGGCTGGTGCGTCTTCACCCTCAATTCCGATTTGAATTTCTGCCATGAGTAATTTTTACCACAAGAATAAAATCATACATCCCGCGAATATTTTAAATATATAGTCAATAAGCGAGTCAAATTTATTGATGTCAGAGGAAGTGTCAGAATGTTAAGTGTAAACTTTCATCACCAACGCACTTATGCCTAAAGCAATCTGGAACGGTGCAACTTTAGCCGAAAGCGATAATACTGTAGTTGTGGAAGGCAATCATTATTTTCCTCCCGACGCAATTAACAAGCAGTATTTCCAAGACAGCGACACTCACACAACTTGTCCGTGGAAAGGTCTTGCTAGTTACTACAGCATTGAAGTGGATGGACAAGTCAATAAAGACGCTGCTTGGTACTATCCCAGCGCCAAGGAAAAAGCCAAGAATATTGAAGGTTACGTGGCTTTCTGGAAAGGAGTGAAAGTCGAAGCTTAATTTAATGCGCTTCCGGCTTATTTGCTGAAACTATTGATTAACCGAGTTTTAGTAAATAAGCCTCTTTTTCTTGATTTTACTCAGCACTCAGCGAGAATCTCTTGATAAAACTCTTGAGTTAGATTATTTCACTTTCTGGCTCAACAAGCTCAAAATTTACTTTGTTATATAAATCTTGTAGAGAAATTTCCAAGGGTACAGATGCAAATGCGATCGCATTATCTTCCTCATCATACTCACGCAGATTCCATTGTTTCTTCCCAATCTTAGAAAACTGCTCTACATGCACCCGATATTGGTCTATTAACAGATATTCTTGAAACGTGGGAATTGTGCGATACGCCGCAAATTTATCCTCATAATCATAATTTCTAGTGGATTTTGACAGCACCTCCACAATAATTTGCGGGTTAGTAATAATATCTTGGCGATTGTTAAAAAATTCTGGTTCACCTGCGATAATCATCACATCTGGGTATGTATAAATCCGTTTTTGTGATATCCACAGACGGACATCACTCATATAAATTCGGTAACTTTGTTTTTTAAAAGCATAATTTAACTCAGTGCTTAAGTTAAGTGCTATCTGGTTATGATTGATTGTTCCACCCGCCATTGGAATTATTTGTCCATCAATATATTCACTTTTATATTCAGCCGCTTCCTCTAACTGTAAATATTCCTCTGGGGTGTAGTATTGCTGTTGTGTAACTTGCATAGCTTTTACCCATATCTATTCAACAGTGTAACTTGGTTATCTCACAAAAAAGGTGCGTTCCGCGATCGCCTGAACACACCCAAAATACTCTGCGTTACTCCGCGCCTACCTCAGCGCACCTCTGCGTTTAAATCTTAATATCCAAAACCCTTACCAAAAACGCCCACTTATCCGCAGCTTCTTCAATTATCTTTGTTGTTGGTTTACCCGCACCATGTCCCGCCTTTGTCTCAATTCTAATTAACACTGGTGCATCACCTTGATGGGCTGCTTGCAAAGCCGCCGCAAATTTAAAACTATGAGCAGGGACAACGCGATCGTCGTGATCTGCGGTAGTAATTAAAGTGGCAGGATAAGCTGTCTTTGGTTTCAAATTATGCAACGGTGAATAAGCATAAAGTGTTTTGAACTCTTCGGCATTATCTGGCGAACCATATTCCGCAGTCCAAGCCCAGCCGATAGTAAACTTGTGAAAGCGCAACATATCCATCACGCCGACTGCTGGTAAAGCCGCACCAAATAAATCAGGACGCTGTGTCATACAAGCACCCACCAATAAACCACCGTTACTACCACCTGCGATCGCTAGTTTGCCAGTTTTTGTATACTTATTGGCAATTAACCACTCAGCCGCCGCAATAAAATCATCAAACACATTTTGTTTTTTCTCTTTCATCCCTGCTTGATGCCATTCTTCACCATATTCGCCACCACCGCGCAGATTTGGCATAGCGTAAACACCACCCATCTCCATCCACACCAATGTACTCACAGAAAAAGTCGGAGTTAGAGAGATATTAAACCCACCATAAGCATAGAGAAAAGTTGGATTATTGCCATCTAACTTAATGCCTTTTTTGTGAGTAATAAACATCGGCACCTTTGTGCCATCTTTGCTGTGATAAAATATCTGCTTTGTTTCGTAATCATCAGGCTTAAAGTCTACCTTTGGTTGGCGGAAAAGCTGACTTTTACCAGTCACCATATCGTAGCGATAAATTGCGCCTGGGGTAGTAAAACTAGTGAAACTATAAAAAGTTTCCGTATCATGGCGTTTACCCCCAAAGCCCCCCACTGAACCCACTCCGGGTAATTCTACCTCACGCACCAATGCACCTTTGAGGTCAAAAATTTTGATTTGCGATCGCGCATCTTGCAAATAATCAGCAACAAACTGATTATTGAGAATATTGACACTTTCTAAAGTTGCTTCACTTTGCTGAATAATTTCTTGCCATGCTGATTTCTCTGGTTTTTTAATATCAATGGCAATTACTCTACCCCGTGGGGCATTTAAATCGGTGCGGAAATAAAAGATACTATCATCATGGTCAATAAAACTATAATCTGCCTCAAACTCGTTAATGAGTTCAACAACTTCAGCTTGAGGATTAGTTAAGTCTTTATAAAATACTAAATTCCTAGAGTCAGTTCCCAACCACACAGCAATAATTAAATATTGTCCATTTTCTGTAACACCACCACCAAATCCCCATTCTTTTTGGTCAGGACGTTGATAAATTAAAATGTCTTCCGATTGGGGCGTACCTAATTTATGGTAATAAAGCTTTTGATAATAGTTGACATCTTCTAACTGAGTTTTAGAATTTGGCTCATTGTAACGACTATAAAAAAAGCCTTGATTATCAGTTGTCCAAGATGCACCAGAAAATTTAATCCACTGCAAATGGTCTGCTAAATCTTTACCTGTTGCGACATCTCGGACTTTCCACTCTTGCCAATCAGAACCAGAAGTTGAAAGACCATAAGCTAAAAGTTTACCATCATTACTAATAGATAATCCTGATAAAGCAACAGTGCCATCAGCAGAAAGTTTATTGGGGTCAAGTAAAACTTGCGGTTCAGAGTCGAGAGTTTTTAATGTATATAATACGCTTTGATTTTGCAGCCCATCGTTTTTGAAATAAAAATAGCGATCGCTGGAACCATCCCCTAAAGATTCGCCTTCTTTAAACGGAATACCATATTTTTCATAATCCCAAAGTTTAGTTAAGCGTTGTTTAATTTTGTCACGAGCAGGAATTTCACCTAAAAAGCCAAAAGTAATTTTATTTTGAGCCGCAATCCAGGCTTTCGTTTCTTCAGAATCGGGATTTTCTAACCAACGATAAGGGTCTGCAACCAACGTTCCGTGATAATCATCTACTTGTTCGCTTTTATGGGTAGTTGGATAAGTAATCTGTTTTGCTGTTGACATAGTTGGGGATACAATTCTTCTCTGTACATGGTAATCAGAATTCCCAGCCTTGTGGTAGCTGGCTAAGGCTAAAGGTAGTATTCCCGGATTTACAACCCAGTAAGAAACACAAACTGTGGTTAAAAATATTACAAAAAATCGTACGATGTTGGCAAGCAATTTCATCATAGAAATAGTAGAGTCAAAACAAAGCTACATCTAGTAAAAACAGTATGACTTATACCATTTCACGAAAATATTGATGCAAATTCATTGGTTTTTAATTCTTTCCCCCTGCTCCCCTGCGGCCTATTTGTAACGGCAGTACGATTAAACTTGTTCCTGAAGTGGTAAGTACAAATTGGCAAGGTGATTATGCCAGAAAAGTGGAAGAATATGCTTTTCTAAACATTCTTGAATATTGGATTGTGGACTTTGGGGTATTATGTGGTTGGCAATTTATTGGTAATCCCAAACAGCCTACTTTCACCGTTTGTCATTTAGTTAACGGTGTGTATGAACAGCAACAATATCGCTTAGGAAAAACTATCTCATCTTATCTGTTTCCCAACTTACAGATAAAACTTGACGATATTATGCCTATTACAGCAGTAGAACCATAAATTAAGACAGTGTTGATTACTCAAAGCTTTAATTAAACTAATACCAAATTGAAGAATGATTGCGACAAATGGATTGCCCAAAAGCTTACCAGTAAACCCTTTCTCAATCCAAAATCGTCTTGAAAAGTTTGCTCAAGTCGGGGAATCCGCCCACGCAACTTTCCGCAAAATCTAAAATTTAAAATGGTAGAAGTTTTTACTCAGCGCTTCCTAACCATTATTGCTAACTAACTTCTCACCCTTCAACATCCTCACAGCAGCTTCGAGTAAGGCTTCTTCGAGATAAGGCTTAGTAAAGTAACCACTAGCGCCAAGCTGAATTGCCATTTGTCTGTGTTTGTCTGCACCACGCGAGGTGAGCATAGCGATAGGTAAGTGATTCAGGCTGGAATCTTTTTGAATGCGTGATAATAACTCCAGTCCATCGCAACGGGGCATTTCAATATCGCAGAATACAATATCGCAAGGTAGTCCAGAGCGTAGTTTATCCCAAGCTTCTTGACCATCACGCGCCTGTTCAACGCGATAGCCTGATTTATTAAAGGTCAAAGATAACAATTCTCTAACTGTAATTGAGTCATCAACAATCAGCACAGTTGGATCAATTTTCTCAGCCTGAACTTCTATAACAGTAGGTGGAGTTTTTTGTTGCCAAGGAGTACCACCGCTATGTTTAGACATCCGTCCTTGGAAGATATCGATAATTTCCAACACGTCAGCAATTGGCATAATCCGACCATCCCCTAGCACCGTAGCACCAGCTACACCGATGGGTTTAGGCGCTGGCCCTTCAAATTGCTTAATGACAATTTCTTGTTCGCTGAGTACTAAGTCAATTTGTAAAGCAATTAAAGTATTGCCCGATCGCACCACTACGACAGAAACTGTATCATCATCCCTAGTACCACCGTAAACATTACCGCGACTCAACTGGCGATTGAAGGATAACAAATCTTTGAGAGGTCGGAATGGCAAGACTGTATCACGCCAAGAAATAAATGTTTGCCCATCAGCATTATGTTGAATATTTTTGGCGGGGATGTCTAAAGTATCTTCCACCCCATCCATTGGGAAGGCAATTCGGGCTTTATCGGAGACGCAGCAGAGGGCTTTACAAATACTTAAGGTGAGTGGTAAACGAATAGTGAATGTTGTGCCTTTACCAATTGCCGAATCTGTATTGACAGTTCCGCGAATTTCACTAATCTCGGAACGCACTACATCCATCCCGACACCACGACCAGAAATTTCATCAGCTTTATCTTTGATACTAAACCCAGGCTGGAATAGCAAATCATAAACTTCCATACGGGAGATTGTTCTGGCTTGTTCTTTGGTAATCATCCCGACCTTAACGGCCTTAACTTTGACTTTTTCTGGGTCGATACCTGCACCGTCATCACCCACAGAAATGACTGTTTGGTTTCCTTGGTGGAAGGCGCGGATGGTAATTTCTCCCACAGGTGGTTTACCCGCAGCTTGACGTTCTTCTGGAGTTTCGATTCCATGCGCGATCGCATTATTCAACATGTGCGTCAATGGATCGGTGAGATGATCTAAAATCATCTTGTCAATTAAGGTATCGCTACCTTCAATCACCAACTCTACTTGTTTACCGCATTTAATCGCGTTATCCCGCACACCGCGCCGCAAGCGGTCAATCGCCTGGGAAAATGGCACCATGCGAGCGCGGGTTAAGCCTTCTTGCAATTGAGTTGTGACTTGACGGAATTGTCTCGCCACGCGTTCAGTCTCTTCGGTCACAAAGTCGATGTCACTCGCTGACTCCCGCACTCGCACAATCAATTCAATCATTTCTTGAGACAATGTGTGGAACGGGGTAAACCGATCCATTTCTAGTTCGCTAAAACCCCTGTCTGTATCGGGTTCTGGTGAGAAGATTGGCGTTTCTTTTTTGGTACGACTGGCCAGTAGAGAAGCTTCTAAAAGCGATCGCTCATATAATTCTTGCATTCTCGCGCCCACATCTGACAGCTGTTGCACTTGAATTAGCAAGTTATCTAATGATTGTCTTAGCCGTTCATGATCCTGCTCTAAAGTGTTGCGATTGACTACCAATTCCCCGACTAAATTGCTCATATCGTCCAGTTGTTTGACTGGCACTTTCATTGTTTCTTCAAATCTGGCGTTCCGTCGATTTGTTGGACGAGGCGCTTTATTATTGTTGGATTTGATTGGCGATGTGTGAGCGATTGTGTTATCTGCTTCCGCCAGTAGTTTTTCTAAATCACTAAATTCATCTTCGAGTTTTGGTGATGCAGTCGTTTCACTAACAAAGTGGTTATTGGCTGTGGTGGGAGATTCTGAGATGTAATTATGGTGAATTGTGGTCTGGGGAGGGATTTCATCATGGTTATCTCCACCTAATAAAGCTTCCAACGCTGCAAAATCTTCCGAAGCGATCGCACCAGCATCACTTGGTAGTTCTTCACCTAATAATGCTTCTAAATCAGCAAAGTCATTTTCATCTTCAGATATGATATTTGTTTCTTCTGTGGATGATTCTGGAAATTGAAAAGTAATACTTTCTGCTTCAGTAATTGGTGTATCTGATGAGGTCTCACTAATTTCTAATAATAATTCTGGAGAGTCTGCTGTTTCTCTTAAAACATCAACAGCAACAGTCTGATTGATATTTTCATAAACTTCTAGTTTTAATCCTGACTCTTCAGTACTGGATGATATTTCATCTGTATCTGCCGTGGAAAATAAATCAAAATTATCACTAATTATTGGTTCGGAATTATCAGATTTTTCATGATTATTTACAACTAATAAATCATCGAGTAAATTTTCAAAATTTGGGAGTTGGGAAAACTCAATAATTTCTGTATCTGCAAGTAACTGATCTAAATCGGTATTTGGTTGGCTGATGTCTGTGGCTAATAACTCATCTAGTAAACTCAAGTCTACATCTTCATTGACTACGGGTTCATTCACATCTCCCTGAGTTTCAGACGTTCCTGGAAGGCTAATATCTCCAAACAAATCAAAAGCTGGATTATCGGAACTGTCTAGCTGAATATACGTGCCATGAATTTTTGGCTCTAAATCAGCTAAAGCCATCGGTTCATCTTTGGCAAATTCTGAATCTAAATCATCAAAAAGATTGAGTTCTACTTCCCCAAAAGCTTGGGCATCAACCGCAGCAGCTTCCAGCGACTGGTAAGTAAATTCGGGAGTGAAATCTAATGCCTCTGGTGCTTGGGCAAAATTGCGAATTTCTGGTGAAGAAACATCGCGATCGCTAAAAACAGGAGCTTTTAATTCCCCAAATAAATCATTTTCACTATCTGAATCAAAATCTAATTCTGGCTGGAGAAAAGTTAGCTCAAAATCATCTCGATAATCTTCTATATTCGAGGAACGAGCATCCTGAATATCCCCAAAAATTTCCCCAGAAGCCGCCGCTGCAAATAAACTTTCTTCTAAAGCTTTGGTGACATCTTCTTCTAAGATATTATCAAATTCTGACTGTAATTCTGCGTCTGCGGGGGACTCCCAGAAATTACTCAAATCATCTTCTGTCTGAGCTAAATTTGTGGCTATTGTAGGTGAACTATCAAATAAATCCCCAATTCCTGAATCTTGTGTGGGTATGAGTGTATTTTCTTCACCTTCAGCAAATAAACCGTCTAAAGACAAAGAGTTAGGTTCAGAAATTGACAACTGAAGTTCTGCATTGTCAAAATGATTGACTTCTGAAAGAGTTGTTGCCGAATTTTCGAGGAATAATTCATCTAAAATGCTTTGTTGGGAGACAGATAATCCAGTACTCGGAATCGTCTCAGTTGCTGGTTGAGCTACTTCGCTCACCATTGGTAGTTGATGATCATCTAGGGTCAGCGTTAATAGGTCATCTACATCTTGGTTATTGACGTTAGGCGAAGATAATTGAGGTGCATTCGTAATTTCTGGTTCGGAAGAGTCTTTTTCTAAAAAATTATCGCCAAATAACAGTCCAAGTTCTTCTGTAGTGCTGAGATTGACATTTGGCTCATCAGTACGTAGTTCTTCATCCAGAGACAGAAAATCTGCTAAATCACTATCATTATCTTCTGTAGTATCTTGGGTAATATCTATTCCCAAGTTACTAACAGCAGTAATATCCAGAATTTCTTCTTGTTGCCAAGTTTCATCTAATTCTGGCGTTTCCCCTTCAAATAAATCAGCCAAAGTATTTAAGTCTGCTAATGCTACCTCTGGCCCGTGATGGTCAATTTGACCAATCGTGAATGACACATCTTCTCCATCACTAAATAGAGAATTAGCTACATTTTCACTCGAATGATTAATTGCGATCGCACTATCTTGATTCAGTTGCTCATTAATATCCGCCAAGCTAATAACACTATCTGTAGGTTCTACACTAGCAATGAGAGAAACTTCCTCATTAGTTGTGGTGATGTTGACAGCTTGGTTTTCTATCTCCGTAACTAGTTCATTATCAAATAAATCAAATTCCAGTTCGGGAAAACTCAGGAGTGCTTCTAATTGCTGACTAATTGTAATCTCAGCATCTCTACCTTGAAGCACTAATTCCTGAGCTTGTTTAATTTCAGTAATGACAATTTTAGCTAGGGTAAGATAAGTATTTTCACTATTACAGATCGCATTTGCGGCGGCTTGACATAAACTAGACCAATTCGGCAAATTCCATCTTTGTCCAAGTTTCTCCAACTGGCGACAACATTGCTGAAGATTTTGGCGTGATTCTGCTGTCGCTTGTTGCTTAAACAGTTGCAACATTTGTCGTAGAGCTTGCAGCACCTGATTTTGAAACTCGCTCCAAGTATTTTCTTGGGCGGCCACTGGTGTGGGTACTCCTGGAGATGGAACTTGAGTGTCTTCTACTGGTGTAGAAGTATCCGTCCGCCAGAAAATTTCTGTGAGTGAACTTACGCTTTCTGTTTGGGGCGATTGTATGACTGTATGACTATCATCTGCTACGCCATTGTGACCTTTTTGTACTAAAGAGTCTAGATGATCAATCAGCCATTTAAATACAGGTTCAGCTTCCGACATCAAAGTGTTGGCCGCTTCTTCTGACAGCCCGTAGGGGCCGCTTAAATGTTCTAATAAAGCTTTGAGAGTATCTGCTACACCCAGAAACAATGATTCTAACTTTTCATCAATCCGAACTGGATGCTCTTTGAGGACTTTAAAGCAATCTTCTAGACGATGAGCCGTGTGCTGGATACTAGTTAGGCCCAGCATAGCCGCGCCGCCTTTAATGGAGTGGGCTGCCCGAAAAACTTCATTGATCATTTCCGGGTCGTTCAAAGTACCTTGAAGATCCAATAACCCCTGCTCAATTGTGTTCAGGTGGTCTCGCGCTTCTTCGATAAAGTAACCCAAAATCCGCTGTTGTTGTTCCGGCAGCATAGTCACAAGTTAAAAGGTAAAAGTTAAAAGGTAAAAGAAAAGGCAAGGGCAAATTGAAAGGTAAAAGACAAAGCACAAAAGTAGACATTTCTTTTTACTTTTGCCTTTTTACTTTTGCCTTTTTACTTCGATTCCAAGGTATCCACGCGGAAACGCTCAACGGAAGCGATTAAGTCACGGGACACACCTACTAAGTTTTGGAGTGCGCCAGAAACTCGTTGTGCTTCTTGGGAGGTTTCTTGGGCTGTGAGTTCTACTGATTGCATAACTTGAGCGACAGCACGGGAAGTTTCTGTCTGTTCTACGGTATCGCTGGTAATTGAACGCACAAGAATATCAATGCGATTCGCCACTTGAATAATATTTTCCAGCGATCGCTTGGCTTCTTCTGCTAGTTTTGTGCCTTTAATTACCTGTTGTGTGCCTTCTTCCATTGCGGTCATAACTGAGCCGGTTTCACTTTGGATTTGCATCACAATCTGTTCAATTTCCTTTAAGGATTTGGCAGATTTGTCGGCTAACTGGCGCACTTCATCCGCAACAATTGCAAACCCTCTTCCCGCTTCGCCCGCCCGCGCCGCCTCAATACTGGCGTTGAGTGCGAGTAAGTTGGTACGAGAAGCAATTTGGGAAATTAACGCCACAATCTTAGAAATTTCTTGGGAAGATTCTGCCAACCGTTTCACTTTGCGGGTGGTTTCCGCCACAGTTTCCCGAATTTCTAAAATCCCAGCTACGGTGTTTTCTACGGCTTCCCCACCTTTGAGCGCAATGCTACTAGCATCACGGGCAACAGTTTCAGCTTCCCGCGCGGCTTCAGCTACCCTCTGAATCGAGTCTGTCATCACTTGCACAGAATTTAAGGTGACAGCTAACTCTTCAGCTTGGCGTAAAGCATCACTTGATAAGGCTCTGGCAAAGGTTTCGGAATTTGTTGCACCTTTGGTTACTTCCCGCGCTGCTACTTTTACCTGTTGGACAATATCGCGCAGGTTTTGAATTGTCAGGTTAAAGGCATCAGCAACGGCTCCCAATACGTCGGCTGTCACCTCAGCTTGCACTGTCAAATCACCTCTGGCTGCCCCTTCTACGTCGTCCAACAAGCGAATTACTTGCCGTTGTAGATTTTCCTTGGCTTCTTCTTGTTCATCGGCTTTGCGTTGGGCTTCATTGGTAGTTGTAAAAATTACCCGCGCCATTTCGTTAAAGCCGGTGGATAACAGCCCTAATTCATCTTCGGAATAGACTGTAGCTTGGACATTGAGATTGCCTTGGCGGACAGCATCAAACTGATTTTGCAAATCCTTGGTTGTGCGGCGAATTTGCTTGAGAGTGAGATTGCCCATAAAAGCAGCAGTGGCAAATCCCGAAATCCCAGCGGCGAGAGACATAGCCCAGCCAGTGTTGCGGATGGATTCTCGCTGTTGCGGTGGCGAAAAGGAAGTCGCGCCAAAGCTCACAATAGCAACAACCATTGCCGAGAAAATACCGACAGTCCCAGCTACCAAAAAAGGCTTCATATCTAAAGAAGCATTTTCCAATGGTGCTAACCAGCCTTGCTCAACACTGGCAACAGGCTCTAGTTTTGAGACATCAGTTTGGGTAAATATCGGTACGGCTTCTTGAGAACCAGTAATGGTGAATAGTTCTTCATCGCGATCGCTACTGCCATTATTAACATTATTAACAGCCGTTTCAGTAAATTTACTGCGAGGACTACTATGAGCTTCTAGCGGCCCAGATAGTGCCACATCGCCAAAGCTCACATCTGAGTCTGCTAAGTCAAATCCAGGAATATTACCGAGGTCGTCAAATTCATCAAAATCATCTAAAAATTCGATATTACTTTTGGAATTTTCACTACTGAGCAGACCGTTTGTATCTTCATCAGTTTTGAATTCATCTGAGCCAAAAGCAGACTCAAACGCTTCAAAATCAAAGTTATCATCACCATCAAAAGAGTTGGTGTCTAAAGTTGTGCCAGCTTTTAAAGGAGAGTTTTGCAAAGAAAAATCATCATTAACAGATGAGTTGGTAGTTTCAGAATTATCAGGAAATTCTATTTTTTCTAACCAATTACTTGGTTTAGCCGCGAATACATTATCTTGATTGGTTTTTGCATCCACATTCAGGATATCTTCTGGTGATTTGGGTAAAATTTCATCCAGAATACCCATTTTTAAATCAAAACTTGCTATGTTTGGCTCTGCATACTGTTCTGTTAATAAAGGTTCAGATGAAGTATCTAAAATATTACTCGTTAATAAATCAACTGGTGCAAAAGGAGAATCAACGCTATTGCTATCAAAGGGTGAACTTGCTTGACTCGAAGTTGTCCCACTATCAAAGGGGCTATTTGTGATTCCTGAATCATCTAAATTGATTCCTGAAATATCTTCTTGCCAAAAAGCTGGTAAATCTAAGGCGATTTCTTCCTCTGGATTGCTATGCAGATCAGAACTATTTTCATCTTGATTCACGGCAAAAGGATCAGCCATTAAAGATGGAGATTCTTCAACCGTTTTGTTCATAACAATGCTGTCTGTGGGAACATCAAATGGGTTTAAAGATGACTGAGATTCTTCAAAACTGCTTAAATCAAAGCTTTGGCTATCTAAGTTAGCAAAAGCTCCTAAATCTTGTAAGTCTGCTGTATCAAGTTCTGAGGAATCAGCGATACTGGCAAAATTGATTGACTGATCAATTTCCAGCGGTATAGCTTCTTCTAGAGGCTGTAAATATTGATGGATATTCTCTAGACCATTTTTGGCAAAACTGATAATTTCTGGTTCATCAGTCAACTGCAATACTTGTTGATATTCTGCTTTGGCAATATCGTACTGTTGCAAAACGTAGTAGACGTGACCCCTTAACAAATGGCAGTTGGGGTCATCTGGTACATTTTCTACTACCTGATCGACTAAGGTAGCAGCGAATTCATAGTCTTGTTCTGCGTAGGCTGTACAAGCCTGCTGATATGTTTCGAGATAATCATCTATTGTTGCTGCCATTTGCTCCCTCCCAATATCATCCTGCCCACCTTGCACTCCGCACAATCGCCGTTTGATCAAGCAATCTTAGACACTGGTTGTTTTTAGCACCTAATAACCACTCACCACGCAAAAAGGGAGCCATCGTATCTGGTAGATTTGTTGGTGGCATCAGATGTTGTACATCTAGCCAATCCATACCGCCGACTTCTTCCACTGCTAAACCGACTATTGTTTCCTGCTCCTCGATCGCAATTACGGGAATTTCTGCTCTATCCGTATTTAGCGCTGTTCCTTCGCCAAGAAATTGACCTAAATCAGCTACCCAAATTACTCGACCTCGTAAATTTAGAGTACCCAAAAGTAAAGGAGAAGCATTAGGAATCGGGGTAATTCTATCAGGACTTAATTCCAAGACTTCTCGGATACCAGTAGCTGGTAGGGCAAACTCCTGATGCGAGGGAATATAAAAACGTAAATGTAACTCACCTTCAGGACTTTCTACTTGTAATTCAGGCCGAAAGTGGTCTTGGCCACTGCCACTCAAAAAGTCCGGTTTGCTGACCATGTTATTTTCATCCTTATCCTCGCAGGAGTTGTTTGACTGTTCCTACCAACTCCGTCGGCTGAAACGGTTTGGCTATATAAGCATCCGCACCCTGTTTCATCCCCCAGTAGCGGTCAAATTCTTCACCTTTAGAAGAACACATAACTACTGGGACATTTTGGGTTTTTGGGTCAGATTTTAACCGACGGCAAACTTCGTAGCCGTTCATTCGTGGCATGACAATATCCAATACCACCAAGTCTGGAGGAGCGCTTTGAATGGCCTCCAACGCTTCTACTCCGTCACTGGCGTATGTGACTGTTAAACCAGTGGCTTTCAGGAGGTCAATAATCATCTCCCTTTGTGCGAGACTGTCTTCCACAATCAGAACTGTACTCATAAATGCCTATCTACCTCCTGATGTAGACGTTCCCATTTGGAACATTCCCTGACTCCCCGTTAAAATTACTTGTATAAATTTATGCTATTATTTCACTAATTGACTAGATAATAATTGGGCATGGGGTTAGTTGATTCTGTGATAACATTTTTTACCCGATCTTTTATGGAATCAACAAGTCTTCTATTTCTTTGGTGTTCCCATAAAAGACTTGTAATTAACATATTTCTCCACAAGCATGAGTAATTCGGAATCATCAAATGGTTTGGTTAAATAATCTGTTGCCCCAACCATCCTGGCTCTGACTCGATCAATAAAGCCCTCTTTACCAGTCAGCATAATAATCGGCACTAACCGAAATGCGGTGGAATGGCGCAGCATATTGCAAATTTCATAACCATCTAGTTCCGGCATGGCAATGTCGCACAAAATTAAATCAGGTCGTAGTTGAAATAGCAAACCAAGAGCTTCTAAGGGTTGAGTCAGCGCGATCGCTTCATAACCATGTAACTTTAAAATCGACTCAACAGCCTCACAAATCGTGGTTGTATCATCAATACAAACTATCCGTGGGCGATGGTTTTCTTCTCCTCCCAACTCTGGGATGAATGTTTTGGAATTAGTTGTCGCTGAATCTACTAGTTGCAACCAACCCTGTAGTACATAAGGATATATTGCCTTAGCAACTGTCAATAAATCTCGATTTAAATAACGTGACAGTTGTCGCAGTGATGTTTTACCATCAGCCCAATGCTGTAGCTTATTTACTGTTGCCTCTGGTAATGAGGAGCGTAGTTCTGTTGTGTCAGCTAACACGGGTAGTTGTTCGGGAGACTGAATTTGCGGATATAGGCGCTTCCATTCTTGGACTTGTTGAGTGATTCTGGCAACTAGAGGCGCAATTTCTAAACTAGTTAATTGTGGAGCCAAGGCTGCTCCTTGACGAAATGTGAAACTACCTTGGTGTAAACTCAATAAATCAAATAATGTTTCTTGCACTAAGCGGTGAATAATACTATGAGCTATCTTGGGGCTGATGATACTTCGCTCTAGAAGTGTCCACAAATAGCCATACTCTGGGACATTTTGGGTGGCTAGTGAAGTATGTTGCTTTTGCTCAAGTCCGGTGTCGATGCGATAATGGCGCAAATAATCGTCAATCCGCGATAAATTACTCTCACCAGCTTGGCAATAGATAATTTGACCATTGAGAAAAAAGACAAACCAAGATTTTTTTCTGCTATTTTTACTATGGCGATGTCTGAGAGTCTCATCCTGGCTGAGATTATCTTGCTTGTGAAAGCCAGCTTCTACTAAAAGTTGTCCAGTTCTCTGACCTAAAGCAATCAATTGCAAAATACTGCGAATATCAATTTCATTTAAATTTCCCTGCATTTAGCGCAACGCAACTCCTTGTTATATTCTTGACTTAAGTTTGCCCAGTAATTTTATCCATATTTCTCATAAGTAAAGTAAATTATTACCTCCACGTCTTCGCCATCTTATTTCTCCAACAAATAATGTCTATCAGGAGATACATTTAGCTATAAACCGTAAATTTTCGTAATACAGCTTGATAAAGTTAGTGATAACACGGAAGTCATGATCACTATCACCAGTACAGAATATAAAGGCGCGACTCAATCGCTTCTATAAATATTTCGGCGTGAAATTTTACGCCTATAGATAGTTCTGTCTGGATTTTTTTCCTACACCACGGTGAAATTAAGACAAACTCACAGAATTATCTCAGATATATCTCAAAACACGGACATTAAGTACGCAAAAGGACGAACGGTGTGCTGTATTTAGCAGAAGTACAAAAGCAGAAGGGCGGCTTACTTAGTGGTGGTTCTAAAACCGAACTGAAACTGCTCGCTTGTCAGCGAACCGACCAGAATTGGAGTACTGTGTCGGAAGAGGTGATCACTGCTGAAGAAGCCAGCAAATTAAATGACGGTGCATTAGTGTTAGTAGAACTGAATCCAAATCGCCAAGTGCAGCGGATTCAAGAAGCAGGACGGCCATTAGTCAACATCTTGCAAAATTTTTCTCGTCAGCTAGAAAAATTTAAACTGAAGGAAGATGAAATTGATCAGTGGAAACAGTCACTAACATTTCAGGCGCAAGAAATGAATCGCCGAGAAATGGAAATGGAAGCACGCTTAGAACAGCTGCAACAAATGGAAGACGATTGTCAACGTCTGGATGAGCAAAAACAAGAAGTTGACTCATCCCGCGAGGAAATTGAAAAGTTGCAAGCGGAAATTGAGCGTAACCGCCAAGAATTAGAAGGTGCTTGGGAGCATTTGCGCGGTGAACAGCGGCGTTTAGAAGAGCGACAAGCAGAGGCACAACAAGGTAATGTTTTAGATGAAGAGCAAAGTCGGGTGATGAGCGAGTTATTAAATCGCTTATCTAGTCGTGTTGCGCCAACGGAAACAGTCAGAGAACATTTGCATTTAGCTTTTGAATTAATCGAACAGCAGCAAGCAACTTTAAATCCGCACTGGGAAAAGTTAGAGCAGCAAAAAACTTTAGCAACGCAACAACAAGAAGAAGTTGAGCGTCTTGCACAAAGTTTAGGCGATCGCCAAAATGAATGGCAACAAGCACATAATTTTATAGAGCAGCAAACTACTCAATTAAAAATTAATCAGGCAACTATTACTAGTAAGCAAGAATCTGCTCGACTAGTTAAAGAACAGTTGCAATATCAAGACGATTTATATCAAAAAATTAATTATTTATCTGCTAGTGCTGGTGATATTTCTGGACAGAAAGTTGATTTAGAAGCATTAGAAAAAATGCCTTTAGATGAACTCCAAAAAATAGTTCAAGACCTTATTAAAAAATTAGAAATAGACTCTAGCTTTGTCCAAGAACAAGAACAAGAACTGCAATATAAGCAAGCAGATATAGAAGAATTACAAAAAAAACTTAGTCAAGCTTCTGACCAAGATCATATCAATTTGGAAATGGAACTAGCGGATGAAAAAGACCATTATCAAATGCTCAACAAAACTTTAGAAGGTCAACGCCGTAGTTTGTTGCAGCGTGATAAGGCTCTGAAGCAACACCAAAATATATTGCTCCGAAGACAAGGACAACCTGTTCCCAATACCGAAGAAGAAAATACAGTTGATTTTGCCCCAATTTTGCTGCAAATTGATAGTCAGCGGCAACAACAATCTCAGGAACTACAAAAACTTGAACAAGACATTGAACAAATGCGGTCTGCGATTGATTTAGACCAAGGAATGATTGATAACCAAGCGCATGATTTAGAAAATAAGCAACAAGAAATCAAAACTCTAGAAGCAAATTTACAGTCTTTGCGAACAGCAACTGCTGAATGCTGGGTGCGCGTCAATTTATATCAAGAAGCCTTACAACCAATTCAAGATTCTTTGGATAGTTTGCGACAAAAGTTACAAGGAATTAATGATTCTCTAGCGCAAGTGCAAGAAGTGGGTGATTATCAACTACAAACTATTAGCGAGATGCGTCAGACTCTGCAAAATTTGATATCTCAGCCAGAGTTAATAGCATCTTAGAAGTATGAAGTGTGAAAAATATTTTAGACTTTATAATGACTTTTCCTTAATGATAATCCAGTTATCTTGAACTTGAGCGATCGCACCACCAGGAAAGGGATCAGTTTGTGAACGATTCGGGGCGATAATTAAGGCGGTTAATTTTTCAATATGTTCAAAATTAGGTGCGTCAGGCAAAATTTCTATTAATATCTGTCGCATCACACGGCGTTGTAAAGCTAATGGCGCTGGTTGTAATACCTGACGATTTAATTTTAGCTCATCCCCACTTCCTATCATCGCTTTTTCGCGTAAATGCTGGGCTGCTTGTTCCAAATACTCGACATCTGCTTGCAGGAGTTCTGCTGTTTGGGCTAAAGCTGATTCTACTTTGGGGTTAAAGTTTGTTTGTAAATAGGGAATTAATTCTTGGCGGATGCGGTTGCGGGCGTACCTCACATTTTGATTGGTAGAATCTTCCCAAATAGGTAATTGAAAATCATGGCAAAATTGCCCTGTTTGTTGACGAGTAATTTCTAACAGTGGACGTATTACAATAACTTTTTCCGATAACGGACGTTGCCAAGTTAAAGCTTGTAAACCATCAGCACCAGTACCACGCATTAAATTGTAAAGCAGAGTTTCGGCGCGATCGCTGGCTGTGTGTCCAGTAACTATATATTGATAATTGTATTGTTGGGCGATCGCATTTAAAGCTTGATACCGCCAATTCCGCGCCGCAGCTTCACTATTTATGGGTTCTTTAGCAGTTTCTAAATAAAAATTTATACCCCAATTTTTAGCCAAATTTTCTACATGATGAGCATTATCCTGGGAATCATCACGCCAGCAATGATCGCAATGAGCAATAGCTAAATACCATGACCATTTTGATTGTAAATCTAATAGTAATTTAATTAAGCATAGAGAATCTTGTCCACCAGAAACAGCCACTAATAGGCGTTCATGATGCTGAAATAAATGACGCGATCGGATAGTACGATGAATTTTTGCGTGTAGAGATGTCCATACCATTTTTGAATATTACCGCGCAGACGCACGCACACTAAATTAGGCAAATGGTATTTTAGTATAGGTTTCTCTTGTCATTTTGATGGATATTTTATTTTTTTCTAAAAATTCTTTGATTTTTATCAGATTTTTAATAGTTTCTTCTAAAGTATTTCTGAATTCTTGATCAGCAACTCTGTGAAGAAATTGAAATAGCTGGTCATAGTAACCTCTAAATAATTCATCTTTATACAATCTGTAACTAAACTCAGATTGAGTTATTGGATGGTTTGTTCCCTTATCTATGAGGTTATCGCCAATACCATTGACATAATAAAACCAGAGAATACTATTTTTGCTGGAGATAGCTGTTTTAAAATCTTCAATTAAGTAGAAAAATTCTGTTGTCAATTTTTTGTTAACAAATGGTAAAAATACCACATCTCTTTCATATAAAGCAATCCAGCAAGCAACAGTAGATATTAAATAAGCTGTGGAAGTTACATAATAGCCTTCTTTGGTAAACCAATCTAAAGAAGAAGCATTTTTTGGCGATAATTTCAAGGCATAGCTAGGCCCAGATGGTTCATTAATTTTATCTATTATTGAGTTCAAACGAAACTCTAGTTCATGGCAAGCTAACCATAGTGGTCGAGCATAAAGGTAAAGTTTTTTGCGAGCATCAATAGATTCTTGTAAACGAGGCGCAACTAAATAAGTTTCTGTAATTTTAATAATAAAAGTAATAACGCCGCCGCCTGCTACTCCATAAATTAAATTGGATAGTCCATCAGCCATATTTATTTTTGCTCCAAATTTTGAGAAAACTAAAGATTATTTTGCAAAAGTTAATTTAAGATAAAAATCTTCGGCAATTACATCCATAGTTCCCAAAATATAGTCAAAAGTAACAAATAATCAAATATGATTTAACCCCTCTCCACTGATGAAGAGGGGCAAAGCTATTAAAAAAACCACCCGTAAGAATGTAATCCTTTACCTAAAAGATTCACACCAAGATAACAAATCCAGACGACAACAAAGCCACTTGCCGCTAAAATTGCGGGGCGACGACCTTGCCAACCGCGAGTAATTCTAGCGTGGAGGTAAGCTGCAAAAACTAACCAAGTAATTAAGGCCCAGGTTTCTTTCGGGTCCCAACTCCAGTAAGAACCCCAAGCTTCGTTAGCCCAAACACCGCCAGCAATAATCCCAATGGTCAGCAGGGGAAATCCTAGCCCAATGATGCGATAGCTAATATTGTCTAGGGTATCGGCCAGACTGAGACGTTGGGGTGAAAGAACTTTTGCGGTTTCTATGGTTCCTGATGGGGTTGCTGTTACCAAGTTCAAAACGGCGGTGTTGCCGTTATTAGTATTGTTTTCAAAACGACGAGCAGAACCATTATTTTCACTGACAGGTGTTGCTGATTGAGTTACTAGTTCACCTGCTTTGTGTAAGCGATAACCATTGGTGCGGTAGCCACCAGTACCAACTGAACTGCCTTGTAGTTCGATATTTTGACCGCGTGTCACCACCAGAAAAGCGATCGCTAATATTGAACCTACCATTAAAGCAGAGTAGCTCAACATCATCACGCTGACGTGCATCATCAACCAGTTAGACTTTAATGCTGGTACTAATGGTTCTGCGGCTTGCATTGTAGATGGTAAGGTTAGGGCAGCAAAGGCAGTGATTCCCATTGCGACAGGTGTAGTAAAAACTCCTACCAAGCGGCTACGAGTACCATTTTCCGCAATTAAATGGACTGCTGTAATCCCCCAAGTCAAAAAGAACAGCGACTCGTACAAGTTACTCAAGGGAAAATAACCTGCCTCTATCCATCTTGCGCCTAAAAGGGTAGCGATGCACAAATTAGCGATCGCCATTCCGGCTGTTCCCAAAGCAGCCAGTGCTGGCAGATTTGGAAAAGCTGCTCCTCCCCAGTAAACCAGCATGGTGAGAAATAACACAGCAAATGCGGCGTTGTCTAGCCAGTTCTGGAGTACAACCAGATTCATACAGTATTCTCCACCGTTATTGTTTAAAGTTGCGATTCTAACTATCTTGATCCTAACTTGAGTTTAATTAGAGACTCAGGGTAGATAGAATAAATTAATGTGTGTGATACTCCTAAACTGACGTGACTAATACCACGGATAGGATTTACTTTGAGCTACTAATGTTGGGACTAGACACAGGGTTAGGTAAAATCGCTGAATTATGAGATTTTTTCAAAGAGAGAAATACATCGTAGCGAGTACTACGACTGTCACTCACAGATGTTGTTACGCCAATAGAACGGGTTGCTTCTAAAAAAGTTTTTTGTTTGGGAAATAAAGTATTGAGGGTAAAGTTATTTACCATCCGTTCTACATCCAGGAAAAATGCCCCATTTGTCGGATTGAGTTCTGTCGGCACAGTATGTTGATAAGCAAGATTACTAGCTAGTGTGCTGTTGGGTTTAGGCACAATTTTATCGGTGACGGGAGCGCCCAATACTAAAAAAGCGACATCTTTATCTAACCAACCGTGACTAGCTGTTAAAGTCCCAAAAGGCCCAATCCAGTTAACAACAGGTTGATTGGCGACTGTCCCTGGTTGAATTTGGAATTGATATTGATTTTTAATAACGTCATCCAGTTTTTGTAGAGATGCTTCAGCTAATTTGCGATCGCTGGCTTTGATCATAAATACCAATCCGGCTCTAAAATCTCCTGGGGTGCCGTTTTTTGATGTGTTAGGAATCAGTGAAACAGCAAACTCGCCTTTCATCCAACTGAGTAAATCTCGTTCCAAATCAAGATTAGTCAGCGATTTTACGCCACTACGCAATTGTTCTGGAGATACAGGCGAGAGAGGATTTCCCTGAGATGTGAGGATGTAATCTCCCCACAATCTTTGTAAATTACTACCAGATAACATCATTAAGGTTTCTGCTGGCATTCGCTGCTGCATACTACCTGCTGTGTTGTCAATTGAGAGTAGGCGCTGACTTTGAGGATTCAGCCAGGAAACACCCTTCAAGCGTACTCCTTCTGCCTCTAAAGTAATATTCCCTGCCAAACCTTGGTTATTTTGCAGTTGCGCCAAAACTTGAGCAGGTAATCGACGATTAGGAGCCGTAGTCGCAATTTTCGCGGCTGTTGGGACGTTGATATAAAACTGAGCAAAAGAGTGAGACTCAGAAATTTTTGGGAAATTATCGGCGAAACTCCCGACTGTGGCTAAGGATGTTTTATTTTTGTAGGCATCAATTGCCCGTTCTGTGGCTTTAGGATTATCAGTAATAACCAAAAAGCGTTGATCTAATAATGTGGCGGAAAGGTTTGTGCCAAATTGCCCTTCGCTTTGTTTAATGGGAATTCCCTGATAGGTGCGGTCAATCCATTTACCTGTTTTCAGCGCTTTGGGCTGTGCCAATATTTTTTGGGCTAATTCTGGGTTTTTGACAGGCAAAACCATAACTAATGACTGCTGACTGTTAGCAACGCCATCAGTAGCTACAGGCTTAGGAGCAGGCTGACTAGTTTCGGGAGCTAAAATAGCGAAGGTAACTTCTTCACCTACCCAAGGTTGGATATCTTGCTCAAAGTTAAAACCATTATTGGTCAGAAAGCGATCGCGTAACTGAATTAAATTTTTATTCAGTTCTGCTTGCGATTCTTTTGTGCCAAAATCCTGTAATTTCTGCCATTGTTTGGGATCTGTAGTCAGAGAAGCAGCAAACAGAGCATCGCCAGGAATAATATTTGCACCTACTAATAAATTTCCCGAATATAAATGACCCTGGCTGAACAGCCGATAAGCTACTCCGCCACCAATAATTAATAAACCAGTAGCCGAGAGCGTCAGTGCCAGAGACGGTTTCTGTTTTTTCTTCATGGGAACAGACACAATAGGCAGCGCCATTGAAACCAATACCTCATAACTTGCGGACTTTTTACTTGTTTTATCAAGTAAACTTAAGCTTTTCCCATTCTTTTGGGCAGTTTTTCCACAATTTTCTCTACCCTGAACTTTTACTGATACTTCGGTAATTAACCTTAGCTATTTTGCTGTAAAAGGAGTATTTTTATTGTTAGTTTATCTTTTTAACATGCTTTGCTCGATTTCGCAGGCAACTTTCTCATAAAAGTTTTTTTTATCGCTCAATCTTCGTGAGCTAAACCCTCTGGTAAATTTATCTTGTGATCCTAAAAATCAATGATCTAGGTGAAGGACTTAAGTCAGCGCAACCCTGACAATCATGCGCTATAACTCTTTAAGGTTACTCTGAACAGACAATTTTTTTACATAAGTTTTAAACTTGATTCTCAGCATTATGAGGATATAACTAACTGCAAAAAGCTGCAAGTCAGCAGTAATTTGTAATTTTTACTACTTACACAACTTAGTTATTATGTATTGAATGTTTAAAAATATAGGGTTAATACCCAACTGAAAAAATTATAGAAAATATAACTTAGTGATGACTATTTTTACTAAAATTACCAAATCATAAATTTTGGCAATTTATCGATATTTTTGCGCTGAAATCACAATTATATTGGCTAGATAGCAGTAAATGAACTATCGAGCCAGAATTTAATTTTTAGATAAATTTAATTTTTTCCTCAACTCAGGTATATTCGATTACCTATTTAATGTGAGGATTTAATGACCGTCGCTGAGGTCAATGCCTGGAAGCAATTGAATGGATAATCAGCACTTGGCGATATTTTGGCGATCGCTTCTTGATTTTACACTTTGCCATTAGTAGCATTTAGCTGCATCGGCCCCAAATACTTGGTTAAGTAAGGTGAAAAAACCTCATAAATCAAAGTTAGCGGTTGCCCATGATGCCAAAACAAGTAGTGACGACCCCAAAACGGCCCTTCCACATCAAAGCCAGACTCTAACGCTGCTGAGTCCCCGTAGTAAATACCTCGCACATCTCGATACAATTCTGTGCGGAGACGCGCTAAACTTGCCCAAATTGGCAATGAACGATTTTGCAAATACTCATCTACATGGCTGGCTTCCCACCAGGATGTAGCATAAGCTAACCTCTGACCAGAAGCAGTCCGCAACCACACCTGTCGTCGCAATCTTGGCCCTGGTACAGCTTGAATTAAGTCAGGGGCATCATCTAAATCTATACCAATTAAAGACATATCAATGACATCTACTTCTGTTGGCTCACCTGTCAGCAATTCTAAATGCCTAGTCGGAGAACCATCGCCTAACAGGAGCAATTGCCAAGTAGGTGCTAACTGCGTGTGAGGCAAACTTTTTTGAATAATTTCCTCGCCCCCTTGCCAAATCGGAGTCAGGCGATGCCATGCTGCTGGCTTTGTTGAGTTGTTTGTCAGAGTAAAAATAGCAGTCAATTTTATTTACAAAAGTTCATCTATCTCTATAAAAGCACAAAAAAAGTCAATAGTTCAAAGCTCGTAGTCAGTAGCTAGGCATTGCTTAACTATTGACTATTGACTTATGACCATTGACTAAATAATGCGGATGGCGAGACTCGAACTCGCAAGGCAAAGCCACACGCACCTCAAGCGTGCGCGTATACCAATTCCGCCACATCCGCGAGAGTTCACTGAAGAACTAATATAGCACAACAAAGTGATTATAGTAAGGTAATATCTAATTTTGCAAAATTTACCAAAAATTTAAGTGAACATATTCACAAATTTCCCGAAGGCGGATATCAGACTAACAGAAATGTAATAGCGCCACAAGTGATATTAAAAGGGGTATAGCTACTTTTAACCACAGCCTCGTTTAGGACACTGGCACAGATAAGCAGATGTGATGCTGTTAGTCTGGTTAAGACCTGTAGAGGCTCCTTGGCAGTCCTTTCCCTTTGTAAAACTCCGAAGGGTGTATATACACTGCTCAGGATGATGTTGAGAAAGCTCTGATCGTCATTTGCAACCAAGTAAAAGCTCTGTTGCAAACCAGATAAGAGAAAATGTCGATCTACTGGTACTAATATCGAAGCTACAAAATGAAGTTTGACAAAATATTAATTGCTAATCGGGGAGAAATCGCGCTTCGCATTCTCCGCGCCTGTGAAGAAATGGGAATTGCGACTGTTGCGGTTCACTCCACTGTTGATCGTAACGCTCTCCATGTTCAACTTGCTGATGAAGCAGTTTGTATTGGTGAGCCTGCCAGCGGTAAAAGTTATTTAAATATTCCCAATATAATTGCTGCCGCTTTGACGCGTAATGCCACTGCTATTCATCCAGGTTATGGCTTTTTGGCAGAAAACGCCAAATTTGCGGAAATCTGTGCTGATCATCATATTGCTTTTATTGGCCCGACTCCGGAAGCTATTCGGTTAATGGGCGATAAATCCACAGCCAAAGAAACCATGCAAAAAGCTGGAGTGCCAACAGTACCCGGTAGCGATGGTTTAGTAGAGTCTGAACAAGAAGGATTAGCACTGGCGAAAGAAATTGGTTATCCAGTGATGATCAAAGCTACTGCTGGTGGTGGTGGGCGTGGTATGCGTTTAGTACGCTCTGAAGATGAATTTGTCAAACTTTTCTTAGCTGCTCAAGGAGAAGCTGGTGCAGCCTTTGGTAATTCTGGCGTTTATATAGAAAAATTTATTGAACGTCCACGGCACATTGAATTTCAAATTTTGGCAGATAATTACGGCAATGTGATTCACTTAGGTGAACGGGATTGTTCAATTCAACGCCGCAACCAAAAACTGTTAGAAGAAGCCCCTAGTCCGGCGCTTGACTCAGACCTACGGGAAAAAATGGGACAAGCAGCGGTCAAAGCTGCCCAGTTTATCAACTTTACTGGGGCAGGCACTATTGAGTTTCTGTTAGATCGATTTGGGAAGTTCTACTTTATGGAAATGAACACCCGAATTCAAGTAGAGCATCCTGTAACAGAGATGATTACTGGGGTGGATTTAGTGGCTGAACAAATTCGGGTTGCTCAAGGAGAAAGACTGAAGCTGACTCAAGACCAAGTAGTGTTGCGTGGTCATGCTATAGAATGCCGAATTAACGCTGAAGACCCAGACCATGATTTCCGTCCCGCCCCAGGACGCATCAGCGGTTATCTTCCCCCCGGTGGACCTGGTGTGCGGATTGATTCTCACGTTTACACCGATTACCAGATTCCTCCCTACTACGATTCTTTAATTGGCAAGCTCATCGTTTGGGGGCCAGATCGGGCAACTGCCATTAATCGGATGAAACGCGCTCTCCGGGAGTGTGCCATTACGGGACTACCAACAACTATTGGTTTTCATCAAAGAATTATGGAAAACCCACAGTTTTTACAAGGTAACGTTTACACCAATTTCGTTCAAGAAATGAAACTTTAGGGAATTAAGAAATAGAAGGTAAAGGGAAGGCGTAAAAGGCTGAGAAATATCTTATTTTCAGTTGACTACCTGTCCCTTTCCTAATCCCGAACTCAGGTTGGCTTAGATTAATCGTCAATCCGTTAAATACAAAATTCTGGTTAATAAAGGGGACGACGAACAGCCTTACTACGCCTGTTAAGAACATGAGTATGTATAATCGCACATACAAAAGCAGCAAATATGCTTAATAATTCTGTTTATTCTCCGAACAAGAAGAATCATACCTTATGGATGTGTTTCTGATGCACGTTGGTCAATCCAACACGATTGATCTTGAATACACAGTATCTCGCACTCGTTCTATTCAAGAGATTTTAGATTTTCTTCCGGATGATGCACCGGAAAAAAGCTTTTTCGCAAGTAAGGAACTCTATAGCTGTTTTCCAAATGGTATGTTCAACTGTTGGGGTGTTCCTATTAAGGCACAGCCCTCATTTGCAAAGACAAAGGTGGGTGATTTAGTAGTCTTTGCTCCTGAAATTGGAAATCAAGGAGGTATTGATTATTTTGGCTTTGTTAAATCAGTTTGTCCTGTAAGTTGCTATGCTGCTTCACGCATCCTTTGGCCTGAAACCCCAAATGAGCGGTTGTTTCCCTGGCTATTCTTCTTTGATACTGAATCTGGTCACGTACCTTGGCCTACCTTTCTAGAGCAAGTGCAGTATGCACATAATTGGAACCCTAGAGGCTGGTATAGGCGGATAGATATACACAAGTTCAAAGTTTGGGGTGGTGGTCAAGGATATGCCCAACACTTACGCTCAAATTTTGGTTTTGCTACTCTTGCTTCTTCGACAGTAGATAAAAATCCTGAAATTGATGAAGCGATGGATGCAATAGCATATATTACCAGAAAGCCGATAAAATCTTCAGGACAAGGGTTTCGTAGTACTCCAGAAGTAAGACGAGCTATCGAGATGAGAGCTATGTTTCTTGCAATTGGCTATTTTCAAGATCAGGGTTGGGTGGTTGAAGATGTTTCCCAGCGGGAATCTTATGATTTACGATGTACTCGGCAACAGGAGCGAATATATGTTGAAGTAAAAGGTACAACCTCAGAAGGAACTCAAATCTTATTGACACCGAATGAAGTTTTGCATAACCAAGCAAATTATCCAAATACAGCTTTATTCGTTGTTAGCCATATTGAAGTTGATGATTCAGGAGAAAATGTAGAGGCACAAGGTGGTGTAATTAAACTATTCATGCCTTGGCTACTTACTGAAAACGACCTAAAAGCGATTGGTTATGTGTGCCTAGTACCTCAAGAGTAGCTACCACATAAAAGTTTCGCCCTAATTTGCTAACGCTGCTTGTCTTCATATAGAGAGCGATCGCTCCAAACATGATAAAGTTGGTGCCGGAATTGCGATCGCATCATATTTTATTTCCTAACTGACACGAGACATCATCGTCAGCAGTCCTTGTTGTCCTAGCAGGATTTCCCGCAACAAGCTGAAAATCCCTACCCAAATAATGGGAGTAATGTCCACCCCGCCGATGGGTGGTACTAGCTTACGTAAAGGCAGCAAAAATGGCTCTGTAGGCCAAGCTATAAGATTAAAAGGCAATTGATTTAAATTCACTTGTGGAAACCAAGTGAGAATAATGCGGAAAATAAATAAGAAGGTCATCAGTCCCAACAGCGGGCCAAGAATCCAAACGGTCAAGTTAATGCCAGTCATCGGTTTGAGCTACTATTTTTGAACAAAGAAAATTCTGAGAAGCAAGTCAGGAAGTTCTAAGCTTTGTCAAGCAATCTATATATATTTTATTGCAAATGCCAGTCAACCACATTTTAGATTTTAAATTTTGGATTGTAGATTAATGGCACGTAAGTCTTGAAAAATACTAGTTTTGTGTCTCTAGCTTCTAAGCTCTAGTTTTACCACTCATAGCAAGAGGCTTCTCAAGGAAGTACTACACTATTAGAATTATGATGAAGTGTGTAAAAAAAGGTTGAGAACAATGACACCATCTTTAGCAAATTTTCTTTGGAGTCTGGCTTGGGGTACTGCGATCGTTGTTATCCCTGCTACCGTTGGGCTAATTTTCATTAGCCAAAAAGATAAAATCCAACGTTCATAATCTTTTGGTGAGTCGAACTGACTCTAATACCAATTGTCTGTCAGCTATTTATCCAATTGCATTAACAGTAGCAATCTTCCTTGTGAGGACAGGGTATACTTAGCTGACAGATATAAATCAATTTTTTGGCTGGCAATCAATAGCTTCCTACCTTCTGAGCCAGAAGCTTTGGAGCTTAATTATATTGTGATTAATTAAAGTAGTGATTTTAATTTTGACTCGCTAACATAGATTGTGATATTGGGATAAAGAACAATGCTAAATTTTGGGCTGAACTCAGCCAGTGTTCTGGCTCAGGTCAATGTAGGGACGAACTCAGCCAGTATTCTAGGAATATTCCTGGCTGTGGCTGGGGCAGCGCTGTATTTTATGCGAACTGTACGCCCAGAACTTTCACGAGATCAAGATATCTTTTTTGCAGCTGTCGGCTTACTCTGCGGCTTTATTCTTATTTTCCAAGGATGGCGGTTAGACCCAATTCTGCAATTTGGTCAGTTGCTGTTGGTTGGAACAACCGTGTTTTTTGCGGTGGAAAGTATTCGCCTACGCAGTATCGCTACTCAGCAAGCCAAGCGCAACACTCCAATTGTAGATAGAGAACGGGAAGTCAGCGATAACTATTCATATAATAGGAAGTCGCGCAGAGACTATGAGGCTGAGGTAGAAGACGAATACGAGCCACTGCCTTATGAGGAAGAAGAGCCTCCTGTACGCCCCAGAATTCGCGGTAGTAGAGATGAACGCTCAACTCGTGATGATTATTCTGAGGAGCAACCACCCCGTCGCTCAAATCGTCGCCCCAGCAATGAACGGACAGACACAACTGATAATAAAAATCGCCGCCGGGCTTCTACTCGTTCTACCAGCCGTTCAACTGATAGATATGACGATGAAGAAAGTTGGGGTTCTCCTTCCACAAAACAAGTAGACGATTGGGAAAGTCCGAGTGATGAAGGGAGAAAATCTTCTCGTCGTGGGAGTAACGGTACTCAGCGTCCCGAAAGCCGGGAAGATGATGTCCCGGCTAGGCCAAGAAAACGTCGTCCACCAGCTGAGACAACTTCGCGGCGCGAAAGTGCAGATGATGATGTCATTTCCGCAGATTATGTCCCATACAAGCCGATTGAAAGGTCTGATGATGAATCGGATAATTCAACTAATTTTGATGATGTATAAAACTGTTGGGATAGATGTAAGCTAGAGGCGATGTAAAAAATAACAGTTGAGGTGAATAAATTTACGCCTACTTTGTGGCTCCAAAGACCGATTCATTGGAGCCTGATTTTTGGCTTAATCAGCTTACTTGTATCTTGTGGTACTAGTGAGATTCCACTTGGGCCTACTTCTCTGAATAGTCGTTATACGGAAGAACAACCGACGTTAAGTGGCAACGGTCGGTTTTTAGCATTTGTCTCAAATCGTAATGGTAGTCACCAATTACTGGTGTATGACTTGCAACAACAAATATTTGTCAGAACGCCGGGTTTAAACCGTTCGGAGACAATCAGTGAAAGTCCTAGCTTGAGCTACACAGGGCGTTATATTGTTTATTTAACTAGCGACCAAGGTAGACCAGTGGTAGCTCTTTACGATCGCGCTACGCAACAATCACAAATTCTGACTCCTGTCTATCGTGGCTGGGTACGAAATCCTGGTATTAGCCCTGATGGACGTTACGTTGTTTTTGAAACAGCCAGTCGTGGTCAATGGGATATTGAAGTTTTAGACCGTGGCCCTAATGTTGAATTAGATATTCCCAATGGTGCAACGGTGGATGCGCCTAATTAAAGTGTGAAGTCTGAAGTCTGAAGTCTGAAATTTAATCCTTTAGCCATCGACTTGCTGCCTTTTGACCATTGACCATTGACCATTGACTAATGACAAACCGCAATATTTTTATACCTATATTTGCTTGCTGTAGTTTACTAACTGGTTGTTTTGGTTATCCCCGGTTGGTGAGTTATCCGTTTGATCCAGGGGGACGGAGTATTAATAGTTTGGCTTCGGAATTAAATCCGCAAACTTCTGGAAGATATATTGTGTTTACTAGCGATCGCCGGGGTAGTCAAGATGTTTATATGTTTGATACCCTGACGCGTAATTTAATTGATTTACCGGGTTTAAATGCTTTAGATACGATCGCCTCTCACCCTAGCGTTTCGGAAGATGGTCGTTATGTTGTGTTTGCGGCTAGTCGTCAGGGGCGATCGGCTATTTTTGTTTATGACCGAGAAACTCGCCAATCGCGCAATTTAACTAATAATCTGCAAGCAGAAGTTCGTAACCCCACTATTAGCGCTGATGGTAGCCGGATTGCTTTTGAATCAACTAATAACGGGCAGTGGGATATTTTAGTTTATGACCGTTTTGGGCGACCATTAGATATACCCCAAGACCCTAGATAAAGTTTGAAGGATGAAGTTTCAGCCTTTAGACTTCAGACTTTGTTTGTTGTATTGCTTCGATAAGCGATCGCACTTGTTCAGTGCCTTCAGATGGTTCAAAAGATAAGGGGAATTTACCTTTGGCGATCATTCTTAATCCCAGAGGTGCAAGACTGAGTAATCCTCTAAGATCACGAAAATAATTGCCAACTACTTGTAAACCAAATTGGCGTTCATCAATCCAACCCCCTTCTTTTACCAACTCGACTAAAACTTTACGGTGACGAATGGAACGGGTATCAGCTTTTTGTTTGTGTGTGAGAATTTCTTGTTTAATTTTGGTGATTTGTTCTAGGGGTGCGACTTCCATTGGACAAACTGAATCGCAATATAAACAACGAGTACAACCCCACACTCCTTTAGTACCTTCGTTGTAATTTTCTAAGCGATTTTCTGTGGTGCTATCACGAGAATCCGCAACCATACGATAGGCTTTAGCTAAAGCATGGGGGCCAACAAAATCGGGATTAACTTCACGGGCATTGCATTCAGAATAACAAGCACCGCACATGATACAGTTACCAGTTTGATCAAGGAGCGATCGCTCTTGGGGTGTTTGTAAAAATTCTCGTTCTGGGATTTGTCGTGCTGCTGTACTTATATATGGAGCAACTGCCTCCAAATTATCCCAAAAACTGCTCATATCTACTACTAAATCTTTAATCACAGGCATATTACCCAAAGGTGCAACCGTGATTTCTAAATGAGGATTTGCGGTATTTGTCAACGATTGTATTTGTTGTAATCTCGCAACTTCGCTGCCAACGTTTTCTTTGCAAGCTAAAGCTGAACGCCCATTGATTCGCATCGCACAGCTGCCACAAATGGTATTGCGACAATTTTTGCGAAATGCTAATGTGCCATCCTGCTCCCATTTAATTCGATTTAAACAGTCAAGGATTGTATTACCAGGGTCTACCTCTAGAGGGTAAGTTTGCACAACAGGCACAGAATTTTGTTGCTGCCGAATAATCTTAAAAATAACTTCCATTGCTACCAACCAAAGTCTTAAAATTGCGTTACCAGCCTCAAAAATTATAAGTAAAGGCTAGTAGGTGCGAAAATTGAGCTATACTCTTGTTGCTCTTAATTCAAGGCCTAGTGTTAAAAGGCTGATGAGTAAAGAGCCACTGATTCTAGTTTAAGGATAACCATTAAAATTTTAGTTGTATTAGCACCATGTCCGAGATTTATGTTAAGCTCTAAGCCCTACTCCCAAATAGGCGATCGTCGCTTGTTGTTCACCTTACCTGTTTAAGAGTTAAAAACAAAAGATTTTTTTGGGAGATTAACTCAAGTTAATTATCTATATAACGAAAATATTCCCATTTAATACACTTCATCTGCTTAATACATCTTTATATCAACAAAGCTCATAGCTCAAATCTACTTATTGCAGAAATCAGGGAAATAATCACCAAAGGTTGATTTTTTGGTGATAGGGAAGTGTTAAAGCTGATAATAAACATCCGAATTGGGTTAATCAAGCACTTGACAGATGTACAAGATATTTATTCTTCCCAAAGACAGACACTCAAAATACTTGACTGTTGTTTGTCTCGTGAGAATAAACCAGGAGGTTTAAGCTCTCTGTATTTTTGTCTCTTCTCAATCTCTAACATCAAAGAATGGCAGCCACTCAAAACTGCGGATCTAAATTTAGATGAATTTTTCTAAAAGTGAGGCAGCAATACGTATGATAGCTAATAAACTCGTCTAAAAATCCTGACTGCTTGTTACCTCGTTAAGCTAAATGATTTAGATAAAAGTTTGTCTGTAAATTAAATTCAAACTTAAACAATTATTTTGCTATTATTAGTCCATGCTAGTATTTAATATAAAATTACGAAGCAACAAAACCAGTCTTAATCGTCGTATAAGCGCGATGACCACTACTTTGTTTTTTCGTAACATAGAGACATAAAATTTTCTGTCTCTATATCTGGGACAAAAGGTGTATGTCCAAGAGAGCATATTCAAATACTATGCTGTCTTAAGCTTAAGAGGAAGAACGGTTAAAACCTACAAATCAAGAGCAATAAAGGCAAGCACTGAAAGTGGAAAACCTGCAATTTATTGGGTCTACTTCTGATTGAGAGTAGAAACAACCTCGTTTGTAAAGGTGGCTTAAAGTTACACCGCTACAGTAGCGCCAAAAGAGAAAATCATTTAGTTTTCAATGGCGAATCATGGTTAAAAGTGCCGTAAAATCACCAAAATAAATGCCTGTGACAACCTTAACCTTTAATCAGTTGCAGGTAAGTATCATAATAGGCGCTTGTGGCTCCTCTATTAGTAGCAATTTAACCCTTCCCAAAAATTTTGAGTATCTTTTTACGGATACTCAAAAGTTAAATACTGGCATTAGACTACATAGTTTATCAGTTTGGAGAGAGTAAGGATAATTTGAGCGTAATGACAGAAACTGCAACTGCACCATTAACTGGAAAAGCACTGCTTGCTAAGGTAAAAGAACTTTCTAATTTACCCAGAAGAGAAAGAGCAAAGCAGTGTGGCTATTACACTGTTACTAAGAATAATCAGGTGCGCGTCAATCTGACTGATTTTTATGACGCTTTGCTATCGGCTAGAGGAATTCCTTTAAGTCCAGAAGCACCTAAAGATGGCCGCGGCCGCGAACCGACATATCGGGTTAGCGTTCATCAAAATGGTCAAATTGTCATTGGTGCAACTTACACTAAGGCAATGGGTTTAAAGCCTGGAGATGAATTTGAAATTAGATTGGGATACAAGCATATTCACCTAATTCAACTAGGTGAAAGTGATAAGAAAGGCATCTCCCCAGAGGATATGGATGAGGTAGATGAAGACTTAGACGAGGAAGAGTAAATTGGTCGATGGTAGGGAAAAGTGACAGCCAAATTTTAGGACTACATATCCCTACTATTACAGCCAATAACTCTGTTTAAGAATTCTGTACTAATAAAACGATACGATTAGACATGTTGCTCAAGCCACAAATTTTAGTAGAGTCTTGAAGATAAACCAATAAGTCTATCGTGTTTTTTTTATTTGTTTTAGCAAATTTTTTTCAGCCATCAGTCAACACCCTACTGTCATTTCTAGAAAATGCCTCAGTACCAGTTGTTTTGATGGCATTTTTTATCAGTTGGGTAGTATGTTGGTTGCCATTAGCAGTCATATCTGCTGTTTACGTGGGTTGGCGACCAACAAAACCTTTGCAGCCAGAGCAAAAGTTACCTCTCATAGTGACACTTTATTTATTAGCTCCCTTGGTGCTTTGGGGCGTAGTTTTGCTATGTAAAAAGTCTTTTGCTGATTATGGGTTAATCATAAATACTTCCCTGCTGGGTGGCTTAGGAATAGGTTTTGGGTTGGGATTACTCAGCCTAGGTGTGATGTTCGCTGTACAGTTTTGCCTGGGTTGGTGTGATTTTGAAAAGTCTAATATTAAGTTATTACCAGCTATCTTGCTACCGATTTTCTTAGTAGCGTTATTGGTAGGTGGTATTGAAGAATTAGTTTTTCGCGGTTTTTTGTTCACTGAATTAGAGCGAGATTATTCAGTTGGGATAGCAGCAGCAGTTTCTAGTTCTATTTTTGCGCTGCTGCATTTAGTTTGGGAACAGCAGGAAACTTTACCACAAGTACCTGGACTGTGGCTGATGGGAATGATGTTAGTGATGGCGAGAATAGCAGATAAAGGCAGTTTGGGTATAGCTTGGGGATTACATACAGCTTTGGTATGGGCGATCGCTACTATAGATACAGCCCAACTCATAACTTACACAGGTAAAGTATCAGAGTGGTGGACTGGTAAGTACAAAAAACCCCTGGCTGGGTTAGCAGGGATTTTTTGCGTTCTGGGAACTAGCTTGATTCTTTGGTTGATATCTAGGAATTTAGGAAATTGAGTAGAGAAAAGGAGTCATGGCAAAAGAAACTCAGCAACTCTTTTAAACGCAGAGTGACGCTGATGTTAGCGCCAAGTAACGCAGAGTGTTTGCAACGCTAATTTGCTACGAATTAATGAAATGGTATGCTCAGTGGTTTTTTAATATCGAAAAATGCGATCGCACCCCTAATTCTACCAGTGCGATCGCTTTCATTTTGCTCTACCCTAATTAAACAAGTGCAGCTGGGCAATAATAGTACTCACCAAATGATGAGTAATGGGTAGACTATCAATCACCATCGCCAAACATAACAGCATCATGTAGGAGATGGAGTAGAGAAACACATCTTTGGCTACAGTGCGGTCTTCTGGCTGTTGCAATAAACACCAAGATTTGCGGATAAATAATCCACCTAAACCAGATGCGATCGCCGCATAGATAATACCACTGGCATGTAAGGGATAGAACAATAACAGGGTGGCGACGACTGTAATGAGGGTATAATACCAAATTTGCTTGACTGTGGCTGTCGCACCCGCAATCACGGGAAGCATGGGAATACCTACCTTGGCGTAGTCATCACGAATCATCAACGCCAGCGCCCAGAAATGGGGCGGTGTCCATAAAAAGACAATGGCAAAAATTAACCACGCAGGCCAGCTTAAGGTATTTGTCACAGCTGCCCAACCAACCAACGCCGGAATTGCCCCAGCCGCACCACCAATCACAATATTCTGAGTGGTGTGACGCTTGAGCCAGTGGGTGTAAATCAGTATGTAAAAAACGATGCCAGAAAATGCGAGACAAGCTGCCAATAAATTAGCAAACACTGTTAGTAGGGTAAAAGAAAGTACAGCCAAAGCGATCGCAAAAATTAGCGCATCCCTTGGCTGTACTCTGCCAGAAGGCATAGGACGATGGCGCGTCCGTTCCATGTCGTAATCAATATCTCTGTCATAGATACAGTTGATTGTCTGAGCGCTGGCCGCAGCCAGTGTACCACCAGTCAGAGTGACTAACAACAGTAATGGGTCTACTTGTCCCTTAGCTGCAACCCACATACTCCCAGCCGTAGTAATCAAAAGCAAGGGAATAATTCGAGGTTTAGTTAGTTGGTAATAGCTTTGAATTACCTGGAGGAAAGTTTCGTGGTGGCGAGAGACATTAGTCTCAATCATCTTGGTTCTATTTCCTTAATTGTCAACAATGTGTGTCTAGTCTTAGCTCTGTCTGATTGTGGAGAGTGATCCGCCCAGAATGCCTTTGCTGGGGTGATAATCTTGAACCTTGCCGTTTCTGAATTTGAAGCGTCAGTGGCTAGTGTTTGAGAAACTCAGGCAGAGGTGAAGATAGGAAGACTTTCACCAGTTCTATGCGGTGAATTACTCATGACTAATGGCTAATGTCTTATCACCATTAGTCATCAGTCATCGTAGCGATCGCATCAGTTTGGCCACAAACCAGGATTTTTTAAGGATTCGAGCTTTTAGCTGGGGTATGCAAAGAATTTGTCGCCAAACCTACAGACAAACTGTTGATTTCACGATTAGCAGCCCAGTCACGCAATGCGAGAACCGTAAACCCGACCAAAGTACCAAGCAAAGCCGCACCGATAGCTTGGTGGGAGACAGTTAGCGGCTCGACTTGCAGATGCAAACGAAAAGTAGCAACGCCTAACAAAATTTGTAAGACCAATAAACCACCAGCCATATTTGCTAGTCGCCGCAAAGCTGGATGGAGGGCTGGTGTGCGCCAAGAAATTAAAACTACGGCTAGGGTTGCTACTGTTGGTGGTACTAACCCAAAAATATGGCTGTACATCACGCTGCAAAGTTCAGACGTACCAAAGCATTGGTGTAACGCCCAGCGAGAACCGACTATAGCGCCTATTAAACTCTGCACATAAACCAACATAGCCGCAGCTAAACCAATCCAGGGTAGCTTGCCTACATTCCCAGTTCCCTGATAGGGAGCCAGAGCCGTACCGACTACTAGTAGGGTGGTGAAAAATAACAGTGCTGTTCCCAAGTGGGCGGTAACGATGTCAAACCGCAGCAGTTCAGTAACGGTGAGTCCTCCCAAAATGCCTTGAAACACGATTAAAAACAGAGCAAAGCTTGCAGCCCAAGGCAACCAGACAGGCAAAGAGCGACGGTGCCACCAAGATAAACCAGCCAGTGCGATCGCGCTCACACCAATCAAGCTTGCATCCAAGCGGTGAAACCACTCCAAAAATACTTGGAGATTCATTTGTTTGGCTGGTACTAGTTCCCCGTAGCATAGCGGCCAGTCTGGGCAAGCAAGTCCGGCATTCATTACACGGGTGGCAGAGCCAATAGCCATTAAAATCAAGGTGGCTATAGACATTCTCCACACCAAGCGACGAATCATTTCCTTCGGCTTTTGTTGCTCAACTGCCGCATCATTTTGTTGTTTTAGGACAAATTCGTTCATGAACGATTCCTTCTGCCGATCTTGGTAGTAGCTCTCTTAAAATTTCTAATTTTTTCGTACCAACCCATTTCCACCCTAGCGTATACAGCCAAGTTTAGAGATGGGCTTTCACTTATTACTTTGAATCACTTCTGATGGTTTTAGTCTGAAGCTTTAGGTATTTTTCAAGTTGTGAGCAATAAGCAGTTGACAAACAATTTTCCTAACCTAAATTTTTTCTTAAATTTTTCCAGTTATCCCTATTTATCCTTGTCAGTATCTAATAAATCTCTTTTACTCAGAAATAGTAAAGTGGCTGAAAAAATTAATAAAAATTTCAGACCATTTGGCTTTATGTTTAATAGCCTAGACTACCTTAGTAAGTGGGCAGGTTTGAAAAAACGTAATCAATTAATTTAAGTAAGCCGTGAAAATTCCAAGTTCAATCTGGACATTACTGATTGGCATCGTACTAACGTTAGCCAGTCTTTGGTACGGTCAAAATCACGGTCTGTTGCCTACAGCAGCCTCTGATGAAGCCGTCTTAGTTGATGGTTTATTTAACTCGATGATGACCGTTTCTGTAGGTATATTTTTGATTGTTGAAGGTGTTTTAATCTACTCTGTATTTAAATACCGTCGGCGTGCTGGTGACAATGAAGACGGGCCACCAGTAGAAGGCAATGTACCTCTAGAAATCCTCTGGACGGCGATCCCAGCAATTATTGTGATCGGTATTTCTGTTTATAGCTTTGATGTGTATAACGAAATCGGTGGCTTCGATCCCCACGCTGTTCACGAAGCGCCTATAAATCAAAGTTCGATGAATATGCCCGGAGCCGCGTTCGCGCAGCGTGCGGGAACCGCTCTCGCAGCTACTTTGACAGATACTCCTCCTAGCACTGCTCCGAACCTGAATCAAGAAAAATCTGATGAGGCGATGCAAGACCCAGCCACAGCTGCTGTACGGAATGCTGATCAGATTCCCCAACTTCGTAATGCTCCTGGTGTAGGTAGTGTGGCTCCTACTCTTGGCTCCAGCCCCGACAAAGCAGGCCAGCCAGCCAGTTTAGCGGTTAATGTTACAGGTCTGCAATATGCCTGGATTTTTACTTATCCAGAAACAGGCATAACCACAGGTGAACTGCATGTTCCCATCGGGCGAGAAGTGCAAATCAATATGACAGCTAATGATGTCATCCACGCCTTTTGGGTGCCAGAATTCCGCTTAAAACAAGATGCGATACCCGGTAGACAGAGCGAAATTCGCTTCACTCCCAACAAAGTTGGTGATTATGCTCTAATTTGTGCTGAACTTTGCGGCCCCTACCACGGCGCGATGCGAAGCCAAGTGGTTGTGGAAAGTCAAGAAAATTTTGACAAATGGATGCAAAAGCAGCTGGTTGCTAGTCATGAAACCTTGAATCAAGCCGTTGCTGTTAATCCAGCCAACCTCACCCCAGATGAATTTCTCGCGCCTTACACCAAGGAAATGGGAATTCAGCCAGAAATTTTACATCAAGTTCACAAGTAGTCCAAAGTCAATAGTCCACAGTCAATAGCCCAGAGGAAAACCATCAGACCATTGACCATTGACCATTGACCCTTGACCATTGACCATTAACTATGACACAAGCCCAAATACAAGAAACAGCCAATTTTCCGGTGCGGATTGATGAACCGGGAGCGAGAAAATGGCGAGATTACTTTACTTTCAACACTGACCATAAAGTGATCGGGATTCAATATCTCGTCACTTCCTTCATTTTTTATTGCATTGGCGGTGTTCTCGCTGACTTGGTGCGAACAGAACTACGCACTCCCGAAGTAGATTTTGTCAGCCCAGAAGTTTATAACAGCCTGTTTACCCTGCACGCCACAATCATGATTTTCTTGTGGATTGTACCAGCAGGTGCCGGGTTTGCCAACTATTTGATTCCCCTGATGATTGGGGCTAAGGATATGGCATTCCCTAGATTGAATGCTGTGGCTTTTTGGATGATTCCTGTTGGGGGTTTATTGCTGGTTGCTAGTTTAGCTGTAGGCGATGCGCCAGATGCCGGTTGGACTTCCTATCCACCCCTCAGCTTGGTGACAGGCCAAGTAGGTGAAGGGATTTGGATTATGAGTGTGCTGTTGCTGGGTACGTCGTCGATTTTGGGGGCGATAAATTTTCTTGTCACCTTAATCAAGATGCGGACTCCAGGAATGGGAGTACATCAAATGCCCTTGTTTTGTTGGGCGATGTTTGCTACTTCGGCATTAGTTTTGATGTCCACACCAGTCTTAGCCGCAGGTTTGATTTTGCTGGCCTTTGACTTATTGGCAGGGACAACATTTTTTAATCCGACTGGTGGCGGTGATCCCGTGGTTTACCAGCACATGTTCTGGTTTTACTCCCATCCGGCAGTTTATATCATGATTTTGCCGTTCTTTGGGGCAATTTCCGAGATTATTCCCATACATTCTCGTAAACCAATTTTCGGCTATAAAGCGATCGCCTACTCGTCCCTAGCAATTAGCTTTTTGGGGTTGATAGTTTGGGCGCACCACATGTTTACCAGTGGCATTCCCGGTTGGTTGCGGATGTTCTTTATGATCACCACGATGATCATTGCTGTACCCACAGGGATCAAAATTTTCAGCTGGTTAGCCACGATGTGGGGTGGCAAAATCCAACTCAACTCAGCCATGCTATTTGCCATTGGTTTTGTTGGCACCTTTGTAATTGGTGGCATTAGTGGTGTAATGTTAGCGGCTGTACCTTTTGATATTCACGTTCACGATACTTATTTTGTCGTGGCTCACCTCCACTATGTGTTGTTTGGTGGAAGCGTGTTGGGGATTTTTGCCGCTATTTATCACTGGTTCCCGAAGATGACGGGACGGATGTTCAACGAATTTTGGGGTAAGGTTCACTTTGCACTGACAATTGTAGGTCTGAATATGACCTTCTTACCCATGCACAAGCTAGGGATGATGGGGATGAACCGCCGCGTCGCTCAGTATGACCCCAAATTTACCCTGCTGAATGAAATCTGCACCTATGGCGCTTACATACTTGCTGTTTCCACCTTTCCCTTCATCATCAATGCAATTTGGAGTTGGATGTACGGTGAAAAAGCAGGTAACAATCCTTGGCGAGCGCTGACCTTAGAGTGGATGACAACCTCGCCACCAGCAATTGAAAATTTTGATGGATTCCCCGTATTAGCTACAGGGCCTTATGACTACGGCTTAGAAAGAGCTAATGAAGGTGTGCCGTTATCAGATCCCAATCCCTTGTTATCGGCTGGCCCCAACTCGGTACTACGTGCTGATCCTGATGAGCCATATCCCACCATCGAGTCTGACCTGGAACAACGTGTTTCGGGTAATAAAGATTAAGGATGGAATAGGAGCTAGAGATTTAGCATTCTCGCTGTCAAAATTCTCTAGCTCTTAGCCATACTGCATTTTTCATACTTCATACTTCACACTTCACACTTAATAAGATTCATGCAAAGTCAAACCATTGACCCAGCTAAAACCGAATTAAATCATCATCATAGTACAGCCACAGTTGGTCATCACGAAGAACATCCAGACCATCGCTTGTTTGGTTTGTTTGTTTTCTTAGTGGCTGAAGGGATGATTTTTTTGGGCTTGTTTGGAGCCTATCTAGCTTTTCGTTCGACTTTACCTGTGTGGCCTCCCGCTGGCACACCAGAATTGGAATTATTACTTCCTGGAGTTAATACTGTCAATCTGATTGCCAGCAGTTTTGTGATGCACAATGCTGATACGGCAATTAAAAAGAATGATGCACGAGGTGCGCGGATTTGGTTAGCGATTACCGCCGCAATGGGGGCAATTTTCTTGGTGGGGCAGGTATATGAATATACTCATCTTGAATTTGGTTTAACTACCAATTTATTTGCTAGTGCCTTCTACGTTTTAACTGGTTTCCACGGATTGCACGTTACCATTGGCGTTTTAGCAATTGTAGCGGTATTGTGGCGATCGCGCGTTCCTGGTCATTATAGTAACGAAAAGCATTTCGGTATTGAAGCTGCCGAAATCTACTGGCACTTTGTAGACGTAATTTGGATAATTCTGTTCGGATTACTGTATTTACTGTAGGTATTAATGATTAAGTTGTTCACTCCACGCGAATAACTTAAAACTGAACCCCCACAAGGGGTTTTTTTTATACCCAAAAAGGTGCAATATTCACTGCACCTTTTCAATCTTAACTACCTATTGCTATTTGTTCGGCGCTCTGCTCTCCTAAATGGAGAAAGAGATACTCAATCAAAAATTGTTTTGTATTACCTACTTGCATTATCATCTGCGCTGCGTTTAACGGTATCAGGATAGACTGAACCCCATTGTTTGACAGCTTCTGCTGATTCTTTAGCAATTCTTTGAGTACGTTTACCAGGCTCATCTTCAGTTTGACGAGCTTCTCTGTTCCATTCACCAGTAGTTTTAGGTCTATCAGCTTTATCTTGATGTACCACTCTATCAAGTTCTCTCGTTACAGCTTTGGTGTTACCACGCTCAATATTAGCGTTTGTTGTTAGTACTAAAAATCCTACTAGTACTACAGCGACAAACCGCTTTACTTGAAGACCATTCAGCAGAGAACTGATGCGAGAAAATGCTTGAGAAATCAAATTTATCATGGACTTCACTCCATTATTTTTACGTTTTTAGAACTAATTGGTTAGCTTTAAGTACAGGTTAGGAATGAAATTTAGCAAAAACTAACCTATTTGGGAACCAATCAGCTTTATTGAAAGACATATCAAGACTATCTGTTACAAAGGTAAATATTCCTCTAGCAGAAGTCAGAGCTTGCTTATAGCCAAGAGTGCATATTTAATCTTGTACAGTCTGAAATTTGAATTACTTTATTTAGAAAACATCTATCTTAAGTGCGATCGCTCTCAAATAAAGTAAACTTCTATTCAGGACAATTCCACAGTGCAACTTGCTGTCTAAGTTCTTCTATATCTAAATAATCATGAGCAAAGGCTTTGCGTAATAACGGATGGGGAATAAATTCGTCATACTTTTGCATTTCTGGCGCTTCGGCTGTACTCACTAAATCTCCTGCGGAAATTCTTTGCTCACATAATGAAGCAATTTCTGGTTGCAGATTTTTAAACTTACCTTTGCCTAATTTCAAAATTAAATAATAAGGGTTAATTCCCCCAATACTACTAATTTCTAAAGATTCTCGACAAAAAGAATTGAGCAATCTTTCTAAGGTGCGATAAGTTACCGTTCCCACCCAAGGGAAAATACAGCATTTATTTTTATCTATTTGCAATATCTGAGATTTTGCTAATCCAGCAGATTGGACTAATTCTCTGACTATTTTTAGACGTTGTTTAGCATTTTTTTGTAAATAACTATATTCCACATCTTCGAGTAAAACCTGCCGCATTCGCCGTAAAACTTTTGTATGAATACTACCGCCACTACCACGCCAATAAACGGTAGCTTTACCATCTACTTGTTTGGCTAAAACCACTTTCCTTTTAAAATCAACTTCTAAAACTTCCCAAGTTCGTCCGGCTAAACCAAATTGATTACCTACAGGTGGCGGTGTCACAATACTGCCAATTTCTGTAGTTCCTTGCTTGACTACATATTCTTGATTATCAGCAAATACAGCATAGAACTGAAATCTACCTACTATTTTTTCGCCAGCCAAGCCGATAATTAATTTGCCTTGCTCAGTTTTATGAATATGATTTATATCAATTAAATAACGTAGTAATAGTTTAAAATCTTCTTGAGTAATCGCCGCAAAAGGTGGAAATTTTAAAACTTGTTTTGCTAAATTAGCTGGAGATATTTCCCCTGTTGCTAATAAAATACTCATTGTCTGATGATAAAGCAAACTCAAAGGGTATTTAGGCGGCTTTATCGGCTCAATCCAGCGTTCTTCTAAATACAGTTGAATAATGGCGATACACTGCAAAAGTTGCCAGGGGATTTTCTCAGGAAGATATGCTTCTTGTGATGGTTCATATTCAACACAGACAAAACGCATATCTGCTGCTACACCTCTTCTACCAGCACGTCCTAAACGTTGTAAAAAGCTGGCTACAGATAAGGGTGATTCTAACTGAATAACTCGCTCTAAATTACCAATATCTATACCTAATTCTAAGGTGAGTGTCGCCGCAGTTACAGCAGGATGATGGGGTTCTTGCATAGCTTTTTCCGCAGCTTGGCGCAAGCTGGCCGAGATACTCCCGTGATGTACATGATAAATATCTGGTTGTGATTGTTCTTGAGCAATTTGCCGCAAAGAAGCAATTACAGATTCAGTTTGAGTGCGGTTATTTGCAAAGATGAGACATTTTTGATTTTTGGTGAGATTAAATAGGTAATTATCATATATTGCTGATGAATTAATATCATCACGAAGATAAAAATGTTCGACAGCAAGTTTAATTTGACGTTTGCCAACTTCAATTGTGGGAGTAATTACTTGTTTGTCGGTTCCAGAACGCAGCCATTCTTCTGCCAGTGAATAATCACCAAGGGTAGCTGATAAACCAATGCGCCGGGGTTGTGATTGAATTGTATTTGCTAAACGCTGCAATTGACAAATAATCTGACAACCGCGTTCCGAACCCATAAAAGCATGAATTTCATCAATGATGACAAATTTTAAATCTCCAAATAAGCGTACTAAATCATGGTGTTTATTTATTAATAAACTCTCTAGAGATTCTGGAGTAATTTGGAGAATGCCTTGGGGATTTTTTAAAAGCTGATTTTTGCGACTTTGAGCAACATCACCATGCCAGTGATAAACAGGAATATCGGCTGTTTTAAGTAAGCCATTGAGGCGTTCAAATTGGTCATTAATTAAGGCTTTAATGGGGCCAATATATAATGCACCAATAGTATTTGTAGGGTGATTATGTAATACAGTTAATACTGGTAAAAATGCTGCTTCTGTTTTTCCCGCCGCCGTGGCTGCTGCAACTAACAAGTGAGCATCAGTGTCAAAAATTACTTCACAAGCAGCAATTTGCACTGGTCGTAATTCCGTCCAGTTGTGATGGTAGATATATTCTTGAATGAAGGGTGCAAGTCGATTAAAGGCATTAGTCATCTCATGTTTAACTAGTCAATATTTAAGCTGATGCACTTAATAAAAACAGAATATACTGATTTAAACTGACATTTTCTTGTTCAGATGCTTCAGCTAAACGACGATGTAGAGATTTTGGCATTCTCAAAAGTAGCTTACCACTGTATTTATCATCAGTGATAGGTACAGGAATTTCGCCTCCTGCTTCATAAGTTGTTTCAATCCATAATTCTCTAGCCTCATTAATATTAGCCATCGTTTCTTCTATTGTTTCACCTTGGCTGAGACATCCAGGTAAATCTTTAATTTGAGCAACATATCCTCCTTCAGAATCAGGGTAAAGTGTTATAGAATACTTCAAATTCAAATAGTATTCTAAAGAAGGTTTCTCAATCTGTTTCTTCTTCTGATTCAGTGTCTTCATCACTCCACTCTTCTAAATTTAATAGGTCAATAATTTGTTGAACGTAGACTCCTTTTACTTTCTGTCCACCTTTTTTGGGTACGGTAACAGTTCTTCCTTGAGAGTCTCGAAAACTATGATGACTACCCTTGGATCTTTTCTCCTCAAACCCAAAGGCTTCTAAAAGAAGGCGCAAATCCTCAAACTTGACTTCTGGTGGTCGGTTGAGAAATTGCTTAATCAATTTTTTTAACTTGCTCATTGAGCAATAGTATCATATATAGTATCATAGCTTGTTTTTTCCTTCTAGAAAAAAAGTCTTGGAAGAAAAAATTTATAAGCAATATTAATAGAGTATTAAATTGCCTAGAATATGTTTTTAGTATTGTTGTGGTTTTGCTTATTTAATTAGTTACAAACTAAATTCTGCTGCGTCATCTTCATCTATACCGACATTTTTACCAACGGCTATAGGTTTGAATTGAGAGCCATGAATTAATTCACTGAATGTCATTTTATGATTTTGGTGTAGGATATTCAGCACACTAATAAAGTCTCGGATGATTTCGCCGGGTGTGAGTAATGCTTCTGCACCTAGGCGGCTAACGATTTCTTGTAAGAATTCTTGTAAGTTGCGATCGCTCAAAGTTTTATCATAGCCATAGTGGGTTACATGAATTTCTTTGAGGCGTTGTAGAAGCGTGAAAATTTCAGCCTCACTCAAGGGGTTTAACCGAATAACTGGCCCTAAAAATTCCTGAACATTCGCTTGGGTAGCAAAGCGACTTTCTTTGGTACGTCTGCGCCAAGCTTGGTCAGCAAATAAGCCACGATTTTGGTCTTCTAAAAACTTGGTGGTACCACCAATAAAAATTCCCAGATGCTCGGCTTTGCATTGCATGGTATCGTTAAACATTGCCAGCAGTCTGTTATAGTTTTTCTCGCGGGTAACAGTAGTAGATATTTGATATAAATTTACCGCTTCATCTAATAAAATTAATAGACCTTTATAACCAATCTCGGCAACAAATTTCGCTAATAATTTAATGTAGTCATACCAACTTTCATCATCAATAATTACCCGCACGCCTAAAGCAGCCCTGGCTTCAATTTTGGTGCTGAATTCTCCGCGTAACCAACGCAGTGCCGCATTTTTTAAATTATCATCATCTAATCTATAACCACGCCAATAAGCAATAATGACGTTACCAAAATCAAAGCCGTGAACTAAATCTTCAATATACTGCACAACTTCTCTAATTTTGCTTTCCACCTGGTCATCAAAACCTTCATCTGTTGGACGCATATTAGTTTCTTTGGCAACTTCTTGCTGTATTTTATTAATCCAGCCTTCTAAAATTGAAACTAAAGCACCGCCATCAGGACGGGTTTTGCTGGAAAGGTGACTCATTAATTCTCGATAAGTCGCCAAACCTTCGTTGTTGCTTCCTGCGAGGCGACGTTCGGATGATAAATCAGCATCAGCTACTATAAAACCTTGTTCCATCGCTCGGTTGCGAATCATTTGTAGGAGAAAGCTTTTACCGGAACCATAGTTACCAATAATAAAGCGAAATGCTGCTACACCTTCTGCAATATCATCTAGATTTTGTATCAGGCTTTTAAGTTCTTGTTCTCGACCAACTGCTATATGTTCAACTCCTAGTCTTGGTACTACTCCCGCACCTAGAGAATTAATTAAAGCAGTGGAAATTTTCTTCGAGATTTTGAGCTTTGCCATGTACTTCACTAGATTTGATATTTAACGCAATAATAATTTTACGATAACAAGTAAATTTAATTTGATGAGGCTTGCCTACTCATCAGGTCTTCGTACATAGCAATCATTTTGCGGACATTGTTCAGGTGTTCTTGATAAATTTCGGGAATGTCTTCTCCTGGCTCGATAATTAATTCGCCGATGGTATCATTTGCTCTGTCATTGATTGAATCAATTAAGAGATTCGGCATGGTAATATTTGCTTCGGCAATTTGTTTAATTGTCGATTTAGGATTATCTGCTTGTAATATTGCTTTTAATACTTCAATTTCATGCCCTGGTAATTTCTCTAACAAGTTAGTCCATTCTTCAGGTAAATCTTCACTTATATCTTCTGGAGTGGCAATTAAATCAGCAAAAGGAAATAACTCTGGCTCATCTTCGATGGGGAGATTTATAGGTATATGCTCTAAATTAAGTGTTTCTGTTTGTTGGAGTAATTCCCAAACTTGGTTTTGTAATAAATCTCGTTCTTCTTGTAATATAGAAACTTGACTATTTATCTGTTGTAGTTCTGATTCTTTATCTGATGTTTGCTGAGTTAAGTTATTCAGTCTACTAATGATGTCGTTTCTTTCTGTTATCGTGTCGGCTAATAATTTATTCTGCTGATTAACAACGATTTCTAGTTCTTGAATTTGAATTCTGAGTTCATACATTTTTTCTTCTAGCTGAGGTTTGAGCCTACCTAATAGAGTTAAATTGTTCTCAAGTTCTTGTTTATCTTGTCGTAGTTGAGCAATTTGAGTTTGCAACTGGACAATTTCAGCATGAGAAACATTACTGTGTAACTCTAAGCGGCGTTTTTCGGCTGTGAGATTAGTACAAGTGTTACTCAGTTCTGTGCTTGTTTTTTCTAGAGTTTTAATTGTATTTTTTAGGTTATTAGTTTCAGTTTCTAATTGTTTTTTCTGCCCAGCAAAATTACTCAATTCTCGATGTAGACTATCTCTTTGATTGCGAGATTCCGCAATTTGATTTTGGAGTTTTTGGTTTTCGGCGTATAATAAACTGCGATGTTCTTCTATTTGTTTGATTTCTCGATAAATGCGATTTTTTAAAGCTTCTTGCTCTTTAATGCGTTTACGTAAGGTCACTAACACCAGCATTTCGTGATGTCTACGTCGTTTATCAACAAATAATGCTGCGGCATAAGTAGCAAGTACAGTAATTATGCCTGTAATGAAGGCTTGACTAAAATTCCAGTTGGGAACAAGACTAAGCCCAAAACTTACACTAAAGGCAACTATGCCTAAAAGAAACCGATTACTGACCATTACTGCTTGCATATTGCTGGTGTTAATTCGTAATTCGTAATTCGTAATTAAGACTTAATGTTTGTTGTACTAAAGAGAGATATATCTGCTTTTAAAAAATCAATAAATTGTCGTGCTGTGCGTCCAGAACGACCGTTATGACGTGTTGCCCATTGTAATGCTTGATATTCTAAATCTTCTGGGCTGAGATTAATTTTTGTTTGTGCTGCTAAATGGCGAATAATTGTTAAATAAGTCTGTTGATTGGCTGGTTCAAAGGTTAATGTCAAACCAAAGCGATCGCTAAATGATAACTTCTCCTGCATGGTATCCCAAGCATGGATTTCTTCGTGATCTTTGGGGGTGGGTCTATCGGCGAAATATTCCCGAATCAGGTGGCGGCGGTTCGAGGTAGCGTAAACCACTACATTTTGCGGCCGCGCGGTTAAATTCCCTTCTAAAACTACCTTAAGGGCTTTAAACGCATCGTCATCTTCCTCAAAGGAGAGGTCATCCACAAAGATGATAAATTTTTGGGGTACACCGCGTAACTGTTCGACAATTTTAGGTAAGTCTTGCAAATCAGATTTGCCTACTTCTAGTACACGTAGTTGACGTTCTCCATACTCGTTCAATAAGGCTTTGACTAAAGAAGATTTACCCGAACCGCGACTACCGTAAAGTAATACATGCAATGCTGTTTCGCCACATAATAAAAACTCTGTATTTTTCAGCAAAGCATCACGCTGCCATTCATAGCCTACCAGTGTACTTAACTTTATGGGGTCAGGATATGGAATACCGACAAACTGCCCACTTTGCCAACGTAAGGCGCGATACTCAGCAAATAAACCTACGCCAAATTTGCGATAATAAGCAGCTAATTCTTCTACAGCATCAGCCCAATGTTCCCAATCTGGCAAATATAGGGTTGTGTTGCTGCTGAGATGATTGTGTTCTTGATACCAAACTACAGGCGAAACAGGCAAATGAGCAACAGTCTGCACCCATTCGCTAAGACAAGCAGTGCTGCATTCATAAAGACTTTGTAATATCTGTAAATCATTTTGGGCGGCGGCAATTAAAGCCGGGGGTAATTCCGAAAAATCTCTTTGTTGCGCCATTCGGCTAAAGGGATTTTCACAAATGAGGATTTGCGAAATTAAGTAGTCTTCCCAATTTTGATTTTGTGCTGCTAAGGCGTGGAAGTAATTTCCGTAAGCTTGGAGACAACCCCTAGCGTCGGCATCAGTGTAACGTATTGCTTGCAACAGTTCCAGAAAGGCGATCGCGGCTTCGCTCTGGAGAACAGATTGGTAGAGTAAAAGAGATGCTGCTTGACGCTGGAGAAATTGAACCTGGGCTAATGACGAAGTACTTGCCGTTGCCATCGCTGGAATATCCATCAATCAACTGGGGGATGTAGCTAAAAATAGCTATGGTAAATTGTCTGCCGACCTTGGCTGTAAAGTCAAAATCTACATAGGTTGTAACAATGAATTTAAGTATAATTGCTGCTTTTGCTTACGGTATCTTAGCAATTGTCGGTGGAATTATGGGCTACGTTCAAGCGCGGAGTAAAGTTTCGCTCCTTAGTGGTGGTATTAGCGGTTTGTTGCTGATTTTATCTGCTTACTGGCAACTTCAAGGGCAACCTTGGGGTTTGACTTTAGCAGTTTGTGTAACTGGGGTTTTGGTGGTTGTGTTTGCTTTAAGGTTTGCTAAAACACGCAAGTTTATGCCTGCGGGATTGATGATTGTTTTAGGTGCGTTGACGCTGGCTGTGATGGCACATCAGCTATTGGGACTGTAAGAATATATGAGTTTTCTGTCATAGTACATTTATATTATTGTATTGCTGTGGCGATCGCTAGTACAGGTCGGCGTAAATCAACAGAACACACTTCGACTACTTCGGCTGCGCTCAGTACAACTACACTCAGTGACATCTGGAATTGCTAAAAGGCTTGTGGTGTCACTATTCTTTCTTTTTCCTTTTTATTTTTTACTTTTGCCTTGTTGTACTAGGCAATGAGACGGCGTGAGTAAAAAATCTTGCCCACTACTGAAGTCACAGCATAAATTTTTAATATGTGACCACAAAAAATTCAGCATCCTTTTGCCAAAACATCCGGTTTTATTTATTTAGTAATGATAAATAAAAATAATATTGGATATGATTTTGACAGTTTTGGGTTCAGCCGAGAGTTTACCCATTCAGCAACCGGGGTTTATGCGTTCATCTCACTTTGATAACGCAACACACTATGTATATGGCATTTATTAGTCTTATTTCAGGATGAATTACAGTCCTGATTGAGTTTTGCATCCTAATTTTTATCTAATATCCATCTAGAGACAGGTATTTTTAGGTAAATATTCAATTATTAACGTGGAGCTATGACTCAGTTAAATCCTAAATCACTTTTATCTAACAAATATTAGGTAAATTGATAACATGTTTTTTATGATACTAAATGGTTGTACTAATATCTATATTAACTAAATTAACAGATGGTCAACATCAATCATAAAAAACCATAAAGCTTGATATATAAGGCTTTATGTTCAAGATAATGTTGTCATATTCATAAAAATTACGCCAAATTGTAGTCAGAAAAATGATATTAAGGTGATTTTGATTACTTTTTTATTTTGACTTATCTAGGAAACTATAAAGTCATTAAATCAATGAATACCTCAGTCTAGTATTTTCACTAAAAGCATCCTATGATTTTAAAGTTTTTATAGTAATGCTCAGTAATATTTAAAGCAAAAATAAAGTTAATCGTGCCATTTTGGCAGTTATAGATATCAGAAATACGATATTACTGGAGGAGAAAGAATAATTGATATTTAGATACTTATCGCTATCTACTTAAAGTCCGCAAGTAACAATAATCCTGAAATTAAGTAATTGATTATCTCAGCACTTTTACGAAGTAGGAAATCAAATATGTTATTACCACTATCTTCTCAAAGCGTTATTCAGTATCTGCAAGCAATCGGACTGTGTAGCTTAGAAGATGGCAATTCAGATTTATCTGATGTGCCAGGAAGTAGCAAAAAGAATTTCAATTTATTAGTGACACTGGGAAATCGTCGCCAATTACTAGTTAAACAAGAACATCATCAGGACAATGACGGAAATCTCCATGAATTTTTTAATGAGTGGTTATTTCACCAATTACTCAAGCAGTTTCCTGTTTTAGGTAATATTGCCGCGATCGCATCATTAGTAGTACATTATGATGAAGAAAATTCCATCCTTGTCCGCAATTATTTAAGTGAATATCAAGAATTAGGTAACTTTTATCAACATAGCTATAGTTTCCCTACAGAAATAGCCACTGCTATTGGTACCACAATTGCTGGTTTGCATCGCACAACTTTCCAGCGCCGAGAATATCGAGATTTTATGGCGACAGCGCCAGCGGGACAGTATCGCTATAACTTTTACAACCCAGCGCAGGGTATAGAATCACTGACACCAGCTATTTTTGGTGCAGTGCCAAAATCAGCATGGCAATTTTATACATTTTATCAGCGCTATGAAAGCTTAGAATATGCGATCGCAGATTTAGCTTCAGAATGGAAACCTTGCTGTTTAACTCACAACGATTTGAAGTTGCACAACATTTTGCTACATTCTCGTTGGGATAAACTCGATAATTGCCTAGTGCGCCTGATAGACTGGGAAGCTTGCGCGTGGGGAGATCCAGTTTATGATTTAGGCACTTTAATCGCCAGCTATTTAAAAATTTGGCTTTCTAGTTTAGTAGTAGATTCCATGCTGGAGTTAGAAGAATCTTTGCAGTTAGCGATGATACCACTAGCAGAAATTCAACCTTCATTACTGGCTTTAATTCAAGCTTATCTCAAGGCTTTTCCTGCTATTTTAGAACACCGCCCAGATTTTGTAGAGCGAGTGATTCAGTTTGCGGGACTCGGAATAATTCACCAAATTCAAGACAAAATCAAGTATCAGCAACAGTTTGATAATACTGATATGTGTGCGCTACAAGTAGCACAAAATCTGCTAACCATACCAGAGAAATCTGTAAACAATGTTTTTGGTGTTACCGCCTCAGAAATTATTGCACCGATGGCTAAACAGCATCAACTTACCCAATCGCAAAAATCACCAAAATTGGTTCCTTTATACTACGAAAAAACCCGTTTGCGCGGATGTTAAATAATTGTCATTTTTCCTCGGTCAATAGTCAATAGTTCTTCTGCCTTTTCTCTCCTACTCATTACTCTCCATTCAGCAATGCTAGACACTTCTACCAACCCTTTGTTAAATTCTCTGTTTGATATTGCGAGAAATATCCAGATTGAATCTAACTTTTCGATTCATCATCCTGACTATCAAACTTTTGCTTTACCAACAAAAATAGCAGATAGATTTCAGCAGAATTCTGCGGTTTTACAGCAAAAATATCTCACGTTGCTACTGCGTAATTTCCTATATGGGATTTATTACAACGGTTCTCTACAAAATGTTTTAGCTGTTAATTCTGATACAGCTAATGGCTTACCACAGCAGAATTTAGCTAATAATCCTCATTTGGGTATTGACTGGGAATTTTATGCCCAACTGCACACGAATAACCACGGAAAAGGATATTTTGACCATAGTTGGCAAGTATTACGACATGAGCCTGATGGGAGTATGGCGGTGACAAAATGTGGTTTAACGTTATATATTGAGCCAGATTGTCATCTGAAACCTCAGAGTAAATCCGCTAAACCGGGTGAGTCAGTATCTATTTGGATGCCAAAAAATCATTTACAAAACGGCTGTTATGTAGCTGTAAGTGATGTAGGGCAAGAACAGCAGAGTGTAGATGCGGAATTGGGAACAGGAAGAATCTATTTTAATATTACGGCAGATGGGGCGATCGCCCTCATGGATAGCCTAACGCAGCAACTCAACCAAGCCGCCCTTCCTTTTACCTTTCAAGTACTTTACAATCCTAGAGCCTACGGACGCTACGACTCTGGCTTACTTTATTTTGAACGAGAAGACTACCCAGCAATTCACCAAATTCTTCAAGCTGTTTATGCAGAACATCAATCGCATTTTCAGCCAGAAATCCCTTTGTTCACTAAGTTTTTAGCTCCAGGACTAAGTTTAGCTGAAGAACCAATTCAAAAATTCGCCGTGCAAGAAAGTTTTGGGATGAACCGGTGTCAAATTGTCGCTCATGCTTTATTGGAAGTATGGCAAAAAGGTAAAGATGCAATGGAAGAGCGAATGAAGTCAATTGAAAAACACTTTGCTATCCATTCAGTTGACTTACAACGCCCTTATCTTAACCCTCATTCTGAAGATATATATTACCCCTTACATTGATAACTGACGTGATTGCAGTGAGATAATTTGAGATGGCAGGCTGAATAGTTTGCCATTTTGTTTTTTAATTTTTAATTATACAAAAATGTCTTTTATTTATAACCGTACTGTGCGCTTTGTAGATACTGATGCTGCGGGTGTAGTTTATTTCGCTAATGTTTTGAGCATTTGTCATGAAGCTTATGAAGCATCTCTCGACGCAGCGGGAATAAATATCAAAGCTTTTTTTACTAAGCCTACTGTGGCTTTTCCCATTGTTCATGCTAATGTTGATTTTCTGCGTCCAATGTATTGCGGAGATAAGTTAAATGTTAGTCTAATTCCCCAAAAATTGAGCGCGGACAAGTTTGAAATTGCTTACGAGATTAGCATTACAGAAGTACTAGTTGCTAAGGCAATTACTCGTCATGTTTGTATTGATGCGAATAGTAGAACTAAGCAAGAATTATCTGAGGAAATTATACAGTGGTTGGAAACGAAACGCAGAGACGCAGAGGGCGCGGAGAGGCGGAAATCCAGAGAGGTGATGTAAGGTTAAGTTGTTACTAACAAACAAGTTGATTGTCAGGGAGTAGAGCGCTATTTTAGTGTTGCCTGTTATCTGTGATTTTGCAAAAATTCTGCGGCTATTTGTTGTAGTGATTGACGATTAATTTTACCTTGGGCATTACGAGGTAAAGAGTCAAGGCAAATCCAATATTTAGGAATTTTAAATTTACTGAGTTTATCTTGCAGTACAGTTTTAATTTCTAGAGTAGGAATATTAGCCTCTAGAGGAGTATATATAGCTGTTAATGCTTGTCCCCATTGTTTATCGGGTACACCAATTACACAAATATCAGCAACTATTTGCGTGGCGCGGATAGCTGCTTCTATTTCGCCTGGGTAAACGTTTTCGCCACCAGTAATAATTTTGTCGCTATTACGTCCGATAATATTTAGATAACCTTGATCATCTAAAAAACCTAAATCATCTACTTGTAAATAATCTTGATTTTCTCCAGGATGTGGATAGTAACCAAGGGCTAAAGATGTGGCTTGAATAGTAATATTACCAATTTGATGAGGTTGTAAAACTTTACCTTGTTGATTGCGAATTGTGACCTGGGCATGGGGTAAAATTTGCCCACTGTTAATTTTACCTTGGAGAAAATCATCAGGTTTGAGGGTGGCAATTTGCGAGGCGGTTTCTGTCATACCGTAGGTTGGTGCTAACCTAATGTTGTGAAATCGGGCTTTTTCTAATAGTTCTTGCCAAGCTGGTGCGCCGCCTAACATTACAGTATGAAATTGGGCTAACCATTGGGTTAATTCAGAATTTTGTAAAAGGCGTTGTAGTTGAGTTGGTACTAATGAAAGGAAAAATTTTGATGGTTGAATAGAAGGTATTTGAATAGATTCTACAGATTTAAATGGCAAGATAACTAGTTTACCTCCAGTAGTGAAAGAACGCATAAATTGCATTAATCCACTAACATGATATAGAGGTAATACACAAAAAGAATTCACTTGCGTTAACTGGAAATATTCTGTAAATCCTTGTACAGATGCGGTGAGAGTTTCCCATGTGTGGATGGCGAATTTAATCTTGCCTGATGAACCACCTGTGGGAATCATGATTAGTGCTGAGTGCTGAATGCTGGGAGATGAGTGTTGAGTGTTGTTAGCGGTAGCGGGGCGTTCAGCCCGTGTTAAGTAGGTATGATAATCTATTCCCCAAATGATATCCGGTTGGACTAATGTAAATACTTGTTCCCATTCTTGTGTTCCCCAGTCGGGGTTACAGAGAAAAACTGAACAATTGGCTGCACAAGCAGCGAGGAAACTAGCTAAAAATTTGACTGGTTCGCGTTCAGCTAAGATAATTTTGAGTGGTTTATGATGTTGTTTTAATCTTTCTGTGAGGTCTAAATATAATTTTTCAGATATTGTTTGAAATTGATTGCTGTTGTTAACAATTAACCAATTATTTTGAGTTAAATTTTGCAGATAAATTAAAGGTTGTTCCATAGATTTTCAGGATTTGTTACTTCTGCTTGGGCAAAAAAATGATCAACCCCAAAACCAACTGCTCTATTTTTGCGAGATAATTTGACTGCTAGGTTAAGTGCAGCTTGTCTACCAATCTCAGTCTCAAATACAGATGAGAAGACAGCATCAATTTCATGTTGTTGGCAAAACTGATGCAGCTTTGATGGTGAACCAACAATTGCGGGTTTGATGACGAAAATTCCTCGCCATCCTTGTTGATAACAACTGATGATTTGTGGGAGTGTGGCGACGGATTCATCTAAAGCGATCGCAGTTCTGTAAAATCTACTTAACTCCAACATCTTTGCTAATTCTGCAACAGCTAGGGGTTGTTCCAGAAATTCAATTTCTATAGGTAATTGTGCCTGGATATTGTCGCAAGTCTCCAGCCATAATTGCGCTTCTGCATAACTGAGTCCGCCGTTAGCATCTAGGCGGAGTTTGGCTGAGGGGGGTAAGCTATGAATTAAGGTATCAAATATTGCTAGTTCTTTGGCGATCGCATCTACACCAATTTTCCATTTAAATGTGCGATATCCTTTTTCCCACAGCGTTTTCCATTGTTGTAACGCCACTTCCCCCGCAGAAACTAAGCCGCTACAAGTGAAATTATTTTCCACTCCTTCCCAACTCCTCACTCTCGCAATTGCTGATTCAAACCCAAACTGACAAGCGGGTAAACAATCAGGAATTGCCAAAATCATCTCAGATGTAATTTGGTTAGGTAGTTGGCGACAAAAATCTAACGCTTGTTCTAAAGTCTCTGAACCAAACCAACTGATAGGCGCGATTTCTCCCCAGCCAATTTTTCCTGCTTCATCTACAAGACGCAAAATAATACCCTCGCGGGTATCCCAAACACCATGATGGGTAATGAGTGGTTTAGCAAATCTCCGTTGATAAGGACGAAACTCAAAAAGTGCTGAATGCTGAGGTACAAATTTATCTGCGTTCATCTGCGGTTAATTATTCTTTTTCGTACCTTTTGCAACCCATTAGCCGATGAAAAATCCTACACCTAATAACAAGCAACTCCAAAAATGCACAGCGACAGCGATGAATTTACAATTGCTAACTTTTTCTGGCTGGTTGTGATTTTGTTGGACATGGCGACATAATTTGATGGCGTAAGGCAAACTTAGCCAACTCAACAATGTCCATACTGGGAAAACTCCCAAAAGGATAAACAACAAGCAAAAAGGATAAATACTGGCGGTAAACCAAACTAAAACTTTTGCACCGTTAGCTGTACCTAACCGCACAATTGGCGATCGCTTCCCGGCGGCTATGTCATCCTTAACTTGGTGAAAGTGTGAACAAAACAAAATTAAGCTGGTAACAATCCCAACAATCACTGAAGCGGCAAAACTGGCAATCGACCAAGTTTGCGTTTGGCTGTAATATACCGCTGGTACTAGCAACGGCCCAAAGGCAAAAAAGCAGAGAATTTCACCTAATCCTTGATATCCTAGCCGAAAGGGCGGCCCTTGGTACATATAGCCTAAAGCACAAGCCAGTAACACCATGATGATCACAGTGGGGTCTTGTTGCCAAGTTGCGATCGCTAATATTCCTAGCAAACCAATCACCAAACATAGATTTGCTAACCAAAATATTAGTGACTTCTTTCCTGTTAAATTCACTAGTGAATGATGTTTATTCTGATCGATTCCTGTTTCAGAATCAAAAACATCATTACTCATGTTTTCCCATGCCAAAATTAATATTGCTGCTACTAAAAACGTGCTAAATACTGTTGTATTAAAAATATTAGTTTCGGCAAAAGCAATTGCTGTTCCTATCCAAATAGGCATAATTGCCACACTGTACATCGGCGGTTTAATTGCCGCCATCCACAGCTTACTTTTGGGATGTGAAATCTGCTTAGTAGTCATTATTTAACATTCATTGTTTATCAACATATAATTCAGGAGTCAGTAGTCAGAATTCAGCAGCAATTTGTGATGATTGTATATGAATACATAGGTTTTAATCCACGAAAAAGCTAAAAATTACTGCACTACAATTAATGGCAGGTTGGAATACCCTACACTCTTGATTCTGATTACTGAATTCTGACTTCTGAATTCTTCTTTATTTATTTTACTCAGCAATTAGCACTTAACATTCAGCATTTTTTGGGATTGATTAACCATTCCTTAGTAAAACTTATTCTTTGATTACGCGTTGAAACTGAGCATAGCTTGTCAGCGTTTGATAATACCCTAAACAAAGCAAACTATACTCTGGTGAAATGTCTACTGAATATGTTACCTGTAGAAATAGACCATGATTAATTACACTTTAGGAAGATAACTTAAAAAAAATTTACTATTATTAGATCCATGACAGTTTCACCATGTCGTAACAACTTCTTTGTAACGCACAAAGACATATACCAATTTCTGTTAGCAGTTCACGAAAATTGCCTCAACAATAATTGTCGGCAAATTGTGAGTATTTCCCTAGAACTTGACTGGGTTGATCCTTTAGTTGTATTGGCTAAACTAGCGCAAGCAAATGAAATAAATTTTTACTTTGAGAACAGAGGTAAAGGAGAAGCGATCGCCGCGATTGATGCTGTCGCAAAATTACAAATTGATGGTCAAGACCGTTTTAATCAAGCAGAATATTTTATCAAAAATTGTCTAAAAAATATCATTAATTTTGGAGATATTCACCAACCTTTTGCCAGCCCTCGTTTTTTTTGTTACTTTAGTTTTTTTAACCAAAACATTCAATCAGACTATCCGTTTCCCTCCGCGACGATATTTTTACCGCGTTGGCAAATAGCCGTCAAAAATCAGCGCTGCATCTTAGTCGCCAACATATTAATAACAGCGAACGCTAATTTAGAAAAAATCTGGCATAATTTATGGAGTAAAACTGAACTTATTAATTCTTTAGAATATTTCTCGCCCAAACTGGATTTTTTATCCACACACTTTAGTAAGCAATCTGTAACGCAGGGTACAGAATTTAAACGTTCTGTTGTTTCAGCTTTACAAAAAATCCAGGCTAGTCATTTAAGCAAAATTGTCCTAGCAGATGCTTTAGATGTGCGGGCAAATCATCAGTTTGACTTATATAAATCATTAGATAATCTGAGACAAATCCATCCTAATTGTTATGTTTTTTCCACAAGTAATGGTAAAGGACAAAACTTTATTGGGGCAAGTCCTGAAAGATTAATTTGTATTCAGAATCAACAATTAATCTCTGATGCGTTAGCTGGTTCTGCACCACGGGGTAAAACGCCAGAGGAAGACGCTGCAAATGCAAATCGCTTACTCAACAGTGAAAAGGAAAGACACGAACACTCGTTAGTCATTGATTTTATTACTCAACGCCTATCACAATTAGGATTATCACCGCAGGTATTACCGCCACGCTTGCGACAGCTATCTAATATCCAACATTTATGGACACCTATCAGCGCTATAGTTCCCGCTAATGTCCACCCCTTAAAAATTGTGGCGCAACTGCATCCGACACCAGCTGTGGCTGGCGCAGCCAGAGATGTGGCTTGTGCAGAAATTCGGCGTTACGAAAGCTTTGAAAGGGGTTTATATGCTGCGCCTTTAGGTTGGATAGACTCTCAAGGTAACTGTGAATTTATTGTGGGGATTCGTTCGGCACTAATCGATGGCGATCGCGCTAGACTTTACGCAGGTGCAGGTATCGTCGCCGGTTCTGATCCTGATAAAGAATTTGCTGAGGTACAACTAAAACTCCAGGCGTTATTAAAAGCGCTGGTTTAGCCAATGAATATTAGGAACCAGAATTGTAGCCAATCATATTTTGGATGGTGCGTTGCTACTTCCTCATCTGACTGACTAAATGAACGAGTTCAGGTAAAATTAGTTTTTCCATACCTAGCCGCACAGCATTGCTGGAACCAGGGAGAGAGAAAATTAATTTATTTTGATAAACACCTGCGACAGCGCGAGATGCGATCGCACGGGAACCTATTTCTTGATAACTTAAAAATCTAAATATCTCTCCAAATCCTGGTAGAGTTTTTTCTAATAATTTTTCAATCGCATCGTAAGTAGTATCTCTCGGTGCAATACCTGTACCACCATTAAAAATCACTACATCTAAATTGGCACTTTTACCCAGCGATTCAATTTGTGCTTGAATTTGGGTTGGTTCATCTTTGATAATTGCGTAGGCTGCAATGCTATGGTTTGCGTCTAATAGTAATTGTTGGATAAGTTGACCACTTTTATCTGTTTCTGAAGTGCGTGTATCGCTGACGGTAACTACCGCACAATTTACCAGAATTTTTGCCGCATCTGGATGTGGTTGTTGCATCATCCGAGTTTCAATTTAGAATTTTGGATTGGTTTCACCGATTCATCTGAGAGAAGAATGAAGTATGTTCGCCTTTGACGTTCGCGTACCACTTCGTGAGAGCAAGCTACGCATAGCGTCTGAGTTTATTTCAGACTTCATCCTTCATACTTCAAACTTCAGTTTGACTATTAAGATTTGCTGAATTCCAAACCGTTTGCTTGAGCAAATCGCTCCATAAAACGGATAAAGCGATCCCACTCATCAACAGATTTCATAATATGAACAGCTTCTAATGCTTCGGCTTTACCATTGACGAATCTAGCTTTAACTTCGCGGGTAATTATTTCGCCTTCCTCGTCTAGCATATACATCCCAGTGACTTCTTCAGTGCTGCCTTGGTCTAAAATTTTGGGATTTGTAAAAATAAACGTTGCTGTACCAGTATCGCCACTACGCGATCGCGTCAAACGTACATCTGGTAACACATTTTCGTCAAGACCTCTAGAAAATTGGATTTTTGCCATGATGAAAGAATTTAAAGTTTTGTGATGGTTGATTTAATATTCTCTCATTATTTAGAACTCAGTAGTCTATTTAAAAAGGCAGGAGGCAGAGAGCAGCGCGTTGCGGGGGTTCCCCCCGTTGTAGCGACTGCGGAGAGGCAGAAGGCAGAAGGAAAGAAATTTCAATCTTGTCCTCCCTGGCTTCTTTACGTTGCTTCCCGTTCTAGTAATAAAGTGACAGGGCCATCATTTTCGATATCAACTTGCATCATTGCGCCAAATTTACCTGTTTCTACCTGTAAACCACTAGCGCGTAACTTGTTAACAAAGCTGTTATATAAATTTTCTGCGGTTTGAGGGGATGCAGAACGGTCAAAAGACGGACGGCGACCTTTGCGACAGTCGCCATAAAGAGTAAACTGACTGACTACCAACAATTCACCCTTAATTTCTTGCACAGATTTTTGCCATCTGTCTCCACCTTCTTCATCGGGAAACAGCCGCAATTCTAAGCATTTGCGCGCCATCCAGTCGAGTTCTGTATCTGTGTCAGTATCGGCAATACCGACGAGTAAGTTTAATCCTCGTCCAATTTTGCCAATAGTTTCACCGTTAACTGTTACTTGCGATGATTTCACTCGCTGGATGATAACGCGCATAAATTTAAAGTCAAAAGTCAAAAGTCAAAAATATTCCTTTTTACTTTTTACCTTTTACTTTTTACTTTTTGAAGCCTTTACCCCGACTGACGGAAGGTAAACAAATGCAGTTTTCTATCTGAGAGATTAAAGTTTCGCGGTCGAGATTTTGACCAATTAGCACTAGCTGGTTCTTGGGTTCACCTTTCCACTCATCATCATCTAAGGTGAAGCGTTTACCGCACAGGTGGAAAATGTGGCGTTTGGGACTTTCATCAAACCACATCACACCTTTAGCGCGGAAAATGTTGGTTGGTAATTGGTTATCTAGGAAATACTGAAACTTCCTAATAGAAAAAGGCTTGTCACTTTGGAATGAGATGGAAGTGAAGCCATCATTTTCTAAATGGTCGGAATGATGGTGGTGATGTTCATGGTCATGATGGTCGTGACCACAGGTGGAATGGTCGTGGTCATGGTGGTCGTGACCGCAGGTGGAATGGTCGTGGTCGTGATGGTCATGATCGTGATGGTCATGATCATGCTCATCAACGGTGTCAAAATATTTGTCAGACTCAAATAATCCTACACTGAGAATTAATGCGAGTGGTACTTGCGATCGCTGGGTACGCAAAATTCTTGCGCCTTCTTTGACTTCGTTGATTTTCTTCTCTAACTGGGTCACAGTTGCTTCATCAACCAAATCGGTTTTATTCAACAAAATCACATCGCCGTAAGCAATTTGGCTGTAAGCTGCTTGGGAGTTGAATAAATCTAGGCTGTAGTTAGCTGCATCTACGACAGTGATAATCGAATCTAGACGGGTTAAATCCCGCAGTTCTGTGCCTAAAAATGTTAAGGCCACAGGTAAAGGATCTGCTAGTCCGGTGGTTTCTACTACTAGATAATCTAGCTTTTCTTCCCGTTCTAATACTTTATAAACGGCATCAACTAAATCATTGTTGATGGTGCAACAAATACAACCATTACTTAGCTCCACCATATTATTATTTTCATCGGTGGAGATAATTAACTCGTTGTCGATGCCAATTTCACCAAATTCATTCACTAACACAGCGGTTTTTAAACCCTGTTGGTTTGTGAGAATATGATTTAGTAAAGTCGTTTTGCCGCTACCAAGAAATCCAGTAATAATTGTTACTGGTAAACCTTGTTTCGGCGCATTCATGGGTTGAGATTCAGAATTCACTGCTGTTTGCATAGCGCGGTTATCAAACAAATCAAAAAATATCAAACTTCTTTAAGTTGCGGCTGTGCTACCGGAAATTCAAATTCACAAAAGGTAGCGCAGATAGGCCAGAAAACACTAGCATAGGGATGCTGGATAAACTTCCCAGCGACTTAACCCTATTATTGCGTATCCCTCTATTGCCGCATTACTCTGTTATGACCTTAACTGTTTACAATACCCTTACCCGTAGTCAAGAACCGTTTAAAACAGTCGAACCAGGCAAGGTTAAGATGTATTACTGCGGCGTGACGGTTTATGACTACTGCCATTTGGGTCATGCTAGAGCTTGCATTGTTTGGGATGTCGTACGCCGCTATCTCCAGTTTATCGGTTATGAAGTGCGCTATGTGCAGAATTTTACTGATGTTGATGACAAAATTCTCAACCGTGCGCGACAAGAACACTCATCAATGGAGGCTGTAGCTGAACGCTTCATTAAAGCATATTTTGAAGATATGGCACGGTTGGGAATCAAAGAAGCTGATGAATATCCCCGCGCGACACACACGATGAACGGGATTCAGCGTTTAATTCATGAGTTGGAAAATAAAGGTTTTGCCTATCCATCTGATGGGGATGTTTACTATGCTGTGCGCCAGTTTGCTGAGTATGGGAAGCTTTCTGGTCGCAGGTTAGAAGATATGCAAGCGGGGAAAAGCGATCGCGTTAATATAGAAGACGCAGAATATCAAAAGAAAAAAGACCCCTTTGATTTTGCTTTGTGGAAAGCCGCCAAACCTGGCGAACCTGCTTGGGAATCACCTTGGGGTGCTGGTCGTCCGGGATGGCACATTGAATGCTCGGCGATGGTGCGCGATCGCCTGGGTGAGACAATAGATATTCATGCTGGTGGTGCTGACTTAATTTTCCCTCACCACGAAAATGAAATTGCCCAATCAGAAGCCGTCACAGGTAAACCTTTAGCAAATTACTGGCTGCACAACGGTATGGTAAAGGTGGACGGTGAGAAAATGTCCAAGTCTTTGGGTAACTTTACTACTATCCGCGACTTACTTGATCGCCATGTTGATCCAATGGCAGTAAGATTATTTGTGCTGATGGCGCAATATCGTAAGCCTATTGATTTTACCGATGATGCGATCGCTGCTGCCACCAACGGCTGGCACACCCTGAAAGAAGGTTTACTGTTTGGTTATCAATACGGTAAACAATTAGGCTGGGAAGTTGATTCTTCCCTACTCCCTGAATTTGTTGAACGCTTTCGAGAAACTGTCAACGATGACTTTAATTTCCCTGGTGGGGTAACAGTGTTGTTTGAATTAGCCAAAGAACTCCGCCGTGAAGGAAATATCCTGGTTCATGAAGGCAAAACTGACACACCAGCCGATGAACTGCAAAAACAATGGCAAACTCTGGTAACTTTGGCAGAGGTTTTAGGTTTAACTGCCGAAATTGAAAATGCTACCCCTGCAACTGATGGTCTTAGCGATGCGGAAATTGAAGATTTAATTCAACAACGCCAAGCCGCCAGAAAAGCGCGGAATTTTGCCGAAGGCGATCGCATCCGTAATGAACTACAATCCCAAGGTATTACCTTAATTGATAGTCCTGAAGGTACTCGCTGGCACAGAAATTAATCTGAAGCATAGGCTTTTGTCAATCTCACATTGCAGTTTTTATCTGAAAAACTCAACTACAAAAGCCTTTTTCTCGCTAAAATTTCCACGAAGAAACTCAGTTTTAAATACAAAATGTTATGTTTTCGTAACATGGCAAATAGTCAGAATCATTAATTCTGGCTACTAACTTCTTTAACAAGGTTTCTGCATTATTACACTAAATCGAATTTTTAGAGTGTGTGGTGAAAACAGTCTTGAAAAAGTATCTCAGGTCTGATAATTTACATCGATTAGGGTAAAAGTACAATAATCTAAATTAGTATCAAATACAACCAATTGTGTAAAAAACCGAAAATTTCCTATGCTTTGCAAAAAGCATAGAAAATTAGATAACTTATCCAATAACTGGTTATTTGATAGCTAAACTAGGATTAGCTGAACGAATAAAATAGCCTTCATAAATAAAGCAAATTGTCAATAATAAATTAACTAAATTTTGCATCTAAACTATTATGTGGTCTGAACTAACAAAAGCGATCGCTAAATTTGATATTCCGGCTGATTGGATTGGTATCAGAGCAGTCAAAGAAACAGCCTCGAACCGTTATGTACGTGATGGTATTCCCCAAGCTAATGGTAAATCTACCACCGAGGGAGCCATGATTGAAGTTTTAGTGAATGGCTGTCTGGGTTACGCCGCTACCAATTCTTTAGAATTTGCTTCTTTAGAAGCTACTGCCCAAATAGCTTACAAGCAAGCACTCGCAGCAAGTAAATGGTGGATATATCCGTTTCAAGAAACCGAGCGTCCCAAGGTTGTAGGTGAATATAACTCGCCCTATTTAGAACCATTAGATGCGCTGAGTCCGGGAGAAATCAACGATTTGTTGGTGCGGATGTGCCGAACACTCAAAGTTCATGAAAAAATTGTGCAAACCACAGCCAGCATCAGCACTAGTGAGCGAGAAAGTTGGTTTGTCAGCAGCAACGGCTCAGAAGTCTATCAAAAGTTTATCTCCTTGGGCAGTAATTATGGTGCGATCGCCCAAGACGGAGCCATTGTCCAGCAACGCACCAACAACGGTTGGCAAGCACACTGTTATCAAGGTGGATGGGAACTTTTAAGACAAGAAAATTTATGGCAACGAGTACAGCAAGTAGGAGAACAAGCTATAGAATTGTTGACTGCGGCTGAATGCCCAAATATACGCACTAACCTAGTCTTAGCGCCAGACCAAATGATGCTGCAAATCCACGAAAGTATCGGTCATCCCTTAGAAATTGACCGGATTTTAGGAGATGAACGCAACTATGCAGGCGGTAGCTTTGTCACCACCGACGATTTTGGTCAGCTAGTCTATGGTTCGCCACTGATGAATATTACCTTCGACCCCACAGTTCCAGGTGAGTATGCCAGCTATGCTTTTGATGATACAGGTGCAGTCGCCACACGGGAATATGTGATTAAAGAAGGCGTATTACAAAGAGGTTTAGGCAGTTTAGAAAGTCAAGCCAGAGCCGGAATCCCCGGAGTTGCTTGCGCCCGCGCTTGTTCCTGGAATCGACCAGCAATTGACCGCATGGCAAACTTAAACTTAGAACCAGGAAACGCCACCTTTGACGAAATTATTAGCGGTATTGAACACGGCGTTTACATGGAATCAAATCGGTCTTGGTCAATTGACGATCGCCGTTATAAATTCCAATTTGGTTGCGAATATGCCAAATTAATTGAAAATGGGCAACTCATCAAAACTCTCCGCAACCCCAACTATCGCGCCACAACACCAGAATTTTGGCACAGTTTAATCAAAGTTGGTGATACTCATAGTTGGCAAATGTATGGTACTCCTTACTGTGGTAAAGGCGAACCCAATCAAGCCATTTGGGTAGGGCATGGTTCACCAGTTTGTGTATTTGCTGATATTGAAGTCTTTGGAGGAGGAAGTTGAGAAAGTCAAAAGTATGACTTTTGTAACTTTATTCCGAATTACGAATTAATAATCTACCAATGAAAGAAGAATTAACAGCTTTAGAATTTAGCTTCAATCAGGTTTTAGAAACTCTACTCATCAAGAAATTAGAAGGTGAAGAATTTACCCTCAAACTTAGTAGTGAAAGAAGTCAATTTACTCGATTTAATCATGCCAAAGTTAGACAAACTGGCTGTGTAGCAGATGGTTGCATTCAACTGACTTTAATGGCAGATCAACGCAGTAGTTCTCGACAGTTTACTTTTACCGGAAATTGGGAAAAAGACTCACAAAAAGCATATAAAGCCTTACAAGAATTACGAGAGGAATTGCCTGTATTACCCATTGATCCTTATTTAGTTTTACCTTCAGGAAATAATACTAGTCGAGAAGTTCATTATAGTAATTTATTAGCACCAGAGACAGTAGTTTCTAGCATATTAGATGAAGTAACAGAATTAGATTTTACTGGAATTTATGCTGGAGGTGTAGTAATTAAAGGCTATGGAGATTCTAGTGGTCAAAAACATTGGTTCGCTACCGACACTTTCACATTAGATTATTCTTTGTTTAGCAGTTCTGGACAAGCTGTTAAAGGTACATTTGCCGGAAGCCACTGGGATTTAGCTAACTATACAGCAAAAATCAGCGAAGCCAAAAAACAACTACAATTACTATCTCGTCCAGCAAAAGAAGTGCCTAGAGGACAATATAAAACTTATTTTGCACCTGCGGCTGTGGCTGATTTATTGCAGATGCTTTCTTGGAGTGCTGTGGGTGAAGCAGATATCCAACAAGGTAACAGTGCTTTAGCAGCATTATCCCGAAAAGAAAAACAGTTGTCTGCCAAATTTAGTTTACAGGAAAACTTTCAACTAGGTTTAGTGCCGCGCTTTAATGAATTAGGTGAAATGGCAGCACCAGAATTACCAATAATTGAAAATGGAATTTTAGTAAATAGCTTAGTTAATTCTCGGACTGCTAAAGAATATCAAAAAACTGCTAATGGTGCGAATAGTTCCGAAACCTTACGTACACCAGAAATCAGACCAGGAAATTTAAGATTAGAGCAGATTTTATCTAATTTAGATACAGGCTTATATCTCTCAAATTTACATTATTTAAATTGGAGCGATCGCCCCACAGGTAGAATTACAGGTATGACCCGTTACGCCTGTTTTTGGGTAGAGAACGGCGAAATCATTGCACCTATCGAAAATCTCCGCTTTGACGACAGTCTTTACCGTTTTTGGGGAGACAATTTAGTCGATTTCACTAACTTTCAAGAATTCATCCCCGAAGTCGGCACTTATGACAGCCGCCAATTAGGTGGAAGTTTAGTTCCTGGGATGTTAGTCAATGATTTTACTTACACTTTGTAAATCAAGTAAAGTGCTGAGGAGCTAGTATGTTGCGGAGGTTCCCTGCGTTGTAGCAATTGGCGTTGCTGATTAACAGCGTGTAGCTTGGGTATAACTTAGATTCGCTCTGCACAATCAGCACATTTTCTGGGATGTAAGACATGATTGTTTCAGATCAATCTTACTAAATATAATTTAGTAATTCTGTCGATTAGCTAGAAATTGACTGCGATCGCTCACTTTAAGCTATCTATTTCTATAACCACCATTAATCACAATATCTTTAATACATAAATAAATAATCAAGACAGTTAGTAAAAACTGCATAAATTGTAAAATAGGGTCTAATCGCCAACCTTGAAAAACCAGAATCAAACCAGAAGTTAGCAGAAAAATAGGAATAATTATAGTTTGGAAAACATAAATAATTAAAGATAAAGTTTCCAATCTTCTAGCACGTTGAATCATCAGAATTATCATAGCCAGTATGTAAGCTACAGCAAAAATAATCTGCATAAAACCAATCAAACTGGCTACATTCAAACCGAAATTTACTTGCAGTAAAATTAATTCGTTCATGAGAAATTCTAACCACTCAACGCAATACTATAACCCAATTTTTTTACGTCATTACGAAATTTAGTTTCTGATTCGCTGGGAATGACTAAATGCTTTTCTCCAGCTAAGAAACACAGCTTTTTCGTGCGGGAATTGTTGGTGATTAAAACAGCTAAAGCTGCATCAGCGCATTCTATCAAGCGGGCTTGGCCGCGTTCACGTATTTTCCACTTCTATTCTCGCCACAATTGTTGCAGATTTTCCCCCACAAGATGACGCTGAATCAACGCAATTATTTCTGCTTTATGAGTGGGTTTGCTATTAGTATTCAGTAATGCTGCCAGCTTTTTTAGTTTATCAACAGTGGTAATGCTTAACTGCTCCTGATAGTAAGGCATAGTTCTGTACTGCAAATAACCTGCGATTTTCAACCTATAAGCAAGATAGGGTTAGAAAAATCTTACAGTAAAAGTGCGGAATTAATAGTCATTAGTTATTTGTCATTAGTGAGAAATGTTTAGTTAAGATACTAACCTTTAGCCTCTAACCTTTAACCTCATTTCTTTCTCGAAGAATAACCTTGAGATTGATTTTCTTGGCGTAATTGTTGTCTGCCATTGGTGATAATTCTTAACATATCTTTGAGGTCTTGCTCGATATTTTCCAGGACAGTATCAGCGTATTGATCAGCACCATCTTCAATTTCTTGAGCTTGAGCGATCGCACTTTGTCGCATTTGTTCTAATTCTTCCATACAAGCTTGTCGGCGGCGGTCAATTTCGGCGATGGTTTCTTGCATCATTTCCTCGCATTCTTGCTGGGTTGTTCGCCGTAGTTGTTCGGCTTCTCGTTCTGCCTGCCTGAGAATATCGCTTTCTGCCAAAATTTGCGCTCTTTTGGCTTGGGCAGCTTCGACAATTTGCTGTCCATATTCTTCCGCTTCTAACATCACTTCTTGCTTGTGTTGCATAATCGCCGAGGCTTCCTGAAACACAGAGGGCAAGGAAACGCGAATAAAATCTAGCTGTTCAAATAATTTTTCTTCGTCGATTAATGTGCGCCCTGTGAGAGGAACGCGCCAACTAGACAAAATCAAATCTTCTAATCGGTTGAGTTCCTGCTGAATGTCTACACTTCCGCTTCGGGAATTGTCCCCGTTGCCGACTCCATTGGGATACTCTGGAGGGGCGGGATAACTGCCGTTGTGGTTGGGTTCGCTATTGGATAGTTGTGGTTGTAGCATTTGTATATATCTAAAGCAATGTGCGGGGGAACAAGATGATCGACAGAACCACCAAATCTTGCGATCTCTTTTATCACACTACTACTTAAAAAACTATACTCATTTGATGTTGCGAGAAAAACTGTTTCAATTTGAGTAGACAGAGTTTTATTCGTGTGAGCCATCTGTAATTCTACTTCAAAGTCAGAAATTGCCCGTAAACCTCGTAACAATACCTGTGCTTGGCGCTGTTGGGCATAATTCACAGTCAAGCCATCAAAACTATCCGCTTCGACGTTTGGTAGATGCTGCGTAGCTATCCGAATTTGTTCTAGTCGTTGCTGTACCGTGAATAACGGCACTTTATGAGGATTCCGCAGCACAGCTACAACTACCTGATCAAACAGCCGACTACCACGTTGAATAATATCAAGGTGTCCTAAAGTAATGGGGTCAAAACTGCCGGGATAGATAGCAATCACAATATTCTGATGTATCAAAGTTATTGAGGTGATTATACCGAATTACTCTATGCTGAGTTGAAAGTGCTGTTAGCGGTAGCGGGGCGTTCAGCCCGTGCTGAGTCAAAAGTACTATAACCTGTTACCCCTAAAGTCTATACTGTCGGTAAACTTCACTAGCGGCACGATGCAACAGAGAATGTCGCCATACTAAAGATTGCATATCATCGGCGTATCCACCACCAATTACACAGGCGACTGGATAACCTGCACTGACACAGGTAGTTAAAACCTGCATTTCGCGGCGGAAAAGGCCAGTATCAGTTAAAGCCAATTTGCCCAAGCGATCGCATATATGGGGATCAACACCTGCGTCGTAAAATATTAAATCGGGCTGGACATGAGATAACAAATCTGGCAAATATTTTGCCAAAGTTTGTAAATAAGCATCATCTTCCATTCCTACAGGGAGAGGAATATCTAAATCACTGTGTTGTTTTGTACCGGGAAAATTGACTTCACAGTGCATTGAGAAAGTAAACACACTTGCATCATCACCAAAAATAAAAGCCGTACCGTCTCCTTGATGCACATCCAAATCGACAATCAAGATTTTCTGCACCAGCCCCAGTTTTTGCAAAACACGAGATGCGATCGCTAAATCATTGAAAATACAAAAACCAGATCCATAACTGGGAAAAGCATGATGAGTTCCGCCAGCTGTATTGCAAGCTAAACCCTGCGCTAAAGCCATCTGGGCAGTCAGTATCGTACCACCAACCGCTACACAGGTACGATTCACTAAAGCTGGACTCCAAGGCAAGCCAATACGACGTTGTGCTTTCGCATCAAGGGTTCCCTCACAATATGCTCTAACATAATCTGGCGTATGCACTAACTCAATCAAATCTTGCGGCGGAAGTTGTGGAGTGTGAAACTGTTCTGCCTGTGCTACACCATCCTTGAGTAATAATTCATACAATTTACTAAACTTAGACATCGGGAAACGATGCCCTTCCGGTAAAGGTGCAACATAATTTGGGTGATAAATTATGGGCAAGTGCATATTATGTATTTTTCATCATATTTCTGATGCTAAATATACCTCAAGGTGAATAAATTACTGTATTTGTCAGATGAGATTCACTAATAATTGTTTTATAATATTTTTTTAATTTTTGTCGTTAAACTGAAGAAATCAAATTAATTATGACGCAATGGATTTTACCGATCGCACTTATTGTAGTCAGCTTGATCACTGGAATAGTTTGTGAAAAATTTTTGTTCAAAAATTTCAAAAAAATCATTTTTCAGAAAAATATTCCTGGAAGCAGAATCATTTTTCAAGCTTTACATCATGTAACTTTTATTTGGTTTATTTTGGCAGGTTTGTCATCAGCTTTAGTGGCTGCACCTAATATTAATCCAGAATTAAAACTGCTGCTCCAAAGAATTATCACAATTACTTTTCTACTTTCAGCCACATTAGTTGCATCCAGGCTAACTGCTGGTTTTGTAAATTTATTTACTCGTAAAACCGAAGGCGTTTCAGCTTCACTAATTTCTAATCTTGCTAAAACCGCCGTTTTAATTTTAGGTACATTAATTATCTTACAAACACTAGGTGTAGAAATTACACCCATAGTCACCACTTTAGGAATTGGTGGTATTGCTGTTGGTTTAGCACTACAAGATACTTTAGCAAATTTATTTTCGGGTTTTTATCTAATTATTTCTAAACAAGTTAGAACTGGAGATTATGTCAAACTAGATGCTGGACATGAAGGTTACGTTACAGATATTAATTGGCGGAATACTACTATTAAAGAGCTTTCCAATAATGTAGTGATTGTTCCTAATTCTAAATTAGCATCGGCAATTTTTATCAACTATCATTTACCTGCTAAAGAAATCACTTTAACAATGAATGTTGGCGTGAGTTACGACAGTGATTTAGAACAAGTCGAGAAAGTAACTGTCGAAGTTGCAAAAGAAGTGATGCGAGAGATTGCACCGGAATTAATGGAAAATCAGCCATATATTCGATTTCATACTTTTGGCGATTTTAGTATAGATTTTACTCTTTATATGCGGGTGAGTGAATATTTTGATCAAAGAATGGGTAAGCATTTATTTGTCAAGAAATTGCATAAACGTTATCAAGAGTTAGGGATTTCCATTCCATTTCCTATTCGGGATGTTTATGTGCAGAATAATTCAAATTAAAGGCATAAAAAATCTTTGCAAAAAAAAGTAAAAGGTAGACAACCAAAAATGATTTTTACCTTTTACATTGGAGTTGTATCCTACTGTGCATTGGTAGAAACAGTATTTATTGTTTCTACAAAACTTGAGTCTTACCTTCTACCGGGAGTTCTACCACCTTCGTCGTTACTACCACCGTGAGGATGGGAGTTACCTGGATCACAGCCTTCAGAACCATTACCAATGCCTTGGTTACAATGACGGCGGAGTTTTCTATCTTCAGTGACACTATTTTCTTCCACTTCAGCTTGCTGCTGTGTTTGTTCAACAGCATACTGAGAGTTAATTTCAGCAGCTTCGCCAGTGCTGACTAACGCTTTATATATCAAAGCCACAACTTCGGCTCGTGTAGCTACCTTGTCAGCATTGAGAGTCTGAACATTGGGATAATTAACAACAATACCTCGTTCTGTCAGTGCAGCGATCGCATTTCGCACATCACTCCGAATAGTTGCAGCGTCAGAGTAAGCAGCCAAAATTGACTCTGTGGAACCGCTAAAGGTATAGTTTAGCCCGCGTGCTAACGATAGCAGCACTTCCAAACGAGATAAGGCTTGGGTGGGATTGAATTTATTCCCAGAAATTCCTAAAAAGCCTGTAGAATAAGCTTCACGGATGGCACTGTAAGCCCAATATTTTGTAGTTACATCTCTAAAGCTCACGGCTTGACGAATATTGACCTTTTCAAAGGCTTGACTAATCATTGCCGCAAATTGGGCGCGAGTCACTTGTTCATCGGGGCGGAAAGTACCATCAGGAAAACCTTGAATTACTTGCAAAGCTGACAACTCTGCAATAAAGTCATTAGCCCAGTGGTTAGTTGAGACATCGCTAAATTTAACCTGGATACCTTGAGCTACGCCGATGGCGCGGTAACTCATCATCATTTGACCGATGTCATAACTAGAACTATCATCATCGCTGACTTCATTGAGTTCTACTAAGCGACCGGGTTCAGCTTTTAACGCTTCTGCTAAGTTGTAACTAAAAGTGTTAATTGTTTGACGAGCTAAGGCGAATTTCCCGCTAGTAAAAGAAGAAGAGTAAACGCTATTTGTGGCAACGGATGATAAACCTTCTGCCTCAAACTGACTAACATTAACAGTTTGGGAACTGCTAAGGAAAGTTACTCGTTGGTCGCTAACTTGGGTGAAATAGTCATAAGTGCTAGTCCCAGAGTCTATTGTGCCGTCTTCATCAGCATCAACTCCGTAGACAGTGCGGACAACTTGATATTCACTGGGATTAGCAGACAAAACTAAGTTCACGCTACTGAATGCTGACAAACATTCAAATTCGCTGTAGCCAATAAAACGGTTTTGAGTGTCGTATAGTCTGACAACTACGCGATCGCCTGCTTTGATACCTTTAACAAATTTCGCCTTGTGCTTCAGTTTGTATTTGTAATCACCCAAAAATCTTTCTTTTAAGAAGTCCTTGTGGCGTTTTGATTTTACAGAAATACGAGCAATTACTTCCGGAAAGTCACCAGATGCTTGCAAAATAGCGAGGCTAAAACCTGTCTTTTTCGCCTTGACTGCTGTACTAGCAGCACTAACTTCGGTACTGCGTTGAGCAAGCACTGTGCGTTTGATAGCAGTTCCACTGGTTTGACGAGTGCTAGTTTCTCGACGACTAATCAATGTTGTCAAGCTCTGGGTAGACTCTTCATCTAATTTGGCGACACTTCCCGATTCATCAGTCCGGTATACCCAAACTTGCTTGACGTTGGCAACCACTACGTGCCAGCCAGGTACTATTGCTTGAGAGCAGTTGTCATCCGCTTTTAAACCTAAACAGCCATCAGACCAAGTTTGCTGTTGGGCTTTAACGACACGTAAAGCAGAAGTTTTTGTACCTGTGCGATCGGAAATATCCTGTAAAACAGCAACTTTTACTGATTCTGGCAAGTCTGAGCTATTGCTGCTTAACTCATCAGCTAACAGTTGTTGGCTTGTGGAGTTAACAGGTGTTTGTGCAATGGTGGTAGAGAACCGAGGAGCTGCGGCTGCTGAAAAGATTGGCGATAACATTGCTACAGAAGTTGCAGCAACAATCACTTGACTCAAATGAGCTAAAGAACGAGTTTTTATGTGTTTCATCTCACACCGTACCAATCGGCTAGTAAGTGAAGAGAATATGAATTCCCTTGACTTATTAATCCCTTTGTGTAGATGAAACTAACATTCCTATAGAGAATTTGGATTACTTAACAATAGTGCGATCGCTCACTCTTTCACGACTTACGCACAAAGGTTTTCTGTTAAGAATGGGTGTGAGGGTGTAGGGGTAATGGAAATCTGATTAAAAATCTACACTTGTGAGTCTACCCCTTCACCTGTCCCCAAACCCTTGATTAGTGCTGAGTAAAATCCTTAAGCAACTTGCAACGGTTTTGTAGGCAACATTCGCGGTTCTGGCAGTGGTATATTATCTTCAATCAGCATTTCTACAAAAGCTTCAATTACTTCCTGACCATTTTTGGCAGCTTCCTCGTAAGTTCTACCATGAGTATGAAATTGTTGCCAGGGAAACTCAGGCAAGTGAACTAAGAAAAGTTGATCCTCTTGTGACCATTGAATCACCATGCTGTAGCGATAGATCATTCCTCATCTTCCTCGGTTGCAAGTTTTTCGAGTTCTTCTAACTTTTTCAGTACTCGTTGAATACCTCTTTCTAAATATAGTGGAGCATCATCACCATCTTTGCCAGGAATAGTAAGGGGTTCTTCCGGTAGCATTGGATGTTTCCAAAATGTATGACTTCCTTTGCCTCGTCCTGGCTGAAGGATATACCCAGCTTTTGCCACCATTGCTTTTAATTCTCTGATTTTTTTTGGCATTGCCCCTTAGCTATCAACTCCTCGCGTATTATAATCATCGAGCAGAATAGTGCGATCGCCTACTTTTTTAAGGTACTTTCTCAAATAACACATCAGCGCTCTGCCCAAAATTCTCTAGACTTTACTATATAAAGTAATAGTTTAGGAATCTTAATAATGACTGGAACCACACAGCAGTTACCTTCAACTACTTTAGAAAAATTCTTTTGGACTTGGCAGGGGCATAAAATTCAATATACTGTCATGGGTACAGGCAAGCCTTTAGTTTTGGTTCACGGCTTTGGGGCTTCTATCGGACACTGGCGCAAGAATATTCCCGTGTTAGCTGATGCTGGTTACAAGGTATATGCAGTGGATTTGTTGGGTTTTGGCGGTTCCGATAAACCGCCGCTGAATTACTCTGTAGAAATCTGGGTGGAATTACTCAAAGATTTTTGGACAGCGCATATTCAAGAACCTGCGGTGTTTATTGGTAACTCCATTGGCGCACTGATTAGCTTGATAGTGTTAACAGAACATCCAGAAATTAGCGCTGGTGGGGTTTTGATTAATTCGGCGGGTGGGTTGAGTCATCGTCCCCACGAATTGAACCCACCATTACGCATTGTGATGGCGACTTTTAATAAAGTAGTGCGATCGCCTATTACTGGTAAATTTGTTTTTAACCGCATTCGCCAAAAAGCCCAAATTCGCCGCACCTTGTACCAAGTTTACCGCGATCGCGCCGCTGTCACTGATGAATTAGTTGATTTACTTTATACACCCTCTTGTGATCCGGGAGCGCAACAAGTTTTTGCATCTATCCTGACTGCACCTCCTGGCCCTAGCCCAGAGGAACTTTTACCCAAAGTGGAACGTCCTTTATTAGTGATTTGGGGTGCTGATGATCCCTGGACACCAATTACTGGGGCGAAGATTTACGAAGAGGCGCGGGCGAATGGCAAAGATATCAAAATTGTTCCCATTCCTAACGCCGGTCATTGTCCTCACGATGAAGTTCCAGAGCTTGTCAACACTCAAATGATTAATTGGTTAACACAAATCTGAAGTCTGAAGTATGAAGTGTTAATTTAATCGTTATATTTTATACTTCGTGCTGTGTACAATTTTCTCTCAAACCTAACCCCCAACCCCTTCCCTACCAAGGAAGGGGAGCAAGACTCAAAGCCTCTTTTCGTTGCGGGGAGAGGTTTGGAGAGGGGTTTTAAGAATAACTTGCACATCGCATGATTTCAGACTTCATTTGCCGGGTGAGTACCTTTTATCTTATGGCACCTTGACAAAATCAAACTCAGGTGGTGTGTAATGGAGCTTGATGTGCGTAATAAAGGGAAAATTCCCGTCAGTCACCATCCAGATTTTTCTGTGCAAGGCTATCAAGTGATTCGAGAACTTGCACGTAATCACGAAGCTGGACGCATTGTTTACCTTGCTTATAATTGTCAATCTCAACAACCAGTAGTCATTAAAGAGTTCAGTATTGACCATGAAACTACTGATTGGTCAGGTTCAAAAACTTACGAACGTGAAATTGCTCTCTTACAGCAACTGGAACATCCTCGCATTCCTCGCTACATAAATTCTTTTGCAACCGCAGAGAATTTTTATTTAGTGCAAGAGTATAAGCAAGCTATATCTTTGAAAACAAAATGTAGTTTTTCGGCAACGGAAATTAAGCAGATAGCCATCTCACTCTTAGAAATTTTGGTTTATCTGCAACAGCAAGTTGACCCAATTATTCATCGGGATATTAAACCAGAAAATATTTTAGTTGATGAGCAACTCAATGCTTATTTAGTTGATTTTGGTTTGGCTCGCCGACAAAGTACCAAAATAGCTTTAACTACCTTATCCACAGGGACTCCTGGTTTTATTCCCCCAGAAGAACAGTTTGGTTATGCTTTGACACAGGCTTCAGATTTATATAGTGTTGGGGCAACATTGATTTGCTTACTCACTAATACTCATACCGTGAAAATTAGTGATAGCAGCTTACAATTTCCCAAATTAGCACCTCATCTTCATCCAGGTTTTCGTTCATGGTTGTTGACAATGGTGCAACCTAACGGGAAAGACCGCTATCCCAATGCAGCAGTTGCTTTAACAGCACTCAAGTCAATTCCCGTTACGGGTAAGGCTTCTATTCTCGAAATTTTAATGGCTGCGATTAAGTTGAAAAAACGCACAGCTATGTTTGCTTTAGCTGTTATGGGGATGGGCGCAGTAGCAGTCACAACATTAGTTTTTTCTCAACCCGGTGGTGCAACCCAGCAGTTAGAAGAAAGCCAATCTTTAATTGATTTCCAGTAAACCTGGCGGCGGTAGAATTTCCACGCGCCGAGATGCTAGGTCTACGACGGGTGTAATTTCCTTGACAAAGGGAATTAAAACTTTTTTGTTGGCTTTTTCATGATTGAGTAATTCCACTTCTAATAAATCATTACCTGCGGGGATCACATCTACCACTTTCCCCAACAGTTCACCGGATGCTTGTAGATAAACTGCCAAACCAATTAAATCGACAACATGATATTCATCTTCGCCTAATTCGGGGCGATCGCTTTCTGGGACAAATAACCGACAATCACGTAATTCCTCAGCTTGGTTGCGCGTTTCTACGCCAGCTATGGTAATCACGTATAAATTTTTGCCCTCGACGTAACGACCATCTAATAATTCTATAGTTTGTAGTTCTGTTTGGCCAGGACGCAACATCCAACGTGTTCCCGGTACTTCAAAGCGTTCGGGAAAATCCGTTTCTGGATACACTCGCAATTCCCCAGCCAACCCTTGAGGCGCAACAATTTTCCCAATTGCCAACCAATCATCTAATTTTAGATTTTGGATTGTTGATTTTGGATTAGCATTTGGGGATGGAGTTTTTTTGCTTTTTTTCTTGCCCTGTGATTTCCTACTATTCTTCGGTTTTTTTGTCTCTTCGCTATTCATTCCTGTTGATCCAATTTAGTAAAGACAGAGCATAACAGGAAGTTGAAAAACCTCCTGTGTCCTGCCTCCTGCCTTCCTTACGCACTCACCGCCGCCTGCTGATAAACTTGCTCTGCTACTTTGGCGAGACGCTGCATACCAGATACAATCTCCGCATCACTACCTGTCAAGCTAATGCGTAAGCATTGATGTTTGTGTGGCCATTCTTCTTGTAAACCGGGGAAGAAGGTACTACCAGGAACAACTATGACTCCAACTTTTTTGAGTTCTTGGTAAAATTCCCAATCAGTGGTGGGTAAATCTTTTAACCATAACCATGCAAAGATTGCGCCTTCACCACGGTGGAGGAACCAAGGTAAATCTTTTGGCATAGCAGTGTCTAGAGTATTTTCCAGAACTGCAAATTTGTTTTGATAAAAAGGACGAATAACTTGGGCAGCTATATCTACCAGCTTACCGGAGTTGATGGCACGAGAGGCGATCGCTTGTCCATAACGAGAAGCATGAATACACAAGTTTGTCTGGAAGGACTCCAACACTTGAATAAACTTTTCATCCCCAATTGCTACACCAATGCGTTCCCCTGGTAAACCAGCTTTGGATAAACTCATGCAGTGAATAATATTTTCCCCAAATATTGGCTCCATCTCTGTGAAGTTCAAAGCTGGGAAGGGAGGCGCGTAAGCAGAATCAATCAACACAGGTACATTGTAATTTGCAGCTAGGGCAGTAATTTTATGCACTTCATCGGCTGTGAGGACGTTACCAGTGGGGTTACAAGGACGGGAAAAGATAATACAACCAGTTTGTTCAGACACCGACAATTGGCTAAAATCGGGGCGATATTTAAACTTGTGGTTAGCTGCGTCTATATCTAGTGTTGGTTTGTAAGCAATTAAAGCCTCTGGATACAAACACACACCGCCATAACCTGTGTAGTCGGGACTCAGTGGTAAAACAATTTGTCGCAGTCCACCATCAATGTCATAGCCACCAAAGGCATTAGCAGCGTAGAAATAAAGGCTTTGGCTACCGGGAGTAATTAAGATATTGCGAGAGGTTAAGTTTAAACCATAGCGTTTATTGAAGTCATTAGCGATCGCTTCAATTAATGGCGCATAACCTTGACTTGCGCCATATCGACAAACCACTTCTCCATATTCCGAACTAGCCAGCAGTTCTGCTGTTGCATCCCGCCACAACTGTTCCACCTCTGGCAAAATCAACGGATTTCCCGCACTCAAATTAATTAATTCCTGCCCCTGACTCGCTTGTAACGTTTCTACAATGTCCTTCATAATCGCTCGTACACCAGTGAGGTTGGACATTTGAGCGCCAATTTTCGTTAGGGCAGGGTTCATAAGCTTTGCAAAATTTAGGAATAATTGAGGGGTTGACAAAATTATAAAATTCATGCGGCGGATAGATATCATCTTCCACATTTGCCGCCTGTAACTAATGTACCAATCTCACAAAAAAATGCAATTTTAGTTCATATTCAGTAGTGTATCTGTCAACCCTCAGAATTACTTAAGAGTCTTTTTCAAAATTCTAGATTTAGATCCCCCCGCCTACGGCGACCCCCTTAAAAAGGGGGTAAAAGAAAGTTATTAGCCCCCCTTTTTAAGGGGGGTTGGGGGGATCTGTAAGTGCCGATAAACATAACCAACCACTTCTAAAACATCCTCTAAGACTTCTGCTATGAAACTGAAAAAATTTTAAGGCAAGAGATTTTACTTCCGCTTTCACATTTGCGTGTTTCGCGCAAGCTATAGCAACTTCCGCGTTCCCTGTAGTAACTTCCGCTTTCACATTTGCGTGTTTCGCGTAAGCTGTAGCAACTTCCACTTTCCTTGTAGTAACTTCCGCGTTCACATTTGCGTGTTTCGCGCAAGCTGTAGCAACTTCCGTTTTCCCTGTAGTAACTTCTGCTTTCACGTTTCCGTGTTTTGCGCAAGCTGTAGCAACTTTTGTTTTGATGTTATGCGAATTTGTAATTACCAATTGGGGCATTGCATAATTACAGGATAATTTTCGTTGTATCATGCTGAGTGCAGTAACGCAGAAAGTAGACGCAATACACTTTGTTACGCTCAGAATGACAATTCATTCCCAGAATCAACAACGCCGTTAAAATTTATATATTAGGAGGGCTAACGCGTGGATGTTAAAGCAGCAGTAGCTTACGGCGCGGGTCAGCCGCTAACTATCGAAACAGTGCAATTATCAGGGCCACAAGCAGGAGAAGTTTTAGTAGAAATTAAAGCTTCGGGAGTTTGTCACACCGATGCTTATACTCTGTCTGGTGCTGATCCTGAAGGTTTGTTTCCCGCAATTTTAGGTCATGAAGGGGCGGGTGTGGTAGTTGAAGTGGGTGCTGGTGTCACCAGTGTCAAACCCGGAGATCATGTCATCCCACTGTACACCCCAGAATGCCGTCAGTGTGAATATTGTCTCAGCCTCAAAACCAATCTCTGTCAAGCAATTCGCGCCACTCAAGGACGCGGCGTAATGCCCAACGGTACGAGTCGTTTTAGTATCGGTGGCGAAATGATTCATCATTATATGGGTACATCCACCTTTGCTAACTACACAGTATTACCAGAAATTGCTGTCGCCAAAATTCGAGAAGATGCCCCATTTGACAAGGTTTGTTACATTGGCTGCGGTGTCACCACAGGTATAGGTGCAGTGATTTATACCGCCAAAGTAGAACCAGGAGCCAAAGTTATCGTGTTTGGCTTGGGTGGTATTGGCTTAAACGTCATCCAAGGAGCGCGGATGGTAGGAGCCGATATGATTGTGGGGGTAGATATTAATCCCAGCAAGCGCGCCTTAGCCGAAAAGTTTGGGATGACGCACTTTGTTAATCCTGATGAAGTTGAAGGTGATTTAGTTAGTTATTTAGTTGACTTAACTAAAGGCGGTGCAGACTACACCTTTGAATGTATTGGCAATGTCAAAGTAATGCGTCAAGCTCTAGAATGCTGCCATAAAGGTTGGGGTGTGAGTGTCATTATTGGCGTAGCTGGCGCAGGACAAGAAATCAGCACACGTCCGTTTCAATTAGTCACAGGTAGAGTCTGGAAAGGTTCAGCCTTTGGTGGTGCAAGAGGACGCACAGATGTGCCGAAAATTGTTGATTGGTATATGGATGGCAAAATTAATATTGATGATTTAATTACCCATGTAATGCCAATTGAAGAAATTAATCATGCTTTAGAATTAATGCATAAAGGTGAATCTATTCGTAGTGTTGTAACGTTTTAGTTAAGAAAATAGTAGGTTGCGTGTAGCGATAGCGTAACCCAACAAAGTATGCTCGAATGTTGGGTTCCGTTCCTCCACCCAACCTACACCTAATTAATTTAATTGCTACCAACTTGGGAGATGCAAATGATTACTACCAGTGAAGTGATAAGCAGCAATCCTCAAGAAACACCACTTGCAGAAAAGCGCGTCACACTGAATAACATTAGTTGGGATGCTTATGAGCAAATTCTTGATGCTTTGGGTGATAATCGCGCAGCCCGACTGACATATTATCAGGGAATGTTGGAGATTATGACACCTTTAGAAGAACATGAAAATGCTAACTGTTTAGTTGGGCAATTGATTGAGTTACTAGCAGAAGAACTCAATTTTAATCTCAAGAGTATGGGTTCAACTACACTCAAGATTCCAATTCTCAAATCTAGTCCAGAACCGGATAAATGTTACTACATTCAAAACGAGCCTCTTGTGCGAGGTAAAACAGTAAATTTAGCCGTAGATCCACCTCCAGATTTAATCTTAGAAGTAGATATCACACATACAGATATCAATAAAAAACAAATGTATCAGGATATGAAAGTTCCTGAATTTTGGCGTTACAACGGAACAAAACTAACTATTTATCTCTTAGAACAAGGGGAATATCAAGAATCAGCAACCAGCGCGACATTTCCGATATTAACTAAATCAATGGTTTATGAGTTTTTAGCACAATGCAAAACTCAGGGAGAAACCCAAACTAAAAAAGCTTTTCGGAAAATGTTTCAAGCACAAATCCAGCAATAGTCTAGCTATTGGCAATGATTTAATTGCATAAAAATTGAATCAAATTTAACTATGCAAACACCACAAAGTAAACAAACAAATCTCTATGAAACTGATTTCTATGCTTGGAGTCAGCAACAAGCTAATTTACTACGTCATCAACAATGGCATCAACTTGACTTACCCAATTTAATCGAGGAGATTGAATCTTTGGGAATAAAAGAACGCCAAGAATTACGAAATCGCCTCAGTATATTAATTGGACATTTTTTGAAATGGGAATATCAACCGATAAAACGCAGTCGTAGTTGGTTAGCCACAATTCGCATCCAACGGCGGGCAATTCTCAAATTACTAGAAGAAAATCCTAGTTTACAGTCTTATTTAGAAATAGCAATTCAGGAAGCTTATGAAAATGCTAGGGATTTAGCATCAGGAGAAACTAATCTGCCAATTTCAACATTTCCACAGCAATGTTTGTATGTGTTAGCTGAGATGATTAATGAAAGCTTTTATCCTGGCGAACCTGCAAGCGATGATTTAATGGAATAATAGCGATCGCTTTTTTTATCAAAAATACGTAAATTTGCAAAATCCGCTTTTCTAGTTACTCCTTATCAAGACAATAGAAAAGTTTGATGTTCAGCGAGATCGAGCCAATCCCATAGGTCTTGTGCTGTAGGATCAGTTCCACTTTCCTTATAAAACTTAAACAAACCTTCTCCCGTCACACCACACTCTCCAGTTTTACCATCTTCTAGTTTAACTTTCAACTCGACTCGTGTATTATTGATGTCCATTCCTTGACGTTTCAACTCTAACAGTGCTTGATAAGTGTAGTAAGCATCAGGCATATAATGCCCGCTTTCATTAGTAATTGTTGTAACTTTTCCAGATGAGAATGCAATCTCTCCTGCGGCTGCAACAGGTTTTCCACCTAGAAAACTGGAGTGGTGAAAATCTTGTCCGTCTTGGCTTTCTTCTTTTTCACTTGCGACGTATAAATCACCATCTTCACTCATTACGAAAATAAACCTACCATTTTCTCTGCGATCTATGTCTGTTGTTACATTTGTGCTATCTACAGGATTATTATTTTCATCCACATAAATTGTTTCTTCTCCTTGCTTGATTGCTTTGATCTTGTATTTTTCTCTCTGTTCAGGAGTCAAATACGGTACAGGTTTTTTTTGCTCGTTTATATCTTGTCCTCCTACTCGCAATCTTTTAGACTCATCTTTTCGGTATTCCTTGTCCATTTTAATTAATTTGTCATATTTTGCATCTTTATTTTTGCTTGTTATATTTCGTTTATCTTCTTGAAAAACGTTTTCTTTTGCTGCAATCCTAGCTTTACTTAGTTCACTATATATTTCATGTATTTCACATATTTCTGATCCCAAGTTTTTAATTTCAGATTCTTCGTCAGCATTTTGAAATGCTTCTAAACCTCCAAGTTGATTAAAATTCGAGAATAAATTTTCTAATTCTTCTTGTAGGGTTTTGCGAATAGGTCTTTCTTCTGCTAGTAATTTCTGCAATTCACTAGGATCACTAGACTCATCTATAATTTGTAGAGCATCAGATATATCTTTTGCTTTGGTCAATATGTCATTATCAGAATGCTGCTTTATTTTTTTCTCTAAATGCTTTTCTAACTTCTCTTTTGTATCTTGATCTTGTTGCAATTTCTGAGGATTTGTCTTTCTATCTGCTGACTGTTGTTTGAAAAATTCTTCTAGTGTTTTTTTGGTGGGATTTTTAAATTTTTGCGCCTGCTGCTTGCGCGTTTCTTTTTCTACATCTCCTATCATTTTTTTGACACCATCTCGTTGTACTACTCCTACATCTGAGCTTTGCTGCACAACATGGGTCAACTCATGAGCAATTAACTCCTGACCGCCCCGACTACCAGGGTCATACGCTCCCTGACGAAAGAAGATATCTTTTCCTGTAGTAAAAGCCTTCGCCTGTATCGATTGATTTAACTGGTCAGACTGAGTATCTGTATGAACTTTCACCCCACTAAAATCAGCCCCAAATGCTTGTTCCATCGGTTCTCTAAGACTTTTTGCTAGTGGCTGTCCACTACCTTTTGCTTGTTGAATCGACCCTTCCAACTCTGGTGTAGCAGCCATTCCACCCTCACCAGAAAGACGCTGTATTATGGACGACCTTTGGAGTTTGTCTTCTTCTACCAACTCCTGAGCGTTAATTTGCTGCACAGCATCTGCTGCTACTTGGTCTGCTTCTTGCTCATACTTATCTCCAGGTTGCCCAATGGTGAGTTTCATCTGCAATCGTGGTGGTGCTGCTGGAGGACGCGGAAGAAACATTGAGACATTTGGAAAACCATCGCCAGACTTTCTGGTACTTTGTAGATTGGGTTGTTGCTGTGCTTGGAGCGTTTCTTCTTCCGAAGAAGGAACTTTAAAACTACGTGGCGCAAACGGATTTTTACTTGATGATTCTGAAGAAGAAGCGTTTTGATATGGTTTACGTATTCTGGAGTACATTGTTTCAAGCCTGCAATAATTGTTTTAGCAGTCTTTTTGCTGTTTTATTTCTAACTTTGAGCAAAGTTGCTGCTTGTGTATTTAACATCTCATTATGCTTGAATTACGCAATTTAAAGTTGCGATCGCCAACTATTTGTTACAACTTAAATTTCAGCTATTCCAGAATTTAAATTAAAAATTTGGCAATCATGACTCATCTGCAAACTATCTCTGAATATAGATGCTTTGACGGTAAACTCGGCTTTTATTCTCATACTTCCGCAACTTGTAACAGTGAAATGCGCTTTGCTGTTTATCAACCACCACAAGCAGCGCACAAACCAGTACCAGTTCTTTACTTTTTGTCTGGTTTGACTTGTACAGAAGAAAATTTTATGGTTAAGGCTGGGGCGCAACATTACGCCGCCGAGCATGGTTTAATGTTGGTAGCACCAGATACTAGCCCACGTAATACAGGTATTCCTGGTGAAGATGATGCTTGGGATTTCGGCACAGGTGCAGGATTTTATGTTGATGCTACCGCCCAACCTTGGCGATCGCACTATCAAATGTATAGTTACATTGTCCAAGAATTACCTGCGGTGATTGCAGATAACTTCTCTATCCAAGCAGATAAACAAGGTATTTTTGGTCATTCAATGGGGGGACATGGGGCGTTAGTTTGTGCTATACGTAACCCCCAACAATATAAATCAGTGTCTGCTTTTGCACCTATTGTTGCACCGATGAATTGTCCCTGGGGCAAAAAGGCTTTCAGTGGATATTTAGGCAATAATCAAGATAATTGGCGTGCTTATGATGCGAGTGAATTAATCAAACAATTAGGCTATCACAGTCCCATTTTAATTGACCAAGGCACCGCAGATAAATTTTTAACTGAACAACTAAAACCAGAAGTGTTTGAACAAGCTTGTACATCTGTAAATCAACCCCTCAATTTACGTTACCAAGCTGGTTATGATCATAGTTATTATTTCATTACTAGTTTTATTGAAGACCATATTCGTCATCATGCGATCGCGCTGAATTAAAACTTCAACTCTGACCGATTTCTTGATAATATTGCTCAAGCTGATTGGGTAAATAACTTTTCATTTGTAAACTTTGCTGTTTTACTTGCCAACTGTGGTTGATATTGATGCGACTTAAAAAATCAATATCATGAGAAATGACAAATAAAGCGCCTTGATATTCATTGATGCCGATGACCATTTGTTCTACAGTTTCAATATCAAGATTATTAGTTGGCTCATCGAGAATTAGCAAGTCAATTTCGGATATGCTAATCATAGCGATCGCTAGTCTAGCCAACTCGCCACCACTCAACACAAATGCAGATTTATGCACATCATCATATTTAAATAAAAAGTGTCCTAGTTGTTGACGCAATAACTGATAACTCAAATTGGAATTAGCAGATTGCATATTTTCAAGAATTGTTTGCTGACGATTTACGAGTTGATAAGTTTGGTCGAGATAAACAGCTTTCATGACAGGTGTAATTAAAATCTCACCTGATTCTAATAACACTGTTTCCTTCTCCATCCCCAAAATAGCTTTCGCTAAAGTCGATTTCCCCGAACCATTCGCCCCGATAATCGCAATACGTTCACCTGAAGAAATATGTAACTGAATATTTTGGATCAGTAGCCGATTAGATATCCAAAGATTTGCACCTTGAATATCAATTAAATTCCGGCGTTTCTGATTGCTTTCCTCTAAATGAACACTTGTGACTTTGGTAGTTTTAATCTTTGTCTCGTTGACTTTTTGCGTAGCTTTAGCTACAGCAGCTTCATGTTTTGTTTTAGCTGTTCCTGCTGCGGCTTCGGCTTTAGTTTTAATTAATCCAGCCGCCATCCTGTCAATACTACCATTGAGAAACTTCGCTCGACCGTTACGTTGTGCTTGGGCGGTGCGTTGCTGTTCTTGCATCGCGGCTGCTTGGGTGCGTTTAAGTTCCTTTCTGGCTACTTCGTGCGATCGCATTGCCACTTCTAATTCTATTTGCTTTTGTCGTCGATAATCAGAAAAATTGCCTCCATATACTTTTAATTGATTGGGAGTAAGTTCCCAAGTCACAGCAGTTACTTGAGCTAAGAAAAAAGGTTTGTGAGAGACAATGACATAAGCACCAGCAAAATTTAAAAGTAACTGTCTCAAGCTTTCTAATGCAGGTAAATCTATATGATTTGTTGGTTCATCTAGCAACAACAAACTTGGCTGTTGTGATAAACCAATTGCTAAAAATAATTTCGTCAATTCTCCACCACTTAAATTAGCCATTGGTAATGATAAATCAATGGTTGTGTTGAATTGGGTTTGCAAAATCTCTTCAATGTTCCACCATTCATCAGCAATTGAAATTAAATAATTCAATACTGTATCTGCATTAATTGATTCTTGAATAGTACTAATTTGAGGTAAATAGTAAATACTACCCTGCCGAAACACCGAACCAGATTTAGGCTGAATCTGCCCAGCAATTATTTTTAATAGCGTTGATTTACCAACACCATTACGACCAACTAAAGCAATGCGATCGCCCATTGCAATACTTCCTTGAATCCCAGAAAACAATGGCTGCATATCGCTGAGTTCATAACTTAAATTCTCAGCGATTAATATTGATTTTTTCTGCATTCTTACCAAACCTCAAATCATCAACTTTCACCCATCTATGCACAAATATTTTGGGCGAATTGAATAGACAAAATATTCAGATGCAATCACATCTGTATCAATAATTAACCACAGATAAATGTGGTTAAAATCAAAATATTGAAGATAAAAACAAAAATTCTAGCTCATGATTATTTGAAGTAACCCTGTCAAACTTGGCGTATCTATTCGGTTTTGACAATTTTTGTCTGGTACTACTTCATTTCAGCTATCTCGATGTTAATATGATGAGGTTTGATATAGACTACAGTGTAGCACAAAAGCATTGCGGAAAGCGAAGAATCTTCACACAGATGTAGTATGTGCCACAAAAATTAAATTTATTCTCCAACTGCTGACAAACTCACACCTTCATAAATATCACTCAAAGAAATTGCAAAATCTACTGTTTGGAGTGATAAAACTGCATCTAATGATTCATATTCTGTTAATACCCATTGAGCATTAGCATTTTTAGCGTAATGCTCAACTAAATATTCATATTGGTTGACTATAATATATTCTTTGAAGGTGGGAATAGAACGGTAAAATCTAAATTTATCAGTTTTATCATGGCTCTGTGTTGATTTAGATAATACTTCTATAATTACTCTAGGATTTGTGACTGTAGTAGTATTATTTCCCTCATATATTGGTTCTCCTTCAATCACCATAGCATCAGGATAAGTATAGATGCGGTAACGAGGTATCCATAATCTCACATCACCCATATAGATTTTGTAATTTTTACCTCGCATATTAAATTTGAAATTAGTGCAGAAGTTTAAAGAAATTTCGTTATAGTTTGTAGTTCCACCTGCCATCGGCACAATTTCCCCATCGTAGTATTCATGTTTAAATTCCGATGTCTCTTCTAGTTGGAGATATTCTTCGGGAGTGGAGTGTTTTTTTTGTGTTTGGATTTGCATAATTTTATCTTGAAAATAACTGGTTATTTGGGATATTTTGTCATTAAAAATTCTTCCGCTTCTGCCTTGTTAATAATTACTCTATCTAACGTTGCGGCAAGAATATCATCAAGAATTTGACGATATTGGGGGCCTGGCTTGTAGCCTAATTTCTTCAAGTCGTTACCATTTAAAATAGGTTGGATGTGAGTCAATACTGTTAAGTAATGCCAAATTTGTTTTCTGAGCGATCGCGGGCTTTGCAAGGCGATTAAAATCAGCATTGGTAAGTCATACTTTTTCAGTAACTGCACAATTTGGCTGGGACACTGCAACTGGGGTAATAATTCCGTAACCTCTGCTTGCGCTTGGGCTAGATTTTGCAAGCGATGAATGCTATCTTCTTGTAATTGCAGATTTTTGGCGACTTTCTCCCGATATTTTGGTTTGAGATGGGCAATTAAAGCTTCTAGGCGCATTTGCCAGTGGACAAGGGTGAGTTGGGGATCAAATCTGTGCAGACAGCGTTCTAATAACCACAGTTGGCGTAAAAGTTCCGCATCTAAGGAGAGAGTATGATGAATGCACTGCAAAGCTTGTAAGTTATCGAGTAATTGCAAAGCTGATTTCCAGTACGGTGCTTCCAAGATATGTTTCAGTTCGGTTTTCAGCCGAGTTTGCAAAGCTGGAGTTCTGCTATTGTGTTGAGCAGTGCGATCGTAAACACCACTGTTAATGGCGTAGCGGATATACTCTTCTGTTCGCGGTTCAAAATCAAATCCAAAGCGCACAGCAAAGCGCACACCGCGATAAATCCGGGTAGGATCTTCAATAAAGCTATTGGCGTGTAAAACCCGAATTTCCTTGGCTTGTAAATCTAATAAACCACCAAAGAAATCGAGTAATTCGCCCGAACGGGGAGAAGTTAGCCGCAATGCCAGTGCATTGATGGTAAAATCCCGGCGGTACAAATCTTGACGAATAGAACTCGCCTCAACTTCAGGGTTCGCGGCTGGGTAAGGATAAAATTCTGTTCTAGCGGTGGCAATATCCACCCACAACGAATTTAATTCTGCATCTTTGTGCCACAACAAAGCCGCAGTTTGAAACGCACCATGAATTTCTAACCGCGCAGCTGGGTAAAGTTCTTGCAGTGCTTTTGCTAATTCCACCCCAGCACCGACATCTGCTGATTTATGAAAGCCATCTACAACCAAATCAATATCTTTAATCATTAATTGATCTGCTGTTTCAGCTAATAACAAGTCCCGCACAGCACCACCAACTAAGTAAAGATGCCAACCGCGTTTTTCTGCTGCTTGGGAGGCTTTGGTGAGTAATTGCCACAGTTGGGGTGCAAGACGTGACGCGATGTTGAGTGCTGAGTGCTGAGTGCTAGGTGCTGAGTTTTGAGGGTTGAGGTTTTGAAACTCCTCACTGTTTTGATGTAACTCCCGTAGAACATCGGTACGGGTGACGATACCAACTAATTGTCCATCTGCTAAGACTGGTAAACGTCCGATATCGTAAGTCACCATCAGCGACTCGATTTGTGGCAGGGTGGTATCTGGGGTGATGGTTTTGAGATTGATAGTCATGTAACCTTTGACTGGCGCATGACTAAAGCCGTGGTGAAAGGCAATATCTAAATCTCGTCGGGAAATAATGCCGACTAACTGTCCTTGATTATCAACTACAGATAAACCAGAATGTCCGTAACGTAATAAAATCCGCTGTGCTTCTTCAATGGTAGTTTCTGGAAGAATGGTGCGGACTGGGGAGGACATCAAATCTCTAGCGGTGAGGGGATGGGGAATGGAGGCTTTTAAACCTTCTAAAAGTTCTTCTAAAGTTGCTTGTGTATCAACTCCCCGCAAATTGAGTGATGCAGCTTGAGAATGCCCACCCCCGCCGAAGGGTTGAAATAACAAGTTAAGATTGACACCAGGAATTTGCGATCGCCCAATTACAGTTAATCTTGATTCATCTTCCCCCAATGGATATTCATTGACTAACAGTAAAGCATCAATTTCGCTTAACTCTACTATCTGGGATGCTAAACCTGATAACCCAGGCACAAAAGCTTCAGTTTTTAAAGTTACCCAAGCCAACGTATAACCGCGTAAGCAGAGATATTCTAACTCTTGTAAGGCTGTGGTTAATAGCTGTTGTAACTGTGTTGATAAACCAGGATCACGATAAGTCGAAATCACAGGTAAACTTGCGCCTTGCTGCATCAACCAAGCCAAAGCTAAAGCATCCCTGGCTGTTGATAAGTCATAGGTTAATGAACCCGTATCCACATGGATACCCAAAGCCATCACCGTAGCTTGGGATGGGGTGAGAGAAATTTGCTGTTGTTGTAATTGCTCCACCATTAAAGTTGTGCAAGCGCCCACCGAGGCAATATGCAATTGCGTCGCCGGAATATCGCCCTCTTGCCCTAAGTGATGGTCATAAACTACAATTTCTTTCACGCTGGGTAAATCTAACCATTCAGCTGCTTTACCCAGGCGATCGCGCTTTTGTGTATCAACTACAGTAATCGAACGAATTGTTTGCGGATTCACTGAACGTCGTTCAATCAGCGGATACTCATCTCGATGTAACGCCAAAAAATCTCTCACAGGTGGATGTGCGCCGCCTGTTAACACAATCTTACTTCCAGGTAGCAAGCAAGTCAGCCCGACCGCCGCGCCCAAAGCATCAAAATCAGCCGTTGTGTGGCAAAGAATTAAATCCATAGTCAAAAGTCAAAAGTCAAAAGTCAAGAGTTAAAAGTCAATATTTGGACTATGGATAATTGACCTTTGACTGTTGACCAAAGTGTATCAATTTCTGCTAGGTTAAAAAATAAGGAAAAACTGTCAGTGTCGCCCTTTAGGATATTCTATCTTTAGTATTACGCTGTCTTGGGAGAAGCAAAAATGACCATAATATTCCAGTTCGCTTTAGTAGCTCTTGTTTTGATGTCTTTTGTACTGGTTGTTGGCGTTCCTGTTGCCTATGCTACCCCACAAAGTTGGGTAGAATCGAAAAGATTATTGTGGCTGGGTTCTGGAGTTTGGATTGCCCTAGTACTGTTGGTTGGTATATTAAACTTTTTTGTAGTCTAGGTTTGTAGTCTAGGTTTGTAGTCTAGGCACTTGGCAATAGTCTAATAAAATAGCATAAAGCTGATAGCAAAAGAAAAAGGTAAATTGATTAATTTACCTTTTTCCATATTTTCAGTAGATAATTGTGCGCTTCATCTCAACCATCTGCAAAGAAGAAATGTATATTGGCAAGAGTATAGTTGATTAAGAGGCAGTCATGGCAGTTTTTGAGGGAACTTTTACTCAAACTGAACCCTTACGTTTTGCAGTGGTGATTGGTCGATTTAATGACCTTGTGACTGCAAAGCTGGTGGAAGGATGTCAAGATTGCTTGAAACGTCATGGTGTAGACCCTAACCCCCACGGTAATCAAGTTGATTATGTTTGGGTTCCGGGAAGTTTTGAAGTGCCAATTGTTGCACGTCAATTAGCACTTTCCCAGCGTTATGATGCGATCATTTGTTTAGGCGCGGTTATTCGCGGACAAACGCCCCATTTTGATTATGTATCTTCGGAAGTAGCCAAAGGCATTGCCGCAGCCAGCTTTCAAACTGGAGTTCCAGTAATTTTTGGCATTTTGACCGTAGATACAATGCAGCAAGCCCTAGAACGAGCCGGGATTAAAGCTAATCATGGCTGGGAGTATGCCATGAACGCTCTAGAAATGGCCAGCCTGATGCGGAAATTACGCTCTAACCTCACAGAGACGTACACTTTAAATCCCCAACCCTTACCTGCTGCTCACGGTCAAGAGTCAATAATTAACAGTCAGTAGTCAATGGTCAAGAGTCAATGGTGAACCAGCGCGGTCTTGGGGGTTTCCCCCATGAGCGACTGGCGTTAGCGCAGCGTTAGCGACGTTAGGAGCGTCACCCGGAAGGGGTCAATGGTCTATTGACCAAGCACAAATGACAAATAACCATTGACTAAAACTCAGGGGTTGACAAATCAAAATATATCTGACACTATAGTTAATGTGAGTTTGCGGGTATAGCTCAGTGGTAGAGCGCAACCTTGCCAAGGTTGATGTCGCGCGTTCGAATCGCGTTACCCGCTTTTAAAAATAAAACCAATATCTAAGCAGTAAAAAATAGGGTGAGTAATAGCCAAGTATTTATCCTTGGATTCAACTCATTATATTTTGGCTAGATTAAACTAGATTTAGAAGTGGCTAGTTGAATATAAGTTTGATCAGGTAAACAGCATCTCTTGGTAATGAAGTCAGCCACAATATTTTGATCAACTACTAGAAAATTATCAGGAGAATGAAAATAAGTTAAAAAAGTCTCCTGCTTTGTGTCTAATGCTCGGTAGTTAGAATTTAGGAAGTGTTCTCAGAATATTACTGGCTTGCGAACGCAGCCTTGTCAAACGGTTTGTTTTCGGAGTAGTAACGCGTAAGCTTAGAATTGTATTAGATATGTAACCACAATACATGCCGCAAAAACTTGATGACATTACCTTGAAAGTCACAGATGCAGAGCCGGAAATCCTTCAACAAGATTGCCAGCTACAGCAAAAAACAACAGACATATATACCCATTTCCAGAAAATTGGTAATTGATGGTGTTGTTGATAATGGCATTATTTGCCTGACTTCGCTATGTATATAAACAGTTGATTGTGAGATTCCCCAATTTCTAACGCATTGAGTCGGGAAATCTCCAAATTATGAAAAACACGCTCAAGTTAGTAGAACGCTTGTGCATCCTCAAAAACCCGAAAAAATAGATTTTACCCAGGAATATCCCTGTCCCTGTCGCCGTCGGGGACGGTTAGTTCCGATTACCCTTACAGAAGCATTTGGCTGCGATCGCTGTCAGCAAATCTTTGTTGTCCAAGATAATGGATATGTCCTAGAACAACTTTCGACCACCTATCCCTACAAGCGGGCTTGGCGCTGGACGGGAAATAGTTGGAATGTTGTCCATCCACGTATGGGAGAAAGCTATCTACCCATCGCCCTTGGCATTATTTTTGTGTTAGTGATTATTTGGCTACCTTTAGCATTGAAATTAGCCAAGGGTTCTAGCATTATTGCTTGGGCAATAGTGGCAGTGGTATTAGCTATCCTGCCAGCACTCATGGTCTGGCTTACCTACCGACGTTAACTCAATGACCGTTGAAGTTGTAAATGATTACCCCGAACCAATGAAAAGCGCTAAACGCGCTTTTCAGGCTTCCCTGAAGTTGGGGTTGACAAAGGGAGTAGACCGCAGTCGGGCTGTGTTGGCGATGGCACAGGCTCTGGAAAGCTCTTTTGATGATATTTTAGAAGCTAATACTCTGGATTTAGAAGCCAGTAAAGAAATGGCAGTGCCAGAGTTAATTTTAGATTGGCTGAAACTCACCCCAAAACGACTTGAGATCACAGTAGAAATACTCCGACGCTTAGGCGAACTATCAGATCCCCTACGACGGGTGAGGAATGCTGACTATCAACCAGAAGACTCTCAGAGTTACTCACAATTAATGGCTTTGGGAGTGATTGGTTTTATTTATGAGGCATTTCCAGATTTAGGGGCGATCGCCGCAGGTTTGTGTATTAAAACTGGTAATAGTATCATTCTCAAAGGTAGTACAGAAGCCAGTCATTCTAACGCCGCGATCGCAGAGGTACTCCAAAGTGCAATTCAAGAGGTTGGTTTACCACCAGGTTGCGTTGAACTAGTCACAGCCGAACACGGTGCTTCTGTGCGAGATTTAGTTACTCAAGACCAGTACCTCAATTTAGTAATTCCCTACGGACGTTCTAGCTTGGTGCAACAGGTGATGCGACAAGCAACTTGTCCCGTGTTAAAGTCCGCAATGGGCAACTGTTACCTTTACTGGTCGCTGAATGGCAGCTTAGAGATGGTACGCTGGATGATTCTTGATAGCCATCAAAGCGAACCAGACCCTGTGAATGCGATCGAAAAGGTATTAATTCATCGCCAAGCCATGCCATCATCTTTATCAGTACTGTGGAATAGCTTGAAAGAAAAAGGCTTTGAAATTAAAGGTGATGCAGAGTTAGTCGAAGCTTTTCCTCAATTGCAACTAGCCAAAGAAAGCGACTGGGGCAGTCCCTATTTAACTAAGACTGTAGCCTTTAAACTAGTGGATAGTCTAGAAGTGGCGATCGCTTGGATTAATCAACATAGCAGCGGTCATGCTGACTGTATCGTCACGGAATCTTATCAAGAAAGTCGGCAATTTGCTTTAGGAGTGAATAGCGCTTCCACCTACATCAACACTTCCCCTAGATTCTCGCGCAACCCTTCACGGGGAGATTCAGTATTTCTTGGTATGTCCAACCAAAAAGGCCACCGTCGGGGATTTATTAGCTTGGAAACCTTGACTACAGTCAAGCACATTATTCAAGGGAATGGTAGGTTTTAAAATGTCAGGCGATCGCTCTCACTTCAAAGTAACGAATTATTTTTTAAAATTACTCAAATACAGGCGGCCATAACTCAGAAATTGTCACTTCCCAACCAGGAAACAACTCAACAATCGTCAATTTATCTTCACCAGCTAAAACTTCTACTTCGCCATCAGGACGGTAGACACTCACAGTTAATTCATCTGGATTAATTAATATTCCAACCCTGGCACCTAATTCTAAAAATAATTTAACTTTCTCTTCTAACTTAGAAATTTTATCTGTTTTCGACTTTATTTCTACCACCAAATCAGGTACTAACTCAGCAAAATCTCTCACAGTACGTTTTAATCTTGCTGCTGCTACAAAAGAAACATCAGGCGCGCGTAAATCGCTGTTGGGCATAATAAACCCACCACTTGAGTCAAATATCCGTCCAAGCTGACGCGGTTTTATCCAATTACCTAATAGCCTAATCAACTCAGCACCAATCTCACTAGATTCAATATCTGACAGCCCCATAACCAGAATATTTCCTTCTTGCAGTTCTATTTGGTAGTCGTGCTGCTCTTCTTGTAGGTTTTGTTGTAGTCTTTCTACATCTTGAATAGTGAGATTCATACAACTTTTTCGGTATATTTCACTTTACTGTCATATTACCCTAAATTTTTAGTGTCTATAAAAAACGAGTGCTGCTTTGCAATATACTATTGAGCTAAAAAAAAGTCCGCCTAGGCGGACTTTTTTAGTTTCAAACTTCTAAATTGATGGCTAATTTATTTAGGTTTGGATGTGTAATAGACTTTACCACCAGTATCAGGGACAAAATGACAGCTAACGCAAGAACGCCATAAAGATTGCCAAATTGGTTCCTCAGACTTGCGGTAATAATCACCCATAACAGGTTTGATAGCTTCAGTTGCCTTCAACAAATTGTAGTGAGGGATATTGAGGAAGATGTGATGAGCAACGTGAGTACCAATATCATGATGGATGTGATTGAACAAACCATAATTGCGATCAATACTAGAAATTGCACCTTTAAGAAAAGTCCAATCTTCGCCACGATACCAAGGAATATCAGACTCGGTGTGATGCAGAAATGTCACCAAATCCAACCAAATGACAAACACAATATAGGGCATAGCGTAGTATTTCAATAACCACATCCAACCCCATTGATAGGTGAGGAAACCTAACAAACCTACCATACCAATCCAGAGTACAGTACTAGTAATTACGTCCCATTTCTCTGATGGTTTAAACAGTGGGCTATTAGGTGAAAAGTGCGAACCTTCTTTATTGGGAGAACGCTTAAACAAATACACTGGATAAGCCAATAAAAATAAATAATATCGACCTATCTTTTGTGCCAAAGGCATTTCTTTATACTGCGATTCCGTCACAGGATACCAGCTTTCATCGTTATCGATGTTGCCAGTGTTTTTATGATGTGTCCTATGGCTGATGCGCCAACCATGATAAGGAACTAATATTGCTGTATGAGACAGATGCCCAATTAAATCATTGAGCCATTTATGCTTAGAAAATGACTGATGTCCGCAGTCATGCCCAACGACAAATAAAGCCCAAAACATTGTTCCTTGCATTAACCAGAAAATAGGCCAAAAGTACCAAGAATCAAGGTAATGAGCCACTGCATAGAGCGAACCAATAATCAGAACATCACGAAAGAAATACAACAGTGATTTGCTGACATTTGGTTGAAAACATTCTTCTGGGATAGCAGCTTTTAAATCCTGAAGAGTAAAAGGCAGCTTAGTTGTATTCTCAGAAGTTTCACTAGCAGGGGAACTGTCAAAAGGGATGGTAGTTGATTGCACTTGATTCTTTGATGAAATATAAAATCAAAATTTGTTTGAGGTTTGAATTCACCTCTAAGATACCTGCAATGTTTTTAGACACGCAAGGCAAAAATCTCTGGCAATTCACTTAGCAATAATTCATCGAGAATTGCCAGAACCTATTTAATTGGCAGACGAATTATCTAATAGCTCTGTAATTAATATACGAGCTTAGATTTAATCAGAGCAATTTTAGCCTGAACTTAGCTTACTTGTCTGCGTAATATTCGTTAAAAGTTTGATAACCAACATCAGTTATATACAGTTGACATTGGTCTGTAATGTGTTTCATTAAAGGCCAAGAAAACCGCAATTCATCATGCAAATAGTTTCCCCAATTATCTTTAATGCTGCTGTAAGCTAACCGTAAATTATAAGAGGGAATAGCAGTAGAAAGGTGATGAGGAACGTGGACGTTAATATCGTGGCAAAGTATCTCTACCCAACGAGGATAATCGCAATGAATAGTGCCAAATAGCTGTGCCATTGCTTCGTTCCACTTGCTGGCTTCCTTAAAAGGAACATCTGGAAATGTGTGATGAACAATGGTGAATGTACTCATCCAGAAATGATATACCAACCAAGGCACAAACCAGAATTTGACAAATCCCCAAATACCAGTTGTAGCGATGAGGGTAGGAAATACAACTGCTGCAAAAATTGCAACTACAGCAACTGAAATTTTAATACTTCCTTGGTCTTTAACTTTAAAATTGCGCCAGTCGAAATGCACAACAGCCCAATGTCCAATAGAACCTACCCACCAAAGACGCTTTTTCATGAACAATTCAAAAGCCGATTGACGAGTTTTATCCCAACTTGCAAAAACTTCTGGTCGGATGGGATGCCAAGCATTATCTTCGTCTAACTTGTTTGTATGTTTATGGTGATGATTATGCTTAATCCGCCAACTGTGAAAAGGGTAGATTAACGGCATCATGAATATATGCCCTACTAAATCATTAACCCACCGCCGTTTGGCAAATGAACGATGACCGCAGTCATGACCAATAACAAAAAAACCTGTTAAAGCTGTACCTGTAAAAATCCAGGCAATAGGCAATAAAAACCAGGGAGAAATCGTCAAACTATAGTAGCCTAAACCTACCATTAAAACACTGATGAAAACTTGTGTCCAAGCTTTACGACGACTCTGCTGAAAACATTCTTTTGGCAAAGTTTTGATAATATCTTTGAGCCTCAGTTGGGAATTACTAAGGTCTTTGCTTATTTCTTGCGTCTTGATTATTGATGTAGTCATGAAAACCCGAAAAACGACAAACTCCTCCACCAAGTTGCCCAAAGGTAACTTGCAGCAAAATTTCTTTACATTAACGCTTTGGATTATAGCAACTTTAGCTACCTAAGCATACCCGAAAGTATCTTTTGGGAGCTATTTCTAGAACTGACGAATGGATATTTTGATTACTCAGAAATTCCTCTGTCATTAATCATTGGTAGACCAATGACTAATGACAAATGATAAACGACTTACTGTTTTTTGTCTGCAAGTTTTACATTTGTAGCCAAACCTAACAATTGCAAAAATTGAATTGTCATCCAAGTTAAGTCGATTTCCCACCATTCCAAACCGTGACGGGCTGAGTATTGAAAAGCATGGTGATTATTGTGCCAGCCTTCACCAAATACTAGTAAAGCTACCCACCAACAGTTAGTTGAGTTATCGCCAGATTCATGGCTGCGATAGCCAAATTTATGGGTAGCACTGTTTACTAACCAGGTGCAGTGGTAAACCCAGACAATGCGAACAAAAATTCCCCAAACAACAAACGGCCAGCCACCCAGAAATAACAATAATAAACCCAGTGCAACTTGGATGAGAATGAAATATTTTTCTAAAAACTGATAAACTGGGTCTTCGGCAATATCTTTGGTAAAGCGAGGAACATCAGCATGAGCGGGACATTTGTGAATTAGCCAACCCATGTGGCTCCACCAGAAGCCTTTATTAGAATCATGGGGATCTGGGTCAGTATCGGAATGTAAATGATGAATGCGGTGTGTCCCCACCCACTCGATTGGCCCTCCTTGGCAAGATAGTGTCCCGAACAACACTAAGATATATTCCAACCACTTGGGAGCTTGGAAACTGCGGTGAGTCACAAGGCGATGAAAACCTAAAGTAACGCCTAAACCACCAGTTATCCAGTAAAGTAAGAAACCCACACCAACTGCCGTCCAGCTAAAGTTGCTAGGAACAAGGGCAAATAAAGCGCCGATGTGTAGACCAACGAAAAAGAGGGTATTTACCCAATTGATCTGCGGTTTAGTTGAAGTAGCAATTGTCATGTCAGTAACCTGTATTGAAATTGTTCAGCCTAATCTGCGCGATCGCAAAATCCGCATATCTATAATTTTTTATTAATGAGGAAGTAATGAACAGCTTGGAACAGCTGCGGCAAGCAGAACAGGCATTGATAGAGATTTTTTCTGGAATTGACGCTCAGGTCAAGCATAATCTAAAAAGAGTGCTGGATGCCTTTCGTAATCATCGCGTAGGAGCGCACCACTTTGCTGGTGTGAGTGGCTACGGTCATGATGATTTAGGACGAGAAACTTTAGACAAAGTTTTTGCGGAAGTAATGGGTGCGGAAGCGGCGGCCGTGCGAGTGCAGTTTGTATCGGGAACTCACGCGATCGCTTGCGCCCTATTTGGTGTACTCCGTCCTGGTGATCAGATGTTAGCAGTTGTCGGCTCTCCCTACGATACGCTCGAAGAAGTAATTGGTTTACGGGGTCAAGGACAAGGCTCCCTTATTGAGTTTGGCATAAAATACCGCCAATTGGACTTAACTCCTGAAGGAACTATTGATTGGAAAGCTTTAAGCCATGCTATAGATGACAAAACGCGTTTAGTCTTAATTCAGCGTTCTTGTGGCTATTCCTGGCGGCCTAGCTTATCCATTGCTGATATTGAAAAGATTGTGCATCTAGTCAAACAGCAAAATCCCGATACCGTTTGCTTCGTTGATAACTGCTACGGGGAATTTATCGAAACTCAGGAACCCACCCACGTTGGTGCTGATTTAATGGCGGGTTCCTTAATTAAAAATCCTGGGGGTACTATCGTCACGGCTGGCGGTTACGTAGCTGGCCGTGCTGACTTGGTAGAAGCCGCCGCTTGTCGCTTAACTGCACCCGGTATAGGTAGTTATGGTGGTGCTACTTTTGACCAAAATCGCTTGTTATTTCAAGGCTTATTTTTATCGCCGCAGATGGTAGGAGAGGCGATGAAGGGAACTTTTTTGACTGGTTATGTCTTTGACAAGCTTGGTTATCCGGTGAATCCTGCGCCGCTTGCACCGCGTGGTGATGTAATTCAGGCGATTAAACTGGGTTCTGCGAAAAAGTTAATTGCTTTTTGTAAAGCTGTACAACAGAATTCTCCGGTGGGTTCTTATCTAGACCCTGTGCCTGATGCTATGCCGGGGTATGAGAGTCAAGTTGTGATGGCTGGGGGAACGTTTATTGAGGGGAGTACGTTGGAATTCTCGGCGGATGGGCCTTTGCGTGAGCCTTATATAGTTTATTGCCAAGGGGGGACTCATTGGACTCATGTGGCGATCGCCCTAGAGGCGGCAATTGAAGCAGTTGGGAGTGCTTGAAGTTACATGAGTTAGGATTGTCTCACGCAGAGACGCAAAGATCCCAATCATTCCTTTGCGCCTCCGCGCCTCTGCGTGAGACTTTAATCCGGTAATTTATACTGCCCAACAATCCGTTTAGCATACTCCGGCACGTGTGCCTCTAACTTCTCCCCACGATTCCGCTTCACATACAAATAATTGCGTGTAAAGTGCGAATCAATCGAGAATCGTGCATATTCCAAACCTTTAGGGCCGATTTTATCAATCACCACACCCATCATTTTCGCTACCCACATCGGTAAGGTTACGCCTTTGTCATAAGCAGGAATTCCTTGCTGTACAGCTTCTTTCCTGTTCCCCTGAGACATTACAGGTTGCGTGTCTATTTGGTCTTTCACCAAGTCCAGCATTTCTTTGCCTGTATCATTTCTGACTACAATCCACTGCCAGCCGAAGGGTGCGCCCATGTAGCCGACGACTAAATCAGCTAGGGAGTTGACGTAATCAAAGCAACTCATGCAGGAAGGGGCAAAGACATCTTTGAGTTGGTTGGTTTTTAAGCCAAAGAATGGTACTTTCTCGATTGAGCCGTCTTCATGCTTGAAATGAATGCGGAAGTCTTGCATGAATTCGTAGTGTACTACTGTCTCAGGCGATCGGCTGGTGGTTTCTAAGAATTTTTGCAGTCCGGCGCGGGTAACGTTATCTACGCAAGGTGTACCTAAAACGTATAACTTTTCTAAACCCAGTTTCTTTTCTACTGCCCGGAGTGCTTGGATTTGGCAACCAACACCAATTACTAGTAGTCGCTTCATCCCCGATTTTTCCACCTGTTCCAAGATAGAAAGGTTGGGGGAGAGTGTTGGTTTATTTACTCGTGCTGCCAGTATTTCTTCTGGGGTGCGAGCAATCACAGGCATGGGTTGGAAGCGGTCTTCTTTGGTATTTTGGACACAGACAACGCCTTCAACTAATCCGCGATTCAGCATTTCGATCGCAATAGTGCTGACTATACCTGTCCATTGTGAGCCTTCGATGGGCTGCTGTTTCTTTGCTGCCATCATTTCTTGATGCACCCCAAAGTAAAGTTCTTCGGGGTTGTCAAGATTCCGAGAACGGCTATGGCTTTGTTCTTCGAGGGTGTCTATCTGCTGGTTGATAAAAGCGCAGGCTTCCTTGACATAGTGAATATAGTATGTGTCACATAGTCCGCATTCACTGCACAGTTCTTTGGCAGGGCGACGGCTACCGGGTTTTAAGGCTTTGGCTTTTGTATGCTTGCTAGAATCAACAGAGGTCATATAAATATTTGTTTTATCCAGGAATCCTTTTACTACAATACCTTTACAGCTTATGAACTTAAACTATATAAGTTGAAAAATCTGATGACTACGCCTCAATCAAAAGTTTTTACCAACTCGCGTCTTTACGACCAAGATTTTTATTTGTGGATAGAGACAACTGCTAAACAACTAAAAGAAGGCAGATTTTCTGAGGTAGATTTAGAAAATCTTATCGAAGAAATTGAAAGCATGGGGAGAAGTGAAAAACACGCACTTGAGAGTAATTTAGTTGTTTTATTAATGCACCTATTAAAATACAAATATCAGCCAGAAAAACGCTCTAATAGTTGGAAAGGGACTATTAGAGAACATCGCCGCAGGTTAACAAGGACTTTTAAGGATAGTCCTAGTTTAAAACCTTATTTTCAGGAAGTTTTTACTGATTGTTATCAAGATGCCAGAAAGCAAGCCAGTGATGAAACTGGTTTATCTGTTGATACTTTTCCCGTAGACTCTCCATTTACTACGGATGAATGTTTAAATGAAGATTTTTTACCTGATTAGTTGAGTCTTGATATTTTCACAACAGTACAATTTATAACTTAACTCTTAAATGGCGATGCCATAATGTGAAATCTATTTACTACTACTTTTTTTCCTCTGTATATCTGTGTTTTTCTGTTCAAATCTCTACAATTACTGGGAAAACTTAGAAATACAATCAGCAATTTCTAAGTTAATCACTCAAAACCAATGATACAAAACTCTAAAACAGGTGCAGCATTCATCGCTGGAGGAAGCCTAGCAGGCGCAGGTGTGTCTGCAACAGTTGGCGGAATGGGGTTAGCTGGCGGATTTGGTGCTGTCGGGATTGGAACTGCGCCTGTGGTTGGTGCTGGTGCTGTGGCTGGTGCGGCTGTTTATGGTGCTTTTCAAGCCGTAGCTGCGGGAGATGCGGCGGCTTTTGGTGCAATGGGAATTGGTGCTGTTGGTGGTGCTGGCTTTTCTGGCGTTGTTGGTGGTATGGGATTAGTTGCACCGAAAATCGGTCTGGCGTTTGGTATTGGTACTGTACCAATGGCTGGCGTTGGTGCAGTTTTAGGACTGGCGGCTTATGGTTTTGCTAAGTTGTTAGATGAATCTGAGGTTAAAGAAACTCCTGCACAGCTTTTTGAACGGATGGAAGAAAAAGTTTTGCAGATGGATTACTATAACGCTGCTGTCATGGAGTTAGGTTTATTTTTATCTGGTGAGGATCTCAACCAAAAATTTGCGGCTTTAGAGGTTGAGGAGGAGTTACAAAAACTTAAGGCGGAATTTTCGACTGCGAAGACTGAACAAGAAACTGTAACTTCTAACCTTCAGCTTCCTGAAACTTGGAAATGTGTCAAAACTCTTAAGGGTCATACAGCAAAAGTTAATGCGATCGCAATCACTCCCGGTGGTAATACTTTAGTTAGTGGCAGTAATGACAGACAAATTAATCTGTGGAATCTGAAAACAAGAAAGTGGTTTCACTGTTTTTCTGGTCAAGCAGAGGCGGTTCTATCTCTTGCTATCAGTCCTGATGGAAAACAGATTGCTAGTGGTTGTGTTGACCGCAAAATTAGTACTTGGCAAATAGATAAAAAACAATTTTTGCGAACATTTTTTTATTCCAACTCTCCCTATAGTCATAATGGTTTTGTAAATTCAGTAGTATTTAGCCCTGATGGTAGATTTCTTGCTAGTGGTAGTGCTGATAAAACTATCAAAATTTGGGGAGGCTATACAGGTAATTTAAAACTTGCTTTGATTGGGCATACAGATGCAGTTTTATCTGTTGCCATTAGTCCTGATAGTAAAATTTTGGCTAGTGGAAGTGTTGATAAAACTATCAGGCTGTGGGACTGCACAACTTGGAAGCCACTTGAGATTTTCACTCAAAATTTAGCTGCAATCAATACAGTTGTTATTAGTCCTGATGGTCATACTCTGATTAGCGGTAGTACCGACACTACCATCAAGCTGTGGAATCTCTATACAAAAGAATTAATTTGCACTTTGACTGGACACACAGAAGCAGTTTCATCTGTTGCTGTCAGTCCTGATGGAACAATCTTATCTAGTAGCAGCCACAGCAGCATTAAAGTTTGGCATATCCCAACTGGGAATCTATTACATACTCTCGCTGGTTGTAGCCCTGTCGCCTTTACTCCTGATGGCAAGATGTTGGTAAGTGGTGGTAACGGCGGTACTATTAAAATTTGGAGTCTGCAAGGTCTGAATGAGTTGCATCTCGATTCTTTACTGCATCAGGAATGGTGGGAAGTTTTAGGTGTAGATCCAACGGCACATTCTCAAGATGTTAAACTTGCCTACCTGCAACTAGCTAGACAATATCATCCTGATATTAATAGGTCTGCAAACGCTAAAGCGTCAATGCAATTAATTAACGAAGCTTATCAACAATTCCAAGCGCAACTGAAGTTTTGATGAGTGCGCGATCGCCCTTCTTCTTGTAAAAAATTAATTATTATTTACAATACTTAAAATTATGCTAAAAAAGTTACTGTAATCCTTAAAAAAATTTGAGTATATATGATTAACGTTAGCGAAGCCCTAGAACCTCTTGCGGCTTGGTTCCGTTCTTTGGGAATACCTCAGCCGATTGTGGAATGGGGGCATCCAGTAATGATGGGAATCGTTGTGGTTGTGATGGGTAGTTATGTCGGATGGACTGGTTGGCGATATAGGCTGGCGAAGGATAAAGATGAGTCATTTAAAAACCGGATGAATCATCGCCTACTTGCACCGTGGATGTTTTTCTTTTTAGCGGCTGGTTATCCTGGTGGAGTTTTGTCTTTGGTGATGCAGCGTCACGCAATTTTTGAAAGTCCTCATTTCTGGACTGGCTCTCTTGTACTCATATTGCTATTGATTAATAGTGTAATTTCGTTTACTGGCTTTGCTGGTGGTAAACCTGCTTTACGCACTACTCATGCTTATTTAGGCAGCGGAATCTTGGGACTTTTAGTTGTCCACGCTGTATTAGGGCTTATTTAACTTAAGTATATCTTTGTAGTTTTGTTGTAATTTTTAACGAGCCATACTTAGTTTCATCAAGAAAGCCTGCATTTGCGGGCTTTGTTTGTATGAATCTAAATAAACTATACTTCACCAACAAGCATCAATTTTTCTTGAGTGCTGCCCAGTTGAGAGTTTGAATTGTCTTATGTTTCAGACGAGTGGTGTGATTATTTGCCTTGGTTATATTTTCGGGTTGTTGTTTACTGCTGTTCCTTGGGGTGGGGTGTGGATTTTAATTGTGGCGATACTGGGAGCAGTTTTTTTGAGAAAACGCACCACTCCACCTCAGCCACAAGAAAGCAATGGCAACAAAGGTAAAGCTACAGCAAATATTTGGCAATCATTTCCTCATCCGCGAGTCTGGCTGATTGCTGGTTTGGTAGGATTACTGGCGACTGTGTATTTGCAATGGCGATCGCCACAACCAAGTATAAAAGATATTAGTCAATTTGTGCCGGCAGATAATGTTGCAAATCAAGAGCAATTAGTGATTGTACGCGGTCAAGTAGAAAGTAGTCCCCGCTTAACTCGCAGTCAACGGGGACAGTTTTGGTTAGCAGCGACTCAGTTGGATGAAGTTAAAAATGGTAATGGCCCCGCCAGTGTACCAAAAGGGGTTACAGGTAAGTTGTATGTAACTTTACCTCTACTGCAAGCAACTGGGCTGCATCCTGGGGAAGAAATTGCTGTTACGGGGATTTTATATAAACCAAAAGCTGCTTCTAATCCTGGCGCTTTCGATTTTCAAAAGTATCTCAAGCAGGAAGGATCATTTGCTGGTTTGATAGGAAGACAGATAAATATTGTCAATGATGATGATAAATGGGGATGGTGGCAAATTCGGGAGCGAATTTTGAAATCGCAAGTTCAAAGTTTAGGAATTCCCGCAGGGCCACTTGTAAGTGCAATGGTTTTGGGTAGCAAAGCTGTCGATTTACCATACGATATTCGTGATTTATTTATCAAAGCTGGAATGGCTCATGCTTTGGCTGCATCTGGGTTTCAAACTTCGTTAATTTTGGGTGTAATATTACAGTTAACTAAACGGACAAATAAAGCCACTCAATTTATTTGCGGTTTTTTAGGTTTAATTATTTTCCTCAGTTTGTCAGGATTCCAACCTGCGGTACTGCGAGCCGTAATTATGGGTAGTGCAGCTTTAGTTGGTTTGTTATTAGATAGAAAAGTCAAACAGTTCGGTTCGCTATTATTAGCAGCAACATTACTATTGTTATTTAACCCGTTATGGATTTGGGATTTAGGTTTTCAACTGAGTTTTTTAGCAACATTAGGATTAATTGTTACTGTACCAGCGATAACTGAAAAACTGAATTGGCTACCACCTGCGATCGCTTCTTTAATTGCTGTACCTTTAGCGGCGACAATTTGGACTTTACCTATCCAACTTTCGGTGTTTGGCGTGGTTCCCGCTTACAGTTTGTTGCTGAATATGATTACTACACCGTTCATTTCAGTGATTAGTATTGGGGGAATTATTAGTGCGATCGCGGCATTAGCATCTTCTAGGGTGGGCAGTGCGATCGCAAGTATACTCAACTATCCTAGTGATTGGCTAATTCAATTAGTAGAATTTTTTAGTAGTTTACCAGGTAACTCCTTAGTAGTCGGAAGTATTTCAACTTGGCAAATGTTAGCTGTTTATGCTTTGATTCTGTTAACGTGCCTAGTTAAATGGTGGCAGAAACGCTGGTGGTTTGCTGGTTTAATGATATTTGGTTTAGTACTTGTCCCAGCTTGGCATTCAGCAAATACATTATTTCGGGTAACAGTTTTAGAAGCTGGCGCAGAACCAGTGGTAGTGATTCAAGATAAAGGCAATATCACCTTAATTAACAGTGGCGAAGAAGGTACAGGACGTTACACAATTGTCCCGTTTTTACAGCAGCAAGGTGTGAATAAAATTGAATGGGCGATCGCCAGTGATTTTGATAACAATGATAATAATGCTTGGTTGGAAGTAATTCAAAGCCTGCCAATCAAAAATTTTTATAAATATTCTCTCAAACCAGAAACTAACCTGGCGAGTCAAGAAATTCAACAGGAAGTTCAAAAGCATCAAGGTATTTACCAAACTGTAATACCAGGACAACAAGTAGTTACAGGTTTAACAGTTGCTCAATTAATTAAAGAGCAATTACCTGTTTTGTATTTGCAAATTCAAAATCAAACTTGGTTATTAGTTGGTGATGTTGAACCTCAAGAAATTGAAAGATTAGCTAAGGGGGAAGGTTTACCTCGTCCCCAAGTATTATGGTGTAGTCCAGAATCATTAAAAGATTTGATCAAATTGTTTCAACCAAAAGTAGCGATCGCCACATCTACTAACCTTGATCCTAAAATAATTACTGAACTTAAACAAAATCCAACACAAGTTTTTTTCACAGGGCGAGATGGCGCTATTCAATGGACACCTAATGGTCAATTTGAATCATTTATTCAAGAAACTGAAAATAAATCCTCTGTCTTGTAAAATTAGCAAAAAAATTTAGTATTTATGAGCCTAAATTCTCTATGAAGTCTGGAAATACCAGATTTTTAAAGAGACTGGGTATCAAAATGTTTGAATTTTTACCAATTAATTAAGACAAATATTTTCAGGACATGATCAGTATTTATGATGAGGCTCAGACAATGCAACAAAGTTATAAGAAAATAGTAGCGATGCAAAATACATCTTAAAATAGTTAAAAAAATATAAAGAATATGCAAAAATATCACTTAGGCAAAGTCGTGGTATTCTTTGGCAACTTTCCCTTAACGATTCGAGTACCCGCAGCACCACGAGATGAGCAGTTAAATTTTTTGCGCGATCGCCTAATTTTTCATGGTAATAATCTTGTAGAGCATGGATTATGGGAAGAACCACTGAGTGATGGAGAACTAGAAAGAATACTGTTAGATGTAGAAATTGAGCCAGTATTTTTTCCTGGCTTTTGTCATATTTTTTCCTTATTAGGAAACCCTTTGACAATGGTGAGAAAATTATTTAGAGATTAATGCTGATTCCGCCAAAGCCACAGCGCCCCACAGTGGTGCATCATCTCCCAACGCAGCAGAAACAATTTCAAAATCTATTTCTGGTAATGCTGTTTCACGGGCTGTTTTTTGTACAGTATTCCACCAAATTTCTCCAGCTTTAGTTACACTACCACCTAAAATAAATCGTTGTGGGTTAATTAAATTCGCCACATTACCAATACCCACACCTAAAGCCCAAGCACCACTTTGCAAAATCTTGATTGCTAACTCATCTCTTTGAGTAGCTGCTTGACTGATAATTTGCCCAGTGATTAAATCTAAATTGTCATTCACTAAGCTGCGTAATTGTTTACCTTGTAATTGATTTGCTGGTTTGAATAAATACTCTTTAGCATCTTGAGCCATGTAAGGGCCTGATGCTAACCTTTCCACACATCCTTGCTTACCACATAAACACACTGGCCCCGCAGGATTGACAACTATGTGTCCAATTTCACCAGCCATACCTGCATTACCACGCCAAGGTTGACCATTGATTATCCAACCACCGCCAACGCCAGTGCTGATAGTAATGTAAAACAAGCTATTATATCCTTCACCAGCGCCAAAACGGTGTTCACCTAAAGCTGCAACATTAGCATCGTTATCTACAATGGCAGATATAGCAAATTCTTTTTCTAGCAAGTCTTTGAGAGGAAGATTTTCCCAGCCAGGAACGTGATGAGAAAGTCGCACAGTTCCGGTAGTAAAGTCCACAGGGCCGCCAAAACTAACCCCAATTGCATCGGGAGTTGCATCTTGCAGCAAACTATAAATGAGCGATCGCATAATTGCTAAATCAGTGGTAGCATTACCATCTATGGGTGAGAGTCGACGTTCATAACGCAACCATTCACGGGAACCAAGTTGAGTTACTGCGGCGGCTAACTTAGTACCACCAAAATCTAAGGCTAGGATAAGTGTCATTGGTCTTAAGAAGCTAAATGCGATCGCTTATTCAGCTTACTAGCGATTCATCTTGAAGATAACAATCATTAAGCAATATTTTTACTAGAGACGTGAATCATCACGCCTCTATTTTCTGGAGTTTATTTACCGATTTCTAGTTTCTAAATCTCTCAGATTTACTTGATTTTCTCGCTTACCAGTTTTAAGAGAATCATCGTAATTTTTAGCGGCTTGTGACTTTTGACGTTCTTTAGTGGTGTAATAAGGTTTGCTGCTAGGTTCAGTTCTGGCTATTCTCCGGTCTTTAGCAGTGTAATAAGGTGGTGCTGTTTCTATACTGTGATTTTTATCAGAATAATAACCATCAGCCAGTACAGAATTATTAGGTAAGCTCATCATTATAACTAAACCAGCTAAGATGAACACAGCAATTTTGCGAATTAATTGATCAAGGACGCTTTGAATATTTAGCATAGGAAAAATTTCTCCTAGGTCTGAAACAAATGCCTAAATAGTAAAAAATACTTATTAGGCTAACGTCTTCCTCTAGGCTAATTGTGCATATATAAAAAGGAAGGTGAATATTGATCACCTTCCTGAATTTATTATCTAATTATGTAACTTTAAGCGATAGTTACATCCGGTGATAAATAAACATCTTGAATGGTGTGAAATAGTTTTACTCCTTCTTCAAACGGACGCTGAAAAGCTTTCCGCCCAGAAATTAATCCTGTACCACCAGCCCGTTTATTAATAACAGCAGTGCGTACTGCTTCAGCAAAATCACTTTTACCAGATGCACCACCAGAATTAATTAATCCGGCTCTCCCAGCGTAGCAATTTAGCACTTGATAACGAGCTAAATCTATGGGGTGTTCAGTGGTTAATTCTGTATAAACTCGCTCATCTGTCTTGCCATAACTTTTACCTGTGGCTTTAACAACTGCACCATAACCATTGTTACATTCAGGTAATTTCTGTTTAATGATGTCGGCTTCAATGGTTACACCTAAATGATTCGCTTGTCCAGTTAAGTCAGCAGCCAGATGATAATCTTTATCTTGTTTGAAAGCGTTATTACGTAGATAGCACCAAAGAATTGTCACCATTCCTAATTCATGGGCGCGTGCAAAAGCATGACTAATTTCTTGAATTTGTCTGGTTGATTGGTCGGAACCAAAGTAAATTGTTGCGCCTACTGCTACTGCACCTAAATTCCAAGCTTGCTCAACACTAGCAAATAATACTTGATCAAATTGATTGGGAAAGGTTAAGAGTTCGTTATGGTTGATTTTGGCAATAAACGGAATTTTGTGAGCATATTTGCGTGAGACAATACCTAATACTCCCAGAGTTGTCGCAACGGCATTACATTCACCTGCGATCGCTAATTTAATGATATTTTCTGGGTCAAAGTATATGGGATTTGGCGCAAAAGATGCACCAGCCGAGTGTTCGATACCTTGGTCAACAGGCAAAATCGAGAGATAGCCTGTATTTGCCAGACGACCAGTAGAATAAAGTTGTTGAAGATTACGCAAAACTTGAGGATTGCGATCGCTATTAAGCCAGACTCGATCTACAAAGTCTGGCCCTGGTAAATGCAATAAATCTTGAGAAACTTTGGCTTTGTAATTCAGCAGGTCTTCTGCTTCTTTTCCTAACAATGACTCGATAGAATTAGCCTCTACCAATGTAGTAGTCATAGCACTTTCCTCAAACTTGAGAAAATAAGTTTGCCTTTACGATAGCATTCTGACATTTTATCTCTTAGATGATTGACTATCTCAGCAAAAACTTATTTTGGATACTTAAATATATTGTTTATATTTATTTGAAGAAAAATCTTAATAAAAAGGCAGATAAACACTGATAATGTATCTGTGCTTATCCGTAGATAATAGTAAGTTAAGTAGGATTCTAGCCGATTATTTAATATTATATTTACTTTTGCTAACTAGCTATATACCAAAAGAGACAAATACTGATACCTATAAACTTCCTCAATTCAGAAAGCAATATTATTAGCATCTATCAAAAGTTATATTTACTCGTACAACATCAGCGACAAAAATCAAAATAAAGATTAATTAGGTAGATTTAAATGCTGTGCTTAAATCTGGCAAATTAGTTTTATCAGAGTAATTATATATTTAGTTATGTTACCTAAACCGAAGAAATATTGGACACCCCAGCACTGGGCAAGTTGGAAGCCTTTTGGCATTGGCGAACAGTATCCCAACAACTATTGGGAGGTATTTCGGGCGATTTGGCTATCACGCCACAAACTACCATACACCTGGAAGATTCTTAATCGAGGTGTGTGTGATGGCTGTGCTTTAGGCACCACTGGTATGAAAGATTGGACACTCGATGGCATTCATCTCTGCAATGTTCGGTTGCGGTTATTGCAGATGAATACTATGCCAGCGTTTGACCCGCATCTACTGCAAGATGTATCACAATTACAAACCCTAAAAAGTTCTCAATTACGTAACTTGGGGCGGCTTCCCTATCCCATGATGCGCCAACATGGCGAAAAAGGTTTTCGTCGAGTTAGCTGGGATGAAGCTTTAGATCTCATTGCCAGTCGTATCCGCGCCACTACTCCCGATAGGCTCAGTTTTTACATTACCAGTCGCGGGACTGTCAACGAAACTTATTACACCACCCAAAAAGCAGTACGCGCAATGGGTTGTAATAATATTGATAATGCCGCCCGTATTTGTCATTCTCCGAGTACCGCTGGGCTGAAAAGCTCACTGGGTGCAGGGGCGACGACTTGTTCTTATAAAGATTGGATTGGTACGGATTTATTAGTGTTTATTGGTTCTAATGTCGCTAATAATCAACCAGTCACGGTGAAATATCTCCACTACGCCAAAAAAGCTGGTACGAAAATTGTCGTGATTAATACCTATCGTGAACCAGGAATGGAACGGTATTGGGTGCCTTCCATTATCGAAAGTGCTTTGTTTGGCACTAAGTTTGCCGAAGATTTCTTTTTGGTAAACACTGGTGGTGATATGGCATTTTTGAATGGGACAATCAAACACTTAATTGCCTATGGATGGGTAGACCAATCATTTATAGATAGTTACACCACAGGCTTTGCCGAACTGAAAGCATCTTTAGAACAACAATCTTGGGAAGAATTAGAAAGACTTTCTGGTGCATCTCGTTATGATATGCACGCCTTTGCCCAAATGGTTGCAGCCGCTAATAAAGCTGTGTTTGTGTGGAGTATGGGCATTACGCAACATGAATGTGGTGAAGATAATGTCCGTAGTATTATCAATTTAGCGCTGACTAAAGGTTTTGTTGGGCGAGAAGGCTGTGGTTTGATGCCTATTCGCGGCCATTCTGGGGTGCAAGGCGGTGCAGAGATGGGATGTTACGCCACGGTGTTTCCTGGTGGTAAACCGATTAACCCAGAAAATGCTGCCCATTTGAGTCAACAGTGGGGTTTTGAAGTACCTAGCACCACAGGGTTAATCGCACCACAAATGATTGATGCGGCTTACGACAAGCAGTTAGATGTATTGTTCTCGGTGGGAGGGAATTTTTTAGAAGTTTTACCAGAACCAGATTATGTGGAAGGCGCTTTGCAAAATTTACCGCTGCGGGTGCATCTGGATATTGTGCTTTCTAGCCAAATGTTAGTCGAACCAGCAGACACAGTGGTGTTGTTACCAGCCACAACGCGCTATGAAGTACCAGGAGGAGTGACGGAAACCACCACCGAACGGCGAATAATTTTCAGCCCAGAAATACCTGGCCCCCGTATTGGCGAGGCGCAGCCGGAGTGGGAGGTGTTTATGGAATTAGCCAAGCGGGTGCGGCCAGATTTGGCGGAGAAGATTGATTTTCAGGATACTGCGGCTATTCGCCAGGAAATTGCCCAAGTTGTGCCGTTATATGCAGGTATTCAACACTTACAGCAAGCAGGCGATCAATTTCAATATGGTGGTTCGCATCTGTGCTTTGGCTGGAATTTCGCTACACCAGATGGTAAAGCTCATTTTACGCCTTTATCTCCCGCAGTCAAAAAAATACCAGAAGGCTGTTTTTTGGTGTCTACACGTCGCGGTAAGCAGTTTAATAGTATGGTGCAAGAACGCAAAGATGCCATTACTGGTGCATTCCGTGAGGCGGTGTTAATCAATGGGGCTGATGCAGCTAAGTTGAATTTACAAGATGGGGATGAGGTAATTTTGCAGAATGAATTGGGTGAGTTACCGGGAAAAATTTATATTGCACCAATTCAGAGAGGAAATTTACAGGTTCATTGGCCAGAGGGAAATGTATTGCTTGATAAAAGTAAGCGATCGCTAGAAGGAGTACCAGATTACAATGCTGTCGTAAGGCTGGAAAAACGCAATTAAATCATATTCCAGAATATCAATATGCTAGGAGCGATCGCAGGTGACATCATTGGTTCGGTATATGAAGTTAACAATATCAAAACCAAGGATTTTCCTCTATTTGACAGGCAATGTCGTTTCACTGATGATACTGTGCTAACAGTGGCAGTGGCAGAAATAATTCTGGATGGCGGTAATTTACTAGATAGCAATCAATACATTGAGCAATTTAAGTCTTATTTCCGTCGCTATCCTTACGCTGGTTATGGCAGTACTTTTAGAACTTGGGCAAACTCTAGTAGTAGTGAGCCATACAATAGTTGGGGTAATGGTTCGGCTATGCGCGTCAGTCCCATTGCATTTGCCTTGAATGACTTAGCTACTGTACTGCAAGCCGCTAAAAGTTGTGCCGAAGTTACTCATAATCATCCTGAAGGTATCAAAGGCGCTCAAGCCACAGCAGCAGCCATTTTTCTGGCTCGCACAGGCTACGATAAACCTGCAATCAAAGCTTATATTCAAACTAATTTTGGCTACGATTTAGAAATTACCCTTGATCAAATTAGACCGACTTACAAATTTGATGTTTCTTGTCAAGGTTCCGTCCCCCCAGCAATTATCGCCTTTTTAGAATCTACCGATTACGAAGATGCAATTCGCAATGCAATTTCTGTTGGTGGTGACAGTGACACTATTGCTTGTATTACAGGTGGGATTGCCCAAGCATATTATCATGGCTTACCAAAAGCGATCGCTGAACAAACACTATCTCATTTAAACGAACATTTATACACAATTACTGAGAAGTTTATGTTGCAATACTGTGCTTAGGATTTATGAATTCAGAATTGCTCAGTCTGCCGCACTTTAGCTATCACTACTCCCTAATATCAAACATCTTGCTTCCGTATTAAATTTATCGGATAATTTATATCGATTTGTTGCAATTTTTAGTTCAATGCACACATTAACTCATCATCAAACATATATATCACGAGCTTTTACAGCCTGTTCACTATTTTCTGCCATCAATTTCTAATTCTTCCCCCTTAGTTATGACCATTAGTTAGGTGTCTTAACCTTTGAGTTAAATAGTTCAAATATTGCCATAAATAAGTTATGCACTTATTTGACTAGAAAATGATAGGATAATGGCGTTAAAACTTGTTTCATATTTTAATTAAAACCAGAGTCAATCGCAGACAAATCCACCTATATTCCTATTGAAAATTTTATTTTATTAGACGTATATCAACATTTTATAAGTTTTTGTTATGCCTCATTCCCCTCTGGGCTGAACTAACAAATATGGACTTCATCGGCGAACTACTAGATAAACGCTACAAAATTGTCAAAAAATTAGGTGAAGGAAACTTTGGTGAAACCTATTTAGCAAGGGATCTCAAACGTCCTAGTAAACCTATATGTGTAGTGAAGCGACTGAAGCCAAAGCATACCCATCCGAGAGTTATGGAATTGTTTGAGCAAGAAGCCGTAATCTTGGAAAAACTGGGCGAACATCCCCAAATTCCCCGCCTACTGGCTCATTGTGCGATTAATAATGACTTATTTATTATCCAAGACTATGTGGAAGGACATACCCTGAGAAAAGAAATTGTTCCAAATAGGCAAATGACAGAAACTGATGTCACAAAGTTGCTGCATGACATTTTAGAAGTTTTGGTCTTTGTGCATCAAAACAACGTCATTCACCGGGATATCAAACCCGAAAATATCATGCGGCGTAAACATGATCATCAGATTATGTTGATTGACTTTGGTTCTGTGAGAGAACTTGGCACCATCTCAATTGATGTATATAAAATGATTCGTACTAGTGTGGTGGTTGGTACTCCAGGCTACATTCCCACAGAACAAGCCAAAGGTAAACCACGGTTATGCAGCGACATCTATGCTTTAGGGATGATGGCTATTGAAGCTTTAACCGGGATTTCTCCCCATCTGCTACAAGAAGATCCTGACACAGGAAAAACGATCTGGCGAGACTATGTAAAAGTCAGTGATTCTTTCGCTGATATTATCGAAACAATGATATGCGATCGCTACACTTCGCGCTATCCATCCGCAACTGAAGCATTGCAAGCACTGACCGCAACTCAAGAATTACCATTCTCTGCTGTATTATCTCCACCACTCAACTTCAATCCCCCAGTAGAATCACAATTAAGTTTAGAACCAGAGCTAGAGACAATTTTCTTACCTTTAGAACAATTTGAGTTTGAAATAGCGAATATTTCTGAGAAAAAATGGGTTGGTTCTAAACCAACTTATGAAGTTAACCATTATTCTGACTCGGCGCAATGTTATATCGAAGATTTAAGCAATGACATTTCCTTGGCAATGGTATCTATTCCGGGGGGACAATTTTTGATGGGTTCTCCAGATGATGAAACAGAAAGATTTGATACCGAGAGTCCCCAGCATCTTGTCAAAATTTCCCCCTTCTTTATGAGTAAATTTCCTATCACCCAAGCACAATGGCAAGCCGTTGCTGCACTTTCACCCATTAACCGCCACCTCGATTCCACACCAGCTAATGTTAAAGGCGCAAATCGTCCTGTCGAGCAAGTTTCTTGGGAAGATGCAGTAGAATTTTGTGCTAGGCTTTGTCAAAAAACGGGGAGAAAATATCGCCTACCCAGCGAAGCTGAGTGGGAATACGCCTGTCGCGCCAAAACCACTACACCTTTTTATTTTGGTGAAACACTCCTACCTAGCTTGGCTAACTATAACAACAGTTCTCTTTATAGTGCTGACCCAGGAAATCATTGGCAAACAACTATAGTTGGCAGTTTTCCCGCCAATGCTTTTGGATTGTATGATATGCACGGTAATGTCTGGGAGTGGTGCGGAGATCATTGGCACGAAAATTATCAAGGCGCACCTGTGGATGGTAATGTGTGGCTATCTAACAATGATTTTAAATCGCGCGTGATTCGCGGCGGCTCTTGGAAAAGCTCTCCGCGTTTATGTCGCTCTGCTTATCGTAGCTGGAATCCTCAAGATGGTCGAGGCAACCTTTTAGGTTTTCGGGTTGCTGTTTCTTTATCAGGTTTTTCATATCAGTAACTAAAAAAGTACAATCTTAGCAAGAATTCGTAATTTATTATTAAGTAAATTGCTTGACCAAACTGAATAAATTTGGCTCAAATCTTGAAAATTTCAGCAAAATTATACATTGACAAAAGTAGTATTATCTCAATTCTCAGTAAGCTTGATGTCTCAATAAGAGTCGGTTCCCTATACCTGCCACTTTATGGCCAATGTATATGGCAGATCCCGTCAATCTAGGAAAAATTTTATCCATGAATCAGCATTCTACCAAGAAATTGAATAGTAATTTTGCTACTACTGAAGTTGAACCATCCCTAAGCAAAGCCAGTCATGTCAGGGTAAACAGCAGCAATTCTTTCCGCCGTCTCCAGTCACTTTTGCCGTGGAGCTTAAAATCGAAAGTTACTGGTTGGGCGATCGCTATCAGCATCCTACCAGTGTTGGGTATAGGTGCCGTTAGTTATTTTGGCAGTCAGTCGCTCACTCAGCAAATTAACCAAGCCAAGTCAGCCAACCCCGCAGATTTGCAAACAGCAGAAATTACCCTCAAGCAATACCAAACATCTTTATTATGGGGGACGGGAATCATTGCTGTGATATCAGGTGCGATCGCATCTGTAATCTCCCATCGTCTCACACGACCAGTGCTGTCAGCGGCTGAAATTTCTACTGTTTTAGTTAATAGATTAAGTCGTCGAGAAGAAATAGAAACGCAAACTGATATTGCAGAACAAGATGAATTAGTTGCACTCAAAGCTAATATTAACCAGCTACAACTTCAATTACCAGTCTTACTCTCCAAACAAGAAACCGAAACTGAACGTTCTCAGTTGTTAATTAACCTAACTCGCCGGATGCAGGCAGCACTTTCGCAAGAAAATCTGTTAAGAACCACAGTTGAAGAAGTTCGTCAAGCTCTGCGATTCGACCGTGTAGTCATCTTTCACTTTGACTCTTATGGGAATGGCTCGTTTTTAGAAGAATCAGCAGCACCTGGTTTACCCAAAATCTTATGGGCGACAGTTGCTGATCCCTGTTTTCAGGAAAGATACATCGAACAGTACCGTCAAGGACGTGTCCGAGCTATCAATAATATTTATCAAGCTAACCTGACAGATTGTCACATTGGATTGTTAGAAAGATTTGGTATTAAAGCTAATTTAGTTGCACCTATCCTCAAAAATAATCAGTTATTTGGCTTGTTAATCGGTCATCAATGTTCTGCACCCCGTTTTTGGCAACAAGCTGAAATCGATTTATTTGCTCAAGTCGCTACCCAACTAGGATTTGCCCTAGACCATACCAGACTAGTAGAACAAATAGACAAAAGAGCCGACCAAGCTCATGTAGTGATTAATATTACGCGCAAAATCAGAGAATCGTTGAATGAAGAAGATGTTCTGAAAACTACTGTAGAGGAAATTCGCAAAGCCCTCAGTACAGACCGAGTGATGGTTTATGGTTTTGATGCTGACTGGTACGGCACAGTTATTGCAGAAGCTGTAGTTCCCGGTTTTCCGAAAGCATTGCGTGCCAAAATTAAAGACCCTTGCTTTGCCGAAGGTTATGTAGACCAATACAGAACAGGTCGAGTTCAAGCAACTAATGATATTTACACAGCAGGTTTGAGTGCTTGTCACATTAGTCAACTTGAACCTTTCGCCGTCAAAGCAAATTTAGTCGCACCAATTCTCAAAGATGACCAGTTATTCGGCTTATTAATTGCCCATCAATGTGCTGCACCACGGGAATGGCAACAACTAGAAATTGATTTAGTGGCTCAGTTAGCTATGCAGGTAGGATTTGCCCTCGACCATGCCAGATTACTCCAGCGGATTGATGCTGAAGGAGTACGCACTCAGCTACTTGTAGACATTACACGCAAAATTAGAGAATCGTTGAATGAAGAAGATGTTCTGAAAACTACTGTAGAGGAAATTCGCAAAGCCCTCAGTACAGACCGAGTGATGGTTTATGGTTTTGATGCCGACTGGTACGGCACAGTCATCGCCGAAGCTGTAGTTCCCGGTTTTCCTAAAGCATTGCGTGCCAAAATTAAAGACCCTTGCTTTGCTGAAGGTTATGTAGATCAATACAGAACAGGTCGAGTTCAAGCAACTAATGATATTTACACAGCAGGTTTGAGTGCTTGTCACATCAGTCAACTTGAACCTTTCGCCGTTAAAGCAAATTTAGTCGCACCAATTCTCAAAGATGACCAGTTATTCGGCTTATTAATTGCCCATCAATGTGCTGCACCACGAGATTGGCAACAACCGGAAATTGATTTGTTTGCTCAGTTAGCCATGCAAGTAGGATTTGCCCTCGACCATGCGCGACTGTTAGACCAAGTAGAGCAAGCATATCAATCTGTAGAATCTGCCTTGCAACAACAACATCTGCACAAAGAAGCCTGGCAATCTCAAGTATCTAAATTGTTGAAAGATCATCAAACTATTGTGGAAATTCTTTCAAGTCAAGCAATTAGCCAGATGGATAAGATCACCGATGCCCATAATAAAATTCAAGCATTAGCTAATGGGAATCAAGCAATTTTTCGGCGTTTGCAAGAACTAGACAACCAAGCCCAACAAATCTACACACAAGTAGAAACTGGTCAGCAAGGTATGAATGGAATTTTAGATGGGATTTCGGCAGTTAGTAATACAGTTGTGGAAGCTGCTACAAAGCTGAAACATTTTGAGCAGCCATCTCAAACACTATTATCAAAAGTTAACTTGATTGCTCAGGTAGCATCTCAAATGAAGCGCCAAGCGATGAAGGTTGTGTTTGAAGCGGTACGGACTGGAGAATCTGGGCAAGAATTTGTAACTACGGCGGAAGAAGTACTGTCTTTGGCGCAGCAGTTGGATGATGACATCACAAAAATCTCATCTTTAGTTGGCGAACTTTACCTAGCTCACACTGAAGTAACGGAGTTAATGCAGGGAGGAGAGCAACAAGCGATCGCCAGCACTCAAGAAATTGAAGCAACTCAGCAAGCACTAGACCGCATTACCGCCATGAACCACTATGTGAATGTGCTACTGACAGAACTGATGCAGGCGGCTAACAACCAAGTCGAAATTTCTACCGCAGCCAGCCAATCTCTAACCGAAGTTGCTAATACCTCACAACAGACAACGGCAAACACTGTTAACTTAGCTAAAAATTTCACTAAGTTAACAGCGATCGCCCAAGATTGGACTGAAAACAATGTATAAGGCATGAGGTGGAAAGGTGTAGCTTTATACACCCCTACACCCTTATACCCAGTCTGTCTTAACAGACTACATTTGTGCATCAGTCCTGGAGAAATAAACTACAAGCTAGGCGGCAAAATTACATTGTCGATCGCATGAATCACACCGTTGCTGCCTTGAATATCTGCCTGAGTGACTTTACCATCATTCACTACTACCCCATTGCCATCAACTTTCACAGAAATTGGATCTCCTTGCAAGCTGGTTACTTGACCAGATTTCAAATCGGAGGACAATACTTTGCCCGGTACGACATGATAAGTTAATATCTTCACCAGAACTTCCTTATTTTCTGGCTTTAACAAGTCGTTTAAAGCATCTGGGGGAAGTTTGGCAAAGGCTGCATCAGTCGGGGCAAAAATTGTGAAAGGCCCTGCACCTTGTAAAGTTTCAATTAATCCGGCGGCTTTTAAAGCTGCGGTGAGGGTTTTAAAGGAACTGTTCGATTCAGCTAATGCTACAACAGTTTTGTTTTTATTGCTGGTACCGCTAGTTGGCGGTTTAGCTGGGGGTTTCTCTGGTGCTGGTGGTTTCTCTGGTGTCGTTGGTGGAGTTATGGGAGTCGGTGCAGTTTCGCTAGGCGCAGACTGACTACCACGGTTATAGGGAGGCTCATCAAAAATGCTAGGGCGAGGATTTAACCCTCTGTTTGGGCTTTTTTGAGCTACTATATTTGCATTACGAGCGTTGTTTTTATCTGTGGCGATCGCTGGCGTAACAGGTGTATAACTAGCATTGGACTGCACCCGTTGACTCCGGTTGTAAGGAGCTTCGCTAAAAATGCTAGGACTAGGATTCAGAACTTCTTTGGCTTGTGATGGTAAAGTAACAAGGAGACTCACCCCTAATACTCCCGCCATACTTGCTAAATTAGTCAATAACTTGCTGTTATGCCCCTTCATAAATTTTGTTTGTTTTGATTTAACACAGTTTACATAAAGACTTATATCACTTTGCTACACAAAAAATCTAATCTGAAAAGTAAGATATTTAATATAAATTTCCATTTTTTTTGTGTTTAAATAACTATTCAATCAATATATTAATAGCAAAATTGCTGAAAATAAAAGTATAAAAATTATCTAGAAAAATCTAGTATAAAACAACTTTAAATTCAAGAAATAGATCTGAATCTGGTAATTCTCATTGATACAGTGACAAAAACTAACATTGAAATTGTGCTTAACCTTAATAGTCAGCCAATTTTTCAGATTTTATCTGGCGAAAGCAAATTTTTAGCAGCACATATATTTTTCTCAAGATTTTGACGAACCCATAGCAGAACCTTGGTGAAGATGATCAGAATGATTTGGTTTTGTATTGCTTAGTCTAGAGTTGCAAAAAATTTCTCTGAGTAATTAGAAATTTGATCAATATCAAATCTAGGTAAAATAAATAGTTAGAGCAATATTTGTCTGATAGATTTTATTTTAACTTGGCAAATTTTTGGGAAGTAAAGATAAAATTAGAGAGTTATTTTATAACTCAGTATCCAGGGATACAACATGCTAGAATTATACCAATGGGAACTCTCTCAATACTCAGAAAAAGTGCGGCTAATTCTAGATTACAAAGGTTTAGAGTACCGCAAAATTGAAGTTACTCCTGGCATAGGACAGATAGAACTATTTCGTCTCACTGGTCAAAGACAAGTGCCAGTATTAAAAGATGGTAATCGCTACATTGTAGATTCTACAGAAATAGCTAAGTATTTAGACTTAAAATATCCTGAGCGCCCATTAATACCGCAAAATCCCAAGCAAAAAGCTTTAACCTTATTAATCGAAGAATGGGCAGATGAATCGATTGGAATTAAAGGCAGAAAAGCACTTTTTGCCGCTATTAGTCAAGATCAAAATTTTCGCAAATCTTTATTACCCACATCAACACCAGACATTTTTCGTAGTTTAGTCGAAGGCGTACCCAGCGATATTTTGACAGTTGTAGGTTTGGGTGTAGGATATAGCCCAGATGTGATTAAATCAGCGATCGCCGATTTAAAGCAAGACCTAGAAGCATTAACCTTATTATTGACAGACAGTCCCTATCTCACAGGCGATGAACCAACCTTAGCCGATTTAGCCGTGGCTGGTTTATCAATATTATTGAAGTTCCCTGAAGGCGCTTATTTAGATTTACCCGCCAGTCTCAGAGGTCAAGGTGTGCCAAGCATCGCCCATAATCCCGATTATCAATTATTCTTTGAATGGCGCGATCGCCTTTACACTCAATTTCGCAAACCATTAATCAGTGCATCGCCATCTGGTACAGCACCAACCTCGATTCAGATTGATTAGATTTCGTCAATAGTCCAAAGTCCAGAGTAAACACCATTGACTATTGACCCCTTCGGGGTGATGCTCCTAACGTCGCTAACGCTGCGCTAACACCAGTCGCTGATGGGGGAAACCCCCAAGACCGCGCTGGCTCACCATTAACCATTGACTTTTGACTCTTGACCAATGACCATTAACCAATGACAAATGACAAATTGGTAAAACCATTAGGTTCGGTAATCCAAGGCTCACTAACTGGCGGATTAGAAGTAAGACTACACCCGGATATTTCTGTAGAAGATATGCGGGTGGGTAAGTTTTTAGTTGTCCAAGGGATGCGATCGCGGTTTTTCTGTATGCTGACAGATGTATCCCTGGGAACTGCAAACGCTCGGATTATTGCTAATCCGCCGAGTTGGGAAGACACTTTTTTGCGAGATGTTTTAGCCGGAAGTGGTACTTATGGAACCATCGCCTTAGCGCCGATGTTGATGTTTACCCCCGAATCTAATGAGTCTTTTTCTCCAACTAACGGTAAATCTGTAAATCCATTTGTCCCATCAAATACGAGTTTGGCATCATTGCAGCCCCAAACAAGTACCACGATGGAATTACTACCAGTCAAAACTATTCCCAGTCATTTTAGTCAGGTTTTCGACGCAAGTGAAGAAGACTTTCGCCGCGTCTTTGGTTGGGAAGATGACATCCACAGAAAGAATTTTGCCATTGGTAAACCATTAGATATGGATGTACCTGTGTGCATCGATTTAAATCGGTTTGTGGAACGCAGCAACGGCGTTTTTGGGAAATCTGGTACAGGTAAATCTTTTCTTACCCGCTTACTTTTGGCTGGTGTCATTCGCAAAAATGCCGCAGTCAACTTGATTTTTGATATGCACTCAGAATACGGTTGGGAAGCTGTAGCCGAAGGGAAGAATGTTAACACAGTCAAAGGCTTAAAGCAGTTATTTCCAGGGAAAGTTGAAGTCTACACCCTCGACCCCGAATCAACCAAGCGTCGGGGTGTGCGCGATTCTCAAGAACTATATCTGAGTTACGAACAAATAGAAGTTGAAGATATTAAATTATGTAGCCGCGATTTAGGACTGTCAGAAGCAGCATTGGACAACGCTAATATTCTCTACAGCGAATTCAACAAAGCTTGGATTGTGCAACTGCTGAACATGACCAACGAAGAAATCGAGATGTTCTGCGAAGAAAAGCGGGGACACAAAGGCTCGATTATGGCCTTACAGCGGAAACTCTTGCGCCTAGACGGTTTGAAGTATATGCGGGCAGTTTGCCCCCAAAACTACATTAATAAAATCTTACAATCTCTGGAAGCCGGCAAGAATGTAGTGGTAGAATTTGGTTCCCAGTCAAATATGCTCTCTTATATGTTGGTGACTAATATGATCACCAGACGTATCCATGAGCATTATGTCCGCAAAGCTGATAAGTTCTTGCAAAGCAAAAACCCCAACGATCGCCCCACCCCCTTAATGATTACCATTGAAGAGGCGCATCGTTTTCTCGACCCAGCTATAGTCCAAAGTACTATCTTTGGGACGATCGCGCGGGAACTGCGGAAATATTTCGTAACGTTGCTAGTAGTTGATCAACGACCGTCGGGAATAGATAATGAAGTTATGTCCCAGATTGGTACTCGGATCACAGCTTTACTCAACGACGAAAAAGACATCGATGCAATTTTCACGGGTGTATCTGGTGCAGGTGGACTGCGATCGGTATTGTCCAAATTAGACTCCAAACAACAAGCCTTGATTTTAGGCCACGCTGTTCCTATGCCAGTCGTTGTGCGTACTCGTCCTTATGATGCTACTTTCTACGCCGAAATCGGTGATCCAGCTTGGGACGAAAAGCCAGACGCAGAAGTATTCGCCGCTGCGGAACTCGCTAAAGCCGACTTGGGATTTTAATTTTGTCAATAGTCAAAAGTCCATTGCATTTACTATTGACTCTTGACTTATAACCATTGACCAATTCGTAACATCCCTCCAAAAATATGCCCAGAGAGTTCGGTTTTCTCCCTACCGATAGGCAACATAAGAGGGGGATTTGCCGTCACTATAGATATAGTAAGCACTCTAAGGAAATTAATTTCTGTTTGTAAATATACACTTTTGGAGTATAATCTTCTCTTTCTCTAGACTACTTTACTATCCATCTGATTTGCCCTAAGATAAAAGCAAAGAAAACTCATACCGACTTCGGATTTGTCAGTTGCCGATACCAACTGAAGATAAAGAAGAATTCTTGAAAACAACCCAGTGTGCTTTTGCAAGACCTAAAAATTACGTAAGGGTAGGGGGAACCTATCAGAGAGACTCGTCTTCTGGAATCTCATGTATATGAACTGATTATTCTTATATAGCCGTCATGAACTGTTGAAGCCAGAACGAAAGAGAAACAAGTCGAGGAGTAGGGGGAATAAATTTCTCAATACGCAATCCCCAGGAACCACCTGAGTTCGGTGTTTTTATAGATAGTTTTTCCTAATTGTTGTTAGTTATTAAAGATTCATTGTGTTTACGGAGTAGAGGACAACGCACCAATGCCTACTGTTAACACCCAAACTGAAAACCTGAACACCAAATTCACGGCTGATATGGTGCGAACCTATCTGCGGGAAATTGGTCGTGTACCACTGCTAACCCGTGAGCAAGAAATTGTCTTTGGGAAGCAGGTGCAACAAATGATGAAACTTGTCGAAGCGAAAGAAGCTTTGACAAAGAAATTGCACCGCGAACCGAGTTTACCAGAGTGGGCAAACCATGTTAAACAATCAGAAACCGATGTCAAACAAACGGTAGCTCAAGGTAAACGGGCGAAGCAAAAAATGATTGAAGCGAATTTACGCTTAGTCGTAGCGATCGCCAAGAAGTACCAAAAGCGTAACATGGAATTTCTCGATTTAATCCAAGAAGGAACACTCGGATTAGAAAGAGGAGTAGAGAAATTTGACCCAATGCGGGGTTATAAATTCTCAACCTACGCTTACTGGTGGATTCGCCAAGCGATTACCCGTGCGATCGCTCAACAAGGGCGCACCATTCGTTTACCGATTCACATTACCGAAAAACTCAATAAAATCAAAAAAGTGCAGCGCGAACTAGCCCAAACATTAGGGCGTTCTCCTACACCCGCTGAAATCGCCAAAGAACTGGAATTAGAACCAGTCCAAATTCGAGAATATCTGAATATGGCGCGTCAGCCAGTTTCTTTAGATGTGCGTGTTGGTGATAACCAAGACACCGAACTGCAAGAAATGTTGGAAGATGATGGGCCATCACCAGAGTATTACACCACCCAAGAGTTCTTGCGCCAAGACCTCAACACCTTGTTAGCCGAACTCACACCCCAACAGCGCGAAGTGTTGGCTCTGCGCTTTGGTTTAGAGGATGGAAATGAATTGTCCTTGGCGAAAGTTGGTGAAAGATTGAATCTTAGCCGCGAACGTGTTCGTCAACTCGAACACCAAGCCTTAGCTCATCTGCGTCGCCGTCGCGCCAATGTTAAAGAATACGTTGCTAGTTAATTGCAGAATCAATAACTCGATAACGGTGATGCGCCTCCTGAATTCAGGGGGCGTTTTTTTATTAAAAAACCATGTAATATCAATACTCGCTCTCAATTCGTGATCAGTTTCGAGATAGAACATCATGAGAATTTTAATAGTTGAAGATGACGATCGCATTGCCAAACCATTAGCTGAGTATCTAAGAAGACAACACCATATTGTAGATATCACAACCGATGGGCTTGAGGGATGGGAATGGTCGCAATCAGGATTATATGAGTTAATTTTATTAGATTTAATGCTGCCTAAGTTAGATGGAATTACTCTATGTCAGCATTTACGTGCTGCTTCATCTAATGCTCTAATTTTAATGCTGACAGCAAGAGATACAACAAGCGATAAAATTATTGGACTCGATGCTGGTGCTGATGATTACTTAGTCAAGCCATTTGAGCTAAAAGAGTTAGCAGCACGTATCAGAGCTTTAGCACGAAGAAGTCCACAGATGCGCCCATCAATTTTAATCCAGGGTGACTTGCAATTAGATCCGGCCAGCCAACAGGTTACTTATGCAGGAAATATTCTGTCGCTAACGCCTAAAGAATACATGATACTAGAGTATTTTTTGAGACACCCAAATCAAGTTGTGACTCGTTCAGCAATCTTTGACAAGCTGTGGGAATTTGATAAATCTTCTGGGGAAGGAAGTATCAAAACTCATATTACAAATTTACGAAATAAACTCAAAGCAGCTGGAAGTTCAGAAGATTTGATTGAAAATATTTATGGCATTGGTTATCGTCTAAGACGTGATTAAAATAGTTTAGTTATAAATATTTTTATCTGCCTATATTTCAGTTATTAACCATTAGTTTAATAAACTAAGACTGTGTTTCAAAAAATTCGATATCGTTTATTATTGTCTTACTTGGTAGTATTTGCATCTCTGCTAGGAATATTTGCGATCGCAGTCCGAATAGTTTTCGCTCATAGTCTGACTCAACAAATCAAAGATAAACTTACAGCTATCGGACAGGGTGCAGCTGCAAATGTAGAATTTGAAGCAGGTCACATTAGAGTTGAAAGTGATTTTCGTCCACAAGATCTAATTGTTCATCATCAAGCATTACAGTGGTTTGATCCTCACGGAACTTTAGTTACTCAACAAGGAAAAACCGTCTTAAATTCACCATTATTACCAAGCAAAATTGTACAAATTCAGAGTGGTAAAGTGCGTATCCAAGCTGCAACTATACCAATTATTGATAGCGATAATAATCAGTTAGTTGGGTATGTGAGGGTGAGTCAATCTTTAGAAGAATTCGATGAAACTATCAAAAAATTAGACTGGGGATTAAGCGGTGGAATTCTTATAACTCTGGTTCTGAGTGGGATTGGTGGAACTTTCCTAACGCGTCAGGCGATGCAACCTATTGAAGAGAGTTTTCAAAGGCTTAAACAGTTTACTGCTGATGCTTCCCATGAACTACGTAGTCCTTTAATGGCCATCAAAATTAATGCTGAGTTACCGTTAGAATATCCTCTGGAAATCGGGCCGAAAGATGCAGAAAAGTTTCAAGCGATCGCCAGTGCTACGAACCAGATGACTCGCCTTACAGAAGACTTACTGTTCTTGGCACGTACCGATAAAGTTCCGAATGGGGATTGGAATAGTCTCAATTTAACGTCAATCTTGGAAAACTTATTGCTACTTTATAAACCTCAAGCCCAAGCCAAGCAAATTAATTTGATCTCTCAGCTAACAGAGAATCTTTACTTGATGGGTGATTCAGTTCAACTAACGCGGCTATTTTGTAATTTGATTGAAAACGCACTTCATTACACACCATCAAAAGGTGTGATTGAAATTAAAACCACTCGTATCGGTTCTCAGATTTATGCCAAAGTGCAAGATACAGGGATAGGAATTGCGCCAGAGCATATCGACAAAGTTTTTGAGCGTTTTTGGCGAGCAGATAAATCACGTTCTTATAATTGTGGTGGTTCTGGTTTAGGATTGGCAATCGCTCAAGCGATCGCGCAAAGTCACGGTGGATTAATTACTGTCACTAGCCAGTTAGGATTTGGTAGTTGTTTCAATGTCCGTTTACCAGCTTCTATAAATTAGGGATTGATAAAGGTTAACTTCATCAATCCCTGTGTATTAGATATTTAGTTAGTATGTGCTAAAACAGTTTTTACTTAATTAAGCTCCCGACTTACTTACTATCATCATTGGTTTCGCGCTCACTATCACCAGTATCTGGAACTTGAATACTGCTCTTGGGACGATTAGCTTCATTTTTTTCATCTTCTTGATTGTCATTTTCGGCATATAAAACCTTGCCATTACCAGCATCAACTTTCACATCTTGCTGACCAATTTTTACAGAGTAAACTAAGTTGCCATCTTCGTTTTCAAGTTTGACGCTACTGGCCTTAGCTCCTTTGGATGCTTCAGCTACTTGCTGTGCTTGTTTTGCTGTAATTTTAGCTAGTGGTTGCAGTTTTGCTGCTTCTTGCTGTTCTTGTACATCATCGTTTGTTTCACCATCACTGGCTTGGGCAACTTGGGTAGCAATATGATGCTGATGTACAACTGCTACCGGAGATTGTGGTTGTTTTGCTCCTACAACTCTCGACAATCCAGCAAAGCCCAAAATACCAACAAAAGCTGCTGCACAAATGATTTTTGTTGAAGTTTTCATACTTGTATAATCTCTCTAATTCTGGGTTTGTATTTTCACGGTATGAAATAAAAGTCCAGAAATAGTCAAGATTAATTTGAATATTTTGAATTAAATATTAAATGTAGAAAGCTAACTTTAATTAGATATTTTATCTATTTTAGTCAATTTTTCAGGATTAAATTCTCTCATAAATCAAATCTTGACTTTTTCTTGACTTTTACTTTTTAAAGTATAATCACAGCTTTTCTTATTACCATTCTGTTGTTTCTGCCAGACTGCGCTAATCTGAATGAATTTATAATGACTTACTATTTTTAGGCAAAAACAAATGAACAAAGTTGCAAAAGTCACAGTTTACTTCTGGATTATGAAGATCATCGCCACGACGCTTGGTGAGACCGCAGGTGACTTCATTTCAATGACTCTTGGACTGGGGTATTACATAGCTTTTGCTGTAACGTTCGCCATCCTAGCTATTCTCTTATTTTTTCAAATTCAAGGAGATAGATATCGTCCAGCCCTTTATTGGGTGGCGATCATCGCTACAACAACAGCCGGGACTGAAGTTTCAGACTTGATGGATCGATCTTTCGGGCTGGGATACGCAGTGGGATCGCTGATCTTGGTAGCCAGTCTGTTAAGCGTTCTTGCTATCTGGTACTACCGAGATCGAGACTTGAGTGTTTATCCCATCATTAGGAAAGACGCAGAGACAACCTATTGGCTGGCTGTGGTGTTCTCTAACAGTTTGGGAACAGCTTTTGGTGACTTTCTTACCAGCAACTTAGGACTAAGCTATATTCAGGGCGCATTGGTGACAGCCAGCGTCATTGGTGTTTTTATCGCCCTTCACTACATGACAAAGTTGAGCGATGTTCTCCTATTCTGGCTCGCGTTCATCTTTACACGCCCCTTTGGAGCCACTTTTGGAGATTTTTTGACTAAGCCAATCAAAAATGGTGGTCTCTCACTACCAAGGGAATATGCGTCAGCGATCGCCTTTATTTTACTAGCAGTTGTTCTATTCTTTTCCGTACAAAATGAGAAAAAAATGCGTCACCCATTTGAATGATACCTTTAGACAGATAGATGACTTACCCTCTAATAGGAAGATCCCTCATAACAATTTTTTTTACAAAAGATTGATGTTATTTACTATTTAAGCCCTGCTGTAAAATGGCTAAAACTTTAGCTAAGTCTCCTGATAATAATGCTGACTTTGCTAACCATAAACCCGGAAATACTTGAGAGCAAACTATATCATCTGAATTTGGTGCAAGTTGAATATATTCGCCTTCATTTAATCTAAACCAATCAAGTTGGTGGTCATAAACTCGCCAAACTAAATATTCTTGTACTTGATTACGACGATAGACTTTGAGTTTTTCATGCAAATCATAAGAAGCACTAGAAGCAGCAATCTCTACAATTAATTCTGGCGCACCTTCGACATAATTATCTTGTGTAATCTGTGATTGTCCACCTTGTTCTATTCGGAGTAGTGCATCTGGTTGTGGTTCGTTATCTGCATCAAGGCGCACAGTAGTATTATCTAATGTTTCCACCCCTAGTGTAGCGGCTTCATAAGTGCCTAACCAAGTCATAATGCGGCTATGGGGTTTACCGTGTGTTTTTGCGCGTACGGGGGATGCCACGTAAACAACTCCTTCTATTAATTCTGCTTTTTTCAGATTTGGCATAGCGTGGTAGCGGCGCTCAAATTCGGCACGGGTGAGTTTGTCGCCGTTTTCTAAAGGCGGAATTGTCAACAGTTTAGAAGTTTTGTCAGCAGATATCATGATTTTTAGAGTGTTGATAGAAATTGACTTTCCGACTGTTCTACACTCGACACAGCAAAATTTCACCTTTTGCGGAATGAAGAGTTTGGCTGTTGTAGCTGATTATAGTTAACCTAATTGACAACGAAAATATCAATATTTGTAAAGAATTAGTGAGCAAATATTTACCGGAATGATGTATTTGGCAATTACATCACCCAATCGGGTGATTCTATTGGGGGAAGAGTAAATTCTATAAGTGATGATAGTGTGAGTTTATCGTCAAATATTCCACAAAGCTTCTTTTTTTGACGAATTTTTATTTTGAAAAAACTAAATCAAACTATCGACGGAACCTTGAACGATACACAGTTGGTTATGGTTTAAGTGAGTCGCAGAGGAGACAGTTAATTTCGTAACAGGAGTGGTCGGGTGCTTAACAATATTTCTAAATTCTTATCCCCTCGCCAGCTAACAATTTCTGTTGTTGGCTTAGTTTTAACCGCTGGTGTTGTCAGTGAGCAGACTAAACCTGTACTTAGCAAACAATTACAAACAGTCACAACTTCCGCATCTGTGGATGGTAATTTTTCCAGATTGACCAATCATCAATATATTAGTTCTGAGAATTCTTTGTTGTCGCGGCTGAGAGAAATTCAAGAACAGCGATCGCCACAACAAACAGTGGCTTTTGAGAGTGAAATTATAGATCCTGAATCTAGAGATATATCTCCTAGACACTATCAAAAAGCAGGTAAAGAAACTGGAGTGATGCCTAAGAGAAATATTCCCACAAAAGATGGAGTTTATCTCTATGGACAATCACCAACACCAAACCAAATTGGTCAAGGCTATATCGTATTCCAGAAGCAGCAAGGTAAAGTAACTGGTGCGTTATATATGCCTAGCTCTGAGTTTAGTTGTTTTCAAGGCACAATTGATAAATCTGGTGAGTTGGCAATGACTGTCAATGGCTCACAAGATGAAGTAAGTAGCTCAGATGTAGCAACAACCAGTACAATCCCATCTATTTCGGATGATGAGTTTAACAATTATGCTTACTCAGTAGCATTACAAGACTATCATCCGATTCAATCGCTGAGTTCTAGCGATCGCCGCATTTTACAGATGTGTCAAGCTGAATTATAAAGTATGAAGTATGAAATTTATTATGTACTAAACATTTCAGACTTCACACTTAATTAAAATTCAATTCCTGGTTGAGCTTTCACACCTTGGTCACGGAAAGGATGTTTGATTAAGGTCATTTCGGTTACTAAGTCAGCACGCTCAATTAAAGCTGCGGGTGCGCCTCTACCTGTGAGAATTATGTGTTTTGATGGTGGTTTTTCTGCCAAGCCTGCTAAAACTTCTTCTATTTGTAAATAAGCCATTTTTAACGCGATATTAATTTCATCCAACAGTACCAACTGAAAATCTGGGTTGCGGATGTATTCTAAAGATTTTTCCCAAGCTGCTTGCGCTTTTTCGAGGTCGCGATCGCGGTCTTGAGTTTCCCAGGTAAAGCCTTCACCCATCGCGTGAAATTCAAGTTGGTCTTCCCAATAGCTGAAGACCTGTTTTTCCGAGGGTTCCCACGCGCCTTTGATGAACTGGACGATCGCGACTTTATAGCCATGACCAAGCGATCGCAACACCATTCCCAGCGCCGCAGTAGTTTTGCCTTTACCGTTACCAGTATTAACAATCACTAACCCCTTCTCTGGGACAGCTTGTGCTATGCGCCGATCTTGGATTTCTTTACGGCGCTGCATTTTTTGGCGATACTGCTCGTCATTCAGCTTAGAATCATTATTTAGGGATGAGGACATTACTTCATCAATCAAGCGTTCGATTTCTCTATCTGATTCTAATTCTTCTGGTGTATCTTTGCTCATCAACATTTTATGAAAATAACTACTAGAGGAAATAGGACTGTAGCGAACAAAAGAGACAAGGGAGAAAAGGAGGACACGGAAGACAAGGACGAGAGATTTTTATAAATTATTTACGATAGCTATACAATAATTTACTGATAGAAGCGGACGCAGAGATTTTATCTAAAATGACAGTAAACTTCTAATTTATTTGATAATGATGCTTTAAAAATTACTATAAACATTAGTCATAGAAGTATAATTTTACGGCTCTTATCAATAATTCAATATTTTTATTAAAGCATTTTTTATATAAAGTTTTGTAGTAACTTTGACGAGATTTAATAACACCAACTTTTTAAAGAAGTCGGTGTTGTTTTTATTAACAGACAAACCGATAGGTGATATCAGCCGAAACAATGGGTTCTTTAAATGTCTTAAATGTCAATTGATGTAAAAATAAATTCCTTAAGTATCTTAACTGTCCTTGTTCAAGAATTGAAGATTTGATATGTTTAGTCAACGAGTCAAGAACATCAAAATATGTTTACTGTTCTAATGACTACTCTCCCAACCATAACACACGAAAATAGGTGCTAAAAATATGCCTACTGCTAATATTGTAGTTAATAATCAAGTTGCTGAAGTTTATTTTCCGACTGATAGCAATGTTAGTGCTACAGTAACAAGTCACTCGCAATTGACACAGAGAGTAACTTTCTTTACTGATAGTCAAGAACTGTATAAATTTGAAGGAAGTGGAGAGAAACAGCTTCTAGGTTCAGTTCAAAATAGATTTGATTCACCTTTTAAAATAAAAGTTGAATCTCAAGGAGACGGAAATTGGGTTAGTTCCGATTTAAGAACTGGCGGCCCATATCAAATAGGTTCTACTAATTTTCTGATAGTAGTTGCTGAAAATGGAGATGATACCGATTATAACGACACCGTAATTCAATTTAGTTGGAAAACAAGTTATTAGTGTAGGTATAGCATTGATAATCTTGGCATTTCAGTTAATCTCTTAATTCTCAGCTTATTGATAAGCCTGCGTAAGCAGGTTTATTGCATTTTCATACTGAAATGATATAAGAATTTGAAAAAATGAATACAAACTTCAATATATGACTCATCATTTTTGATTTGGGTAAAAAATCAGTACACTCATTCCAGTAGGGGTGCGTTACGGCTTACGCCTAACACATTAAAAGCCTTGTAGTAGATGTGTATTTCAAAAGTAAAATATGAGTCTTATAGAAATCAATCAAGGTGATATTACTCAATTATCAGTGGATGCAATTGTTAACGCAGCTAATAGTTCTTTATTAGGTGGTGGTGGTGTTGATGGTGCAATTCATCGCGCCGCAGGGCCAGAATTACTGGCAGAATGTCGAGAGTTAAGGGGTTGTGCAACTGGTGAGGCGAAGATTACAAAAGGTTATAACTTGCCAGCAAAATGGGTAATTCATACTGTTGGGCCAGTGTGGGAAGGGGGAAATTATAAAGAGGATGAGTTACTAGCGAGTTGTTACCGTCACAGTTTAGCTTTAGCAGAACAGTACCAAATTAAAACTATTGCTTTTCCTGCTATTAGTACAGGTGTTTATAATTTCCCGATGGAACGCGCTTGTAAAATTGCGATCGCCGAAGTTAAAAAGTTTTTACTCCAAACAAGCTCCCTAGAACAAGTGATTTTCGTCTGTTTTGGTCAAACTGCATTCGATTTATACAGCAAGACGATGCAAGAAGTTACTGAAACATAGTTAACATTAGATTCGGCGCGTTTACTGTTCGGGAGTGCAAATGTCAAAACAGCGTGGTCAAAAAATCGCACCTACACCCATAACATCTGATATTGGGGTAGTAGATTTAATTAATAATTATTTCACAGCCTACAATTCAGCACGTTTGCGGGAAGTCTGCCAACTACTGAGTCAAGATGTACTCCAAGATGGCGTGACGGTGGGCGTTAGTCTTTCTGGTGCGATGACACCAGCCGGATTTGGAGTTTCAGCATTAGCACCTTTAATTCGCAACGGTTTCATCGACTGGATGATTAGCACTGGGGCGAATCTTTACCATGATATGCACTATGGGTTAGGCTTTGAACTATTTGCGGGGAATCCATTTTTGGATGATGTGAAACTGCGGGAAGAAGGTACTATCCGCATTTATGACATTATCTTTGGCTACGATGTTTTGTTAGAAACCGATGCTTTCATTCGCAAGATTTTGCAAGCTGAACCTTTCCAAAAGCGAATGGGAACAGCAGAGTTTCATTATCTTTTAGGTAAGTATGTCCGAGAAGTCGAAAAGCAATTGGGAGTGCAGCATTCTTGCTTGCTGGCGACAGCTTATGAATATGGCGTACCAATTTACACTTCCTCGCCTGGGGATAGTTCCATTGGGATGAACGTTGCAGCTTTGGCGTTAGAAGGTTCGCAATTAATTTTAGATCCCGCCATTGATGTGAATGAGACAGCTGCGATCGCCTACAATGCCAGAGAGGGAAACGGTAGAAGTGCGGCAGTAATTCTTGGCGGCGGTAGTCCCAAAAACTTCTTACTCCAAACTCAACCGCAAATTCATGAGGTACTAGGATTAGAAGAACGCGGACATGATTTCTTTGTTCAGTTTACTGATGCGCGTCCTGATACTGGCGGTTTGTCTGGGGCGACTCCATCCGAGGCGGTCAGCTGGGGTAAAATTGACCCAGAAGAGTTACCCAGCACAATTGTTTGTTATACCGATAGCACGATCGCCTTACCCTTAGTTACAGCTTATGTAATGAATCAATGTGCGCCTCGTCCCTTAAAGCGGTTGTACGATCAGCGGGAAGCAATGTTAAGCACCCTACAAAAAGATTATCTCGCAGCTAAAACGCAACCATCGGATAAAGTACCTACAGCAATGGCTGAAGATGCAGCCAAAGGTGTTACAACTTATCCTTGCGGTAGATTAATTCCGAATAATCCATAATCGAAAAGGTAAAAGGTAAAAGTTAAAACAATAAATCTTTTGACTTTTACCTTTTTACTTTTTACTTTTTCCCAGTAGCAGATAAGTTGTCATTTGCTGCTGATGGGGAATTTCTATTTCATCCTGTGGTTCTAGAATAAATTCATCACGTATATATTCGTAAGCAGTAGCGCTAACTTGAATAGTGTCGGCTAAACTTTGAGACTCGATAGATTTAGCAATATTGATTGTGTCTATTAAACTAAGTGCAGCTGCTGTGACGACTCCTGTATGGATACCGACGCAAATTTTCAGGTTTTGCTGATTTTCTATATTAAATGTGGCGATCGCATTTTGCATATCTAACGCCATTTGCGCTATAGCTTGGGCATGATCTGAGCGTTTTGTAGGTAATCCCCCAATCACTATATACGCTTCATTGATGGTTTTGATTTTTTCTAAACCGTAGCGATTACAAAGACGATCGAAATTGGCAAAAATTGGACAGAGTAAATTAACTAATTGCATCGCACTTTCCAAAGCTGAAATTTCGTTTAAACCGACAATATCTGCACATAAAACAGTCACATTAATCACATCTGCGGCTGTACCCTCTATTGGTGTTTGGAGATTATTAGATGTCAATGCTGGTATTCTTGCTTGCCAGAGTTGTTCTGTTTGTGCTTCCTGTTGCTGCAATGCTGCTTCTAATGCTACTCGCCTTGTAATATTACGAAAAATCCCACGAGTTGCTACTGGTATGCCATGAGCAAATTTACAATTTATATTACCTTCTAAAAAAACTGTTTGACCATTTTTAGCAATGAAAGCCGCCTTAACTTGGTCTAACTGTTCTCCTGACATTAAACGATAAAACATTTGTCGACAATGTTCTTGAGAATCAGGATGTATAATGTCAAATACATTCATTTGCTCCACTTCTGCGGCGCTGTATCCTAATGTTTGACACCATGTTCGATTAACATATAAAAATCGTCCATACGCATTAACAGACTGAATTAAATCATTAGCATTTTCACAAATATCACGGTATCGAGATTCACTTTCTAACAAATCATCTTCTGCTTGTTTGCGTTTCATAAAATGAGCGATTTGACTACTGACAGAAACCATCATTTGTAACAAGTCTGCATCTTTGGGTTGGACATCGCGGCTAAAAAAAGTCATCACTCCTAAAATTTTATTGTCGTCTAGGATGGGGAACCCAAATGCTGAACGTAATCCCGCTGTGACAGCAGTGGGCGATCGCTGTAAATCTCCATAGTCTAAAATATTTTTAATCCATAAAGCAGAACGTCTTTCCCAAATTTGTCCAGGTAGTCCCACACTCGGAAGATATGTAGTTTGCCATGTCACAGCTTTAAATTCACGCACTGCTACGAGTCGGCTTGACCAAATTTCTACGCATCTTAATACTGCATCATCACTTTCTTCTGGCACATTTGTACTAATATATTCACTTGTTGTCCATAATTCCCCTACATCCCACTCTAAATTTTGACAAATTGCCTGTAAAATTTCTGGTATTGCCTGTTGAATATTGTGTGATTCTGAGAGAATTCGGGTAATAGCATATTGGGCAACATGACGTTGTTCTCGACGCTGGCGACTCGTAATATCTCGACCAAGATAAATAATATCTTCTAAAACTTCATTTTTTTTCTGCATCACTGTACAAGAAAAAGCTACTAGCACTTTTTCTCGCGTTTTTTTGCGGCAAACAACTTCAAAATGCTGTAAATCTCGGTTGATTTTGCTGTAATGATTAATAATCCTGAGTAATAAAAAATTGTCATCAAATATCAAAGATATTGGTTTATTGATTAATTCTTCTTCGGAAAAATCAAACAACTTTTGCGCTGCCGGATTAACTTGCTTAATTTTGCCTGTATTGGTAGTTATCAATAAGGCATCTGCCATTGAATTGATAACTGTATCCATATAATTTTTATATGTTACCAGTGTCATTGACAGCAGACTAGTAGCGTTAGTTAATTTTGATAAATCTTGTTTTGATTGAACTTTTTCCGTAACATCTTCAATAAAAATTATCAATCTTATTTCCGATAGCTTTTCGCTAGATTCACCAATAATATATATGTTGATATAAATATCCGGTTGATTCTCACAAGTTCTTCTAATTGCTACTAATTCAAAACTTGCTTGTTGACCTTGGATGATAGATTTTAATATCTCTTCTTTGCCAATAAATTCAGGAAACCCTAAACGAATATCTGTGCCTAAAATCACCGCTTCTGGTTGCAGGGCAAAGCGCTGTACTTGCTCAGATTTATCTACAATACAGAAATGAACATCTAGTTCTAAATATTCAAATTTACGTAAAGTCGAATATTTATTAAAAATCTGCTCGACTACTTCGTGTTTCATTATGTTCTTGAGTAAGTAATGCAATTATTTAATATTTCATTCCCTCAAGACTCAAGACTAAAGCCTCTAGTCCTAGTATTTACATTTCAGTACCAGTTATAATTCTATAGTTTATTCATCAAAGATTTAACAATTTAAGATACTGTGTGATAGCGATCGCGCAACCAACTCAGGCGACCTTCTAACCGTTCCAGACTCTCAGGATGTTGTTGCCCAATAATGAAATTCCACATTACGCCTTGAAAAGTCCGCGCTTCAATAAACAAATCTAATATTTCCTGATCTATCACTAGATCATAACCATTCAATGCCGCAGTGGCACGTTCTATGTCCGTACAAAAGACATAGCTAGAAGCAATCAAACAGGCAATATCCCAAACAATGTGACCAATAAACGTATCTTCCCAATCTGTCCATAGTACTCCGCGTGTGGTGTTAAGCACATTAGAAAAATTGGAGTCTCCATGAAGCGGTTGTATCGGTAACTGAAGTTGCTGAAATCGACTTTTGAGATGATGATTTACTGCTTGCAACATTTGGGCATCACTGAGGCTGAATGCTGCTTGAGATATGAGAGTAGACAGCAAACTTTCAGACTCATTTAAAGAATCTAAAACTGTCAATTCACCTGCAAAGTCTACTAAAGCTTCATGGCAATCTCGTAAAGTCTGTCCAACAATAGTTGCGTCTGGTAGTTCATCTATTTCTTCGACAAATTCCCAAAAACTTAGAACTAATCCATTGTGCTGATGCGGGCCTGGTTGAATGAGGTTGGTTGGACTCACCACAGGTGCGCCTGCTGCGGCTAAATAACTAGCTACGGCGACTTCTTTGGCAAACCAAGCATCACCAAAGCGCACTGTACCCGTTGTAGTTGCTATACGTGCAACTACAGGGACAGGCTGTAAATGAATCACCAAATTGCTTCTGTCTTGCAGAATCACAGCCTCATCAAAATTCAGCCCTTGTTGTTTGGCGACTGCACAAGCGGTATTAATCGCATTTTCGAGACGAGACTTTTCCGATGGACTAGTCATGATGGCGAAAGCAGAAAACTTCAGTTAGCTGGATGCTATTTTAGGATTTCGTCTAGCAAGTTTCTTGCTGGTTGGGCTTTTGTTAGTGCGGCTTGATGGTCACTGTAAGCCTTAACTAGTCGTACTAGACCACTTACCCCAGCCTTGAGTGATTCCAACTCCTCACCAGCCAATAGTTCACCATCTAGCATTCTTTGGACTAAAGGTTTAATATCGCCGACTTCCTGACGAACTTTTTGCAGTTTTTCAACGCTACTGAGTAAAGCTTTCAGCGAGTTCAGGATATTATCAATATCTTGGACATCTTCTACTGGTTCCGGCGCATCTTGAACCGTGACTGTATCTTCGGTATTTGAAACTACAGCTGGTTCTTGAGTAGAAGTTTCGCCTTTCGCCCCGTTGGATTTTGCCATGAATATTTCCTCAAGAATTTTTCCCAGTCTATCGTTAAACCCATCATCTAGTGTGTGAACTCAATTGGTGAATAATTTTTCAGCATGATTAGGGTGCGGCTTCGATCGCAGCACAAAATGGCTTGTCCTGATTGGCATTTTTTCTGAGGCTATTTGATTTATACTTTTAGATTCGTCTGAAATTATCGAAAAGAGCAGTTTGAAAGTTGTATGTCCAGCCTAAGTCCTGACATGGTACGCGTTTATTTACGAGAGATTGGCCAGTTCCCTTTACTCACCTCAGACCAAGAAATAACTTATGGCAGGCAAGTACAGCAAATGATTGCCGTTGAGGAGCAGAAAAAGCAACTTAGTCAACAATTGCATCGGGAACCGAAGTTAGCAGAATTAGCAGATTTTGTCAACAAAAGTGAAGCTGAAGTTACTCAAATACTTCAGCTTGGTCAGAGAGCTAAACAAAAAATGGTGACAGCAAACCTCCGACTGGTGGTTTCCATCGCCAAAAAATACCAGCGTCGCAATCTGGAGTTATTGGATTTGATTCAAGAAGGTGCGATCGGGTTACAACGAGGTATAGAAAAGTTTGATCCCAACCGTGGCTATAAGTTATCAACTTACGCCTACTGGTGGATTAGTCAAGCTATCACCAGAGCGATCGCCGAAAAATCCCGCACTGTTAGACTACCAATTCACGTTAACGAAAAACTCAATCAAATTAAAAAAGTCCAGCGAGAATTGTTTCAAACCCTTGGTCGCCGCGCTACGGTTACAGAGATTGCTCAAAAATTGGATATACAAGCAAGCCAAATTCGAGAATATCTCAGTGCTGCTAGTTCAACAATTTCTTTAGATTTAAAAGTGGGGGATAACCAAGACACAGAACTCAGTGAACTTTTAAGTGATGATGGCATCTCACCCAATGAACAAATTACCCAAGAAATGCTACGCCAGGACTTGGATAATTTGTTAGCTTCACTCAAACCCGTACAACGTGAAGTCTTAATTTTGCGCTTTGGACTTTTAGACAATCAAGAACGCAGTTTGGCTCAGATTGGCGAAAAGCTCAATGTTAGCCGAGAACGAGTTCGTCAAATTCAGCAGCAAGCTATGAATATTTTGCGTCGTCAACAACCAGAAATGGGACAATATTTATCTTCCTAATATTTAGTGCTAAGTTACCGAACTTTGCTCAACGCGGGGAACCCGCCGAACTTTGCTCAACGCGGGGAACCCGCGCACGCAAGTTCTCTCCGCACGCAAGTTCTCGCTGATTGCTGAGTCAGAAAAAGAGTTCATGTACAGACGTTGTATACAACGTCTGTACATGATTTATAGGGTTCAGCTTCATACTCCTTGCAGAGATAGCGCACCCAAAATTGCGATCGCATACTCTAACCACTTAGGCACACGCAAGCTGCGATGGCTCAACAGTCGGTGATAGCCTAGACAAACTCCAATACTGCCAAATAGCCAGTGTAGAAACAACGCTACAGCTAATGCAGACCATGAAAAACACCACGGTGCTAATAATGCCAGGGCATGAATTATCCCAAAAAATACTACAGTTAGCCAATCCAGACGCAACGCCTGGGGATTATCGGAGTAAGCCCTGATTGTATTAAATTTCACAAACACTCCTCATCCCAATTTAAAATTCAAAAAGTAAAACTTTTACTTTTTACTTTTGCCTTTTTACTTTTGCCTTTCTTACACCCAATCTCTAGGCTGGAGAAAAACTTCTGTCAGTTCTGCTTCCGGGCTTCCTGCTTCTGGTTCATAGCAATATTCCCAACGAGCTAAAGGTGGTAAAGACATGAGAATCGATTCAGTCCTTCCCTTTGTTTGCAGCCCGAAAACTGTACCTCTGTCGTAGACTAAATTAAACTCAACGTAACGACCCCGACGGTAAAGTTGAAAATGACGCTGGCGATCGCCATACTCTGTTTGTTGTCGTCGTTCTACAATGGGTACGTAAGCAGGTAAAAAAGCTTGACCGCAAGACTGCACAAAAGCAAAAATATCTTCCCAGTTACGCTCTACATTGCCCACTTTTTGGCTGTAAATTGCCGCTGGAGTATCTACTTGAGAGCCAACATAAAGCTGACTACTAGCATCTTGATAATCAAAGAAAATACCGCCAATACCTCGCTGTTCTTGGCGATGCTGTAAATAAAAGTATTCATCACACCAGCGTTTAAAGGTTGGATAATATTCTGCATGATGAACATCACAAGCATTTTTTAGTGTCTGATGAAAGTGAACAGCATCCTCTTTAAAGGCATAATATGGTGTTAAATCAGCCCCACCACCAAACCACCAAATCGGGCCAGCCTCAAAGTAGCGATAGTTGAGATGTATGGTGGGTACATAAGGATTACGAGGATGCAGCACCATTGAAGTTCCTGTGGCAAAAAAGTCGTGTCCAACAGCTTCTGGACGTTGCGCCAAAATAGCAGGCGGTAAGCTTTTCCCCCACACTGCGGAAAAGTTCACCCCACCCTGCTCAAACACCCGCCCTTCTCGAATCACGCGGGTACGCCCTTCTCCCCCTTCTTCTCGCTCCCAATAATCTTGTTGAAAGCCTGCTTCCCCGTCCAGTTGCTCTAACCCTGTGCAAATCTCATCCTGTATTTTCTGCATGAATTGCTGCACTCGTTGTCGTGAATCCTTGGGTATGGTGTTGGTAGGTGATGCCAGGAATGTTGTGTGATTTGGAGATACTTGCAGAGAACGATCACAATGACGGCGCATGGTAAAACCTCTAAAACTTCGAGTAAGTGTAATTGCTACCACTTAATAACTATATAGTTATGAATGAGATTTACTTTAGAGAAGTTGCAAAAGTTAATAAATTGCCTAAAATCCTGCCATTTCAAGCTTTTAGATTGTCAGATCTTGCATCTAGACCCTAGTAATTTCCGACTTTACTAAAGGATTGTAAAGAGGTCTAGTCAAAAAATGCTACCTACCATAACTTGATAGTTATAAAACTATTTACTGGATTAACGCATTACTTATGGTTAATACTCTACCCAAACCAGGAATTAAAACCCCCAGCAAAGAAACTGTACTTACGCCCCGGTTTTATACAACAGATTTTGAAAAAGCTGCCAACCTAGATTTATCTGCTCAAGATACAGAATTGCAGGCGATGTTAGCCGAGATGCAAGCAGACTACAACCGCCACCACTTTGTCCGAGATGAAGCATTTGAGCAATCATGGGAACACATTGACGGCGAAGCGAGACAAGCGTTTATTGAGTATTTAGAGCGCTCTTGCATTTCTGAATTTTCTGGCTTTTTGCTGTTTAAGGAATTATCCCGCAAGTTGAAAAATCGGGCGTTGCTGAATAAAGGGATGAATTAATTTATATAGGTACAATTTGATACTTCAAATAATGAAGTAATAATTTAATTGAGTGTCTCAGCATTTGTTCTGATTTGGAATAGCATAAAGTTTTTCTGTGAAGGCGTGCAAGATAATGACGTAATCGGGTATTTTCATTTTCTACTCGCGTCATATATGTTTTACTCACAATTTGGTCTCCATCTGGTATAAAACTGGGGTAAACTTTCCAGCCATCGGTCACATAAAAATAGCTTTCCCACTGTTTCACAATTTCCCATAATGGCTCGAATGTTTCCGCACTATGGTCTCCTAAGACCCAGGCTAAAATACCTTGAGTAAAGTGATTTACTGCTGTCCACAACCAGATTTTGTTTTTTTTGAACCTATGAATGTCTCTAATTCATCTAGTTCTCCAACTTCTGGTACAGCATCTTCTTGGGGTACGTCTGGCAGCTTTTCTCCTCTTTGTTTTACCCAAGAGATTATAGTAGTATGATGTACACCTTTAACACGTTCAATCCCACGAAAACCCATCCCATTAAGATACATTTTTAAACATTCTTGTTTAAGTTCCTCTGAGTATCCTTTTGGCGGATCGTACACATCAATAAATTGGCGATCGCAGTTAGTACAGATGTGATTTTGTTTACCTCTCCGTTTTCCATTCTTTCTAATTTCCGTAGACTCACAGTATGGACATTGCACAGTAGATTACCTCAATTCATCCCTCTATTATGCAACGCCAAAAATCGCAGTCCCCTATTAGCAGAGATGTTTCAATTAATGGCACGAGATGAAGCTCGCCACGCCGGATTTCTCAACAAAGCAATGGGGGATTTTAAACTTTCCCTAGATTTAGCCACGGTAACTAAAACCCGCACCTATACGTTTTTCCCAATAGAGTGGGTACTGTATACCGTTTACCTATCAGAAAAAATCGGCTATTGGCGTTACATCATTATTTACAGACATCTAGAACAGCACCCAGAACACCAGTTTTACCCCATATTCCGCTACTTTGAGAGTTGGTGTCAGGACGAAAACCGCCACGGGGATATATTTAAGGCGCTGTTACGTTCTCAACCGCAACTATGGAACAACTGGAAAGCTAAGTTGTGGAGTCGCTTTTTCTTGCTATCGGTATTTGCTACCCACACAATGACAGTTCATGAACGGTCTGGTTTTTACAAATCATTAGGACTTGATGCGACAGAATTTGACCGCCAGGTTGTGCAGAACACAAATGAAACAGCCGGACGGGCTTTTCCGGTGATGTTAAATACCGAACATCCCCAGTTCTTCACTCGATTACAACGCTGTGCGGGTTACAACTTAAAAATTGCCAACATTGAGCGCAGTTCTCAGTCAAAATTTATCAAGCTGATGCGTAAACTACCATTAATTGCCGCTATTGTTGGGAATCTAGTGTTGCTTTACCTGATCAAACCCATTGATACTGAGAATTTGCGAGCAACCGTGCGTTAGTTTTGGGAAAAGTTTCCCAATTAGGATAACAACCTCCCAATATTTTTTAAAGGAGGTTGTTGTCGTATTTTATTGACAACTTAATTTGTGTAGCGATCGCTCATAATTCAATCATGAACGCTACCATCAGGCATGATAGCTCCTTGAAAATCAGCATTTGTGAGAATTGCTCCCGTTAAGTCTGCGCCTTGGAGATTTGCTTTTCGCAGAACTGCACTATCGAGATTGGCATAACTCAAGTCTGCACCTTGTAAACTAGCCCCACTTAAATCTGCGGCTAAGTTACCCCACTGAATTGTCTTACTCAGATTAACACGGCACAATTTGGCTTGATCTAAATTAGCGTGATGCAAAGACACGGCTCTGAGGTCAGCGTAACTTAAATCTGCTCCACTCAAAACCGCATATCCTAAATCTGTGCGCTGGTTAGAACTAGGGCGTAAATCTACCTGAAATAGCAACGCACGAGATAAGTTTGCCCCATGCAAATTCGCACCACACATACTAGATTTAATTAAGTTAGTTTCTTCTAACCGAGTATTGACTAATTTCGCACCTGTTAAATCAGCTTCTCGCAGCACAGCACGATATAAGTCTGCTTCACTTAAATCTATACCCCAAAGAATAGATTCACTCAAGTCTGCTTCTCGTAAACAAGCTTGGCTGAGATTCGTTTTACCCAATCTTGTTTGACGCAAGTCAGCATAGCTAAAATCTGCACCTGTAAGATTGGCATTAGTTAATTCGGCTTCTTTTAAATTGAGTTTTTGGAAGTTTCTTTTGCCAGCAATATATGATTTGAGAATTTCATTTATATTCATAAATTAATGTTAAAAATTCTAGGTTGAAGAAATTACTTTATGGGTTCTGGAAAATCTTAGACGCGCAAGTAGCTTCCCGCAAGGTACCACAGAGGCACAGAGTCAGAAGAGTTGGAGAGGTTTTTTCGTTAGTCCTAAAAATTTTATTGTAGTTAATTAAGCATGATGTTCTGGGAAAAACAGCCTAGATGCAGCAGCCTTAGCCACAATGCAGATTTAGCGCTCAATTCACCACACTGTTGCTACTAGACCTTAGCCGTCAAATCTGCCATCAATTCTGCAACAGACATGATACGGTCAGGATGACTAACATTAGCACCTGAAAAAATTAAACCATGTTCTACATCACCACGGGCGGCTTGAGCTAAAGCATTCAACAAGCAATAGGTTTTGCCTTTATCTCGAAATAAACAAGTTTCTAAACAGTTGGCAATACACCGCCGTTCCTGTAATGAATCTGTCATGATTTGCTCGGCAAAAGAATTGCGTAAAGCCCGACTAGGTTTGCCAACGGGGCTGGGTACTGTGACGATATCTGCTAAATTTGCTTGCAAATGACGTTCTTTATAACGTTGATTGGCATCACATTCAATTGTAGTGATAAAGCGAGTACCAATTTGCACGCCATCCGCCCCAATTGCTAACATTTGATTAATATCGTGGCGATCGCTAATTCCCCCCGTCACAATCAAAGGTATCTTTGCACCCATTGTCTCGGTTAAATAATCTCGAATTTGCGAAATCACCCACCCAACTGAAAACCCTGGAACATTTATCTGTTCACATTGGGTAAAATGTCCGCCCACCTTCTGGCAATTTTCTACAATTAAAGCATCGGGTAAACGATTATATCGACTTTTCCAAGTCTGACAAAGAAACTGAGCCGCCTCGACATTGGCTATAGTCGGTACAAAGGCAACATCAGGAAAATCAACAGTATACTCTGGTAAAGTTAAAGGCATTCCTGCCCCAGTCACAATTAAATTTGCGCCCTCGGCTGCGGCGGTTGTTGCTAATGTTGAGTAATCTTTTGTTCCTACAAGAATATTTACCCCAATTACTCCATCTGGGCTGATACTCCTGGCTTGAGACAATTCATCGATGAGTGCGAGTCGATTGGCGGCGAAAAAACTACTACGTTTGCGTTGATTAAAGTAAGGAGAATCTAAACCTAGCCCCAGCGAAGCAATCATCCCTACACCGCCAGCATTGGCAACTGCGCCAGCTAATTGTGCGCCAGATACCCGTACTGCCATTGCTGCTTGCATGATAGGATAACGGGCAATATGTTTACCAATCTGCAAGGGATGAAACATCGGGGACATTTGATAATTACTCATTCTTAACTAAATAACTGAAGAGTAATTTTATCATCTCCGTGTGACTTTGATTGAGCCGTTATCTGTGTGTATGTTTCCGGTTCTTTCCCCACCCTGGAAAAAATTAGAGACGCGAAATTTCGCGTCTCTACAAAAATTACAACCTAGCTAAAACTGGTTGACTATCTACCGCACTCATAGAATTGGAGTCTGTATCTGTGCAGTAGATTTCGCAGGAGTTATTGGGACTTTCTATTAGTTTGATTTTGTAAAGCTGCGCTCCTAGGTTTTGGATGGGCGATCGCAGTAAATTACTAATATATAGGGCGATATTTTCCGCAGTCGGTACAACTTCGGCAAAATAAGGCACATCTTTGTTCAAAAAGGTGTGATCGAATGGTTCTACCACATAATCTGCGATCGCTTGATGCAATGCACCTAAATCAACAATCATCCCGGTGCGCTGATCAATTTCGCCTTTCACAGTCACTTCTAAATGATAGTTGTGTCCGTGGCCGTTAGTCCGAGCGCATTTACCATAAATCTCAGTGTTATCTTCTAAGCTAAGATCAGGATGTGCCAACCGATGGGCAGCGCTGAAGTGAGTACTGATACTGAGGTAAGCTTCCATTGAGTTTCCCATATAATCTGCCCAAAGTTCAGGATGTTCAAATAACTGTACGCGGACTACAGGCAAGTGGGGTGCTAACCGCCGCCAGATAACCCGTGCAATATTTTCAGTGGTGGGGAGAGTTTCTTGAAATTCTGCCCAGACATCATTGAGATAAGAAAAATCTAGAACGCTGGTAACTTCGCGTTTAATTACTTGTTTGACATCAGACAAATTCAGCACCATACCATACTTATCTAGTTCTCCCGCCAGAGAAATAAATAAGACATAGTTGTGTCCATGTCCAGGAAATTTTGAGCCAGCACCAAATTTCTCAAAATTCTCAGCATCACTCAGTTCGGGTAGCCAATAGCGATGACTAGCCGAAAATTGAGCGCGGCGATTTACGATACATTGCATGAGTACACTGGGAGAAAAATTTAAACTTTCTTAATCTTTTGCTCTTTTCAGCATAAACTAATTTCTGTGTCTGTGGTGAGAGGAATAATATCTGACTGCTGCGGGTATCGATCTCTCTCAATACACTTGATTGCCTCTATTCTTCTTTGCGGCTTTGCGTGAGATAAATCCTGCCGCGAATCTTCAATATGTTTCAGCTAAAGTTGTGCTAGAAGCGATCGCAATATTCATCCTTTTCTCCTTTAGCTATAAATATCAAATTATTTGAGATATTAACTGATTGTTTTACTGATTCACTGCAACTTGGGCTTCATAATGTAATCTTGTTGCTATACGAAACATTTCTTGCCCTGTGTGCAGATAGCGATCGTCATAACTTAGGGGAAAGTAGGCAAATTCTTCTATACCATCTGCTACTTGATTGAGGCTGTAGTAGAGATGTGCCGCAGTTCTCGCTAAACTAGGGGGGTTAGGCAAAGACCGAAAGATAACTTGAGCTTGTTTAATCTCGTCTCGACAAGTATCTAAATATTCTTGAAATGCTTCTAATAGTTGATCATCAAAAGGATCGGCAGCTAATTGCTCAATTTGCTCTTCAAGAGAATCAAGAATTTCTTCCAGTATGCGGTTAACTGGTTGATAAATTAAACGTAGCCATTCTTCAATTTGTTCATCAACATTTTTACCAGATTTTCGATTGGCTTGGTAATGTTTTTGTGCTGATGCTGCCCGTTGTTGGCGATTTTGAGAGTCAAGCTGCAATTTTTGGTCATAGTCAAGGCGATTTTGAGAGTCACCCAAGACTTCATAAGCAGCGTTGATGCGGATAATTTTATCCTTATCGGCGGTTTTTTGGTTGCTGTCAGGATGAAATAGTTTTACCAAGCGGCGATAAGCTTGTTTAATCTCCGCTTGGCTGGCATCACGATTAATTTTGAGCGTTTCGTAGTGGTTATCAGTGTGCTTGGAGTCAACCATTGTTCTAATTGATTGTTAGCTGACGCTGGTGGGTATTTTTGCTTCCAGGTCTTGGAACAACGGTGTACTCAAATACCTTTCTCCAAAACTGGGCTGAATCATCACAATTAAGCGTCCCGCATTTTCTGGACGTTGGGCAACTTTAATTGCAGCACATAAAGCCGCACCGCTGGAAATTCCCGATAATAGCCCTTCTTCTCTGGCTAAACGCCGTCCATACTCGATCGCATCTTCGTCACTGACGGTAATTACTTCATCAATGAACTTGATTTTCAGCACTTGTGGAATAAACCCCGCACCAATCCCTTGGATTTTGTGCGCTCCTGGTTGTCCACCTGATAAGATTGGGCTATTGGCTGGTTCAACTGCGATCGCCTGAAAACTTGGTTTACGTGCTTTGAGAACTTCTGCTACACCAGTAATCGTACCACCTGTACCCACTCCAGCAACAATCATATCTACTTGACCATCGGTATCTTCCCAGATTTCTTCAGCGGTAGTTTCTCGATGAATTTTGGCATTCGCTGGATTGCGAAACTGCTGCAACATATATGAGTATGGTGTAGTATTAACTATCTCTTGAGCGCGGCGAATTGCGCCACCCATACCTTCAATTCCGGGAGTGAGTTCTAATTCTGCTCCATAAGCTCGTAACATTGCCCGTCGTTCACCACTCATGGTATCAGGCATGGTCAAAATTAATCGATAACCCTTAGCTGCTGCTACCATTGCCAAGGCAATGCCTGTATTCCCCGATGTTGGTTCTACTAATACTGTCTTTCCCGGAGCAATCAATCCCTCCGCTTCAGCAGCATTAATCATACTAATCCCAATTCGGTCTTTCACTGATGCCGATGGGTTCATACTTTCCAACTTCACTAATATTTGCGCTACACAGCCATCGGCTTGGGGAATACGGTTTAATTGTACTAAGGGTGTACGACCAATAATTTCTGTTATGTTACGAGCAATTCGCATAATATTCCTTTGTAATTAGTCAAGAGTCAAAAGTCCACAGTCAAGAGTAAAAACTATTGACCATTGACTATTGACTATTAACTAATAACTAAATGTAATACATGATGTCTAGTTGCTTGCGGGAGTCTCTTTTTTCGCAAAGATGCTGAAGTGTGTAGTTTTGCAAAACAGCATTGGCAGCAAGACAAGCTTCTTGCCATATTTCATCAACGACAGCACTATCTACACTTTTGATACTGGACGTTTCTTCTGAGACTTTTACGTCTAAGCCTTCTAAGCATTCTAAAACTTCATATATTGTAATTTTCCACGGTTCTCTCGACAATAAATAGCCACCTTTAGAGCCGCGTTGACTTTTAATGATACCCCCACGTCTCAAAGTTGCTAGTAGTTGTTCTAAATAGCGATCTGGTATGTTTTGTTGAGCTGCGATTTGCCGAATTTGCATCGGTTCGCCGTTTTCGTAATGAGTTGCCATTTCTATTAGGGCTAGAATTGCGTACTCTGATTTACACGATAGTTCCACAGGCGGTAAGTAAGGCTGAAGTATGTAGACACCCTTTGGGTGGCTTCCCGAAGGGTAGTATGAAGTGTGAAGTCTGAAATTGAAATCTAAATACTTCACACTTTTCTAGTATACTCCGGTTCATTGCTGGGGTTTTTGGATTTACGATGATGATATGAGAGATGCGATCGCAATGCTGAATAATTAAAATACCTACCCAAACTCGCAACATAGACAATGCTGCACAAGTCTAAATTATTAGCTACAAGCTCCGCAACTAAGTATCTGGGAATGTGAGGAATGTCAAATCTTGTAAAGCGCAAAACTCGCCAACTCAAACGCCAATCTTTAGGTTTAGTGTTGGTAATTGTGGCTTGGAGTCTGGTTATGGGTTGGCTATTTACTTCTGCTACTAGCGTTTACAGTGCTACTCCAACCTCAGAAGTAAAAACAGTTGATGTTATCCCGGCGCAGTACGAGCTAGGACAAGAACTATATATAGAAAATTGTGCTAAGTGTCATATTCCCATCCCACCACAAGTTTTACCCACCCAAACCTGGAAAAATCTTTTAGAAGACTCCCAACACTACGGTGTACAACTCCAGCCTTTAGTAGATCCAGCACGGATTCTTGTGTGGCGGTATCTTTCTACTTTCTCTCGCACTCAACTCAAAGATGAAGAAACACCTTATCGCGTAAATAAATCACGTTTCTTCAAAGCTTTGCATCCTAAAGTCGATTTACCTCGTCCAGTGCAAATTAGCGGCTGTGTGAGTTGTCATCCTGGTGCAGAACAATATAATTTTCGCCGCCTTTCCCCAGAATGGGAAAATTCTCAGTAATTATGTGAGGCTCAGATCCCCGACTTCTTAAAGAAGTCGGGGATCTAAATTTCCTACCTATTATTTAAAGGAGTCCAATTACCAGAAGGAACAAACGCTGCCCAATAGTACGGTTCTTTATATTCTTGACTATTGAGTAATTCTAACTGTGCAGCACGTAAAGCTTCATGTCTCCCTTTACCCGCTTGCAAATTCTGGTAATATTTCACCATTAATTCCTTTGTTGCTTCATCATTAACTTGCCACAAACTTAAAACTTGAGATTGGGAACCAGCAATTACCAAAGCACGACGCAAACCATAAACACCATCGCCAACTTTAATATCACCCTTACCAGTATCACAAGCCGACAGCACAACTAATTGATTAGAACGTAAATCTAAACCAGCGATTTCCAACGCCGTCAACACACCATCATCATCATTATTTGTGGCTTGTTTGCGTTTATTAAACCCAGCCAACGCTAACCCAGAACGCAACAAGGGATTTTCCACTTCTAAAATCTTCGGTTGGCGTGGTGTTAATTCTAAATCTAGTGATGCGTTGAGATTTTGTTCAATATCAGCGATGAAGAAACCGTGAGTAGCTAAGTGTAGAATGCTAGGGCTTTGTAGTTGTTTAACTGCGGTTTCCGTCGCATCTTTACCTAACAGTAACTTGGCATTGGGTAAAACCTTTTTAATCGCTGCGGCTTCATCTTTAGTATTAGCTAACGGGTCAAATATCAAGTTTGCCAAATCACCAGAACGCCGATTTTGCAGACCGCGTGAACCAGATGTTTTTGCAGAAGCAACAGTTTGTTTTTGGTTATCGTAGTCAATATCTGCCAACACCACAGGCGCAGAAGCATTATTATTATTTGACCCAAAGCGTAATAAATCCCGTCCACTGGTGAGGTAAGAAAAAGCGTAACGCTGAATCAAAAATTTATCTTGCTCATCTTTTAAAGCTTCAAAGGGAATTAATGTTAATTGCCCATCGGGAGAAACTAAAATATGATTTGCATCACCCAATAAAGGGCGGATGGGTGCAATTAATTTTTCATCTAAAGTGCGGGCAAGTTTTTTGAATGTTCTTCCAGTGGCTAAAGCTGCACGAAAATCAATGGCTAATTGATCTATTTCTGCGGCTTCACCCAAATCAGCCCACTTCGGTTCACCAGTTGAACGCAACACCGCCGCCCCATAACGCGGTTTACCCCATTTTTGAGCATTCGTTTTGGCTTTAGCGTTGAATGGTTCATACTGCACAATTTCTACCAAAGCTGCATCCTTTGGGATCTTAGCTTGAATCGCTGCTAATTCTACTGGTTGTGTTTGCTGACGGAATTCGGCACTTTTAGTACTAATTGCGGCTTCTAATTTTTCTCTTTCGGCTTCGAGTTGTTCTAGTTGAGTTTTGAGGTTAGCGGTTTGCTTGTCTGGCTGGGAGTAGACTAAGGCTGAGAGTTGCTGTTGTACTTGCAGCCATTGAGTGAATAATTTTTGTGTTTCAGGGTTTTTGTCAAGTTGAGCGCGTAGTATTTGGATATTGTCAGCTACCGCATCTAAAACCAACCCTTTGCGGCGAAGTACAGTAGTTAGAGCTAAAGATGCTGCGGCAGGATTGTTGCGAGCTTCTTGTAGGGATAGAGAAACAGTAGCATCGGTTGTGCCTGAAAAAGTTCTAATGTAATCCTGTTTGCTTTTTTCGGAGCCGACAGCAAAAATTAGATTGAGATTTTGTGCTTGAACTTCTAACCCACGACGTAAAAAATCGGTAGCAAGAGTGATATCACCTTGTGCTTGATACAGTAGAGCCAAGTTATTCAAGCTAGTGGCGACAAAGGGATGTTCTTTCCCCAGCACCTTCTCTCGGATAGCCAGGGAACGGAGATACAACGGTTCGGCTTGTTGATATTTTCCCTGTGCCTTATACAGTTCAGCCAAATTATTCAAGCTAGTGGCGACATCAGGATGTTCTTTCCCCAGCACCTTCTTTCGGATAGCCAGGGAACGGAGATACAATGGTTCAGCTTGTTGATATTTTCCCTGTGCCTTATACAGTTCAGCCAAATTATTCAAGCTATTAGCGACAAGGGGATGTTCTTTCCCCAGCACCTTCTTTCGGATAGCCAGGGAACGGAGATACAATGGTTCAGCTTGTTGATATTTTCCCTGTGCGCGATACAGTGCAGCCAAATTATTCAAGCTATTAGCGACAAGGGGATGTTCTTTCCCCAGCACCTTCTCAAGGATAGCCAGGGAACGGAGATACAATGGTTCAGCTTGTTGATATTTTCCCTGTGCCTTATACAGTTCAGCCAAATTACCCAAGCTAACGGCGACATCAGGATGTTCTTTACCCAACACCTGCTCTCTAATTGCCAGAGCGCGGAGTAAAAGAGGTTCCGCTTGTTGATATTTCCCCTGTGCATTATACAGTACAGCCAAATTATTTAAGCTATTAGCGACATCGGGATGTTTTTTACCCAGTACTTTCTCTCTTATAGCGAGGGAGCGTTGATACAATGGTTCAGCCTGTTGATATTTCCCCTGTCTTCGATACAGTTCAGCCAAATTATTCAAGTTAGTGGCAACAAGAGGATGTTCTTTACCCAACACCTTCTCCCAAATAGCGAGGGAGCGTTGATACAATGGTTCAGCCTGTTGATATTTTCCCTGTGAATCATACAGTACAGCCAAATTATTTAAGCTAGTGGCAACATCGGGATGTTCCTTACCCAGTATTTTCTCTCTTATAGCCAGAGATCGTTGATACAGAGGTTCCGCTTGTTGATATTCTCCCTGTATTCGATACAGTTCAGCCAAATTATTCAAGCTAGTGGCCACAAGAGGATGTTCTTTACCCAAAACTTTCTCTCTAATATCCAGAGCCTGTTTTGCTAAGGGGATGGCTGTACTGTATTTGCCTTCTTTATATAACTTAATTACTTGTTGATTCAGTTCTTCAGCTTCTTTTAAGGCTGCTGGCTGTTCTTGTGAATATGCGGAGTTTTGCTGTTGCGCTATTCCTGTTACTGGCATACTTAACAATAACCCTGTTGTCATTGCACCTGCTACCATCCAAGGTGCAAGACACATACCCGCAGCATTAATCGCGCTGAATAACTTTTTCACTCTCAACTCACAAGCTTTTTGGTTTGGCTATGAAATAAATCATGCCGGACTCAGCACTTTCCGCAAAGCACTTGTGATAAAAGTCAAAAACTATCCCCTTCCTCTTTGCGTCTTTGCGCCTCTGCGTGAGATAAAACCACATTCCACAACACCCAACGCAGAAAATTTCCTGACACTTCCACCTCAAAACCTCACCTTTCACCCTTTGAACCTCAACGTTCAAGCAAAAAGGCTCAAACTTCACCCTCAGAACTCGAACGTTTACCTTTTGAACCTCAACGTTCGAGCAAAAAGGCTGAAACTTCACCCTCAGAACTCGAACGTTCACCCTTTGAGGCTCAACGTTTAAGCAAAAAGGCTCAACTGTCAGCCTCAGAACTCGAATGTTCACTCTTTGAACAGCAAGGTTGAGCCTCAGAACTCGAATATTTGACTACATAAGAAAATCGGCGTTGCTGAATAAAGGGATGAATTAATTTATATAGGTACAATTTGATACTTCAAATAATGAAGTAATAATTTAATTGAGTGTCTCAGCATTTGTTCTGATTTGGAATAGCATAAAGTTTTTCTGTGAAGGCGTGCAAGATAATGACGTAATCGGGTATTTTCATTTTCTACTCGCGTCATATATGTTTTACTCACAATTTGGTCTCCATCTGGTATAAAACTGGGGTAAACTTTCCAGCCATCGGTCACATAAAAATAGCTTTCCCACTGTTTCACAATTTCCCATAATGGCTCGAATGTTTCCGCACTATGGTCTCCTAAGACCCAGGCTAAAATACCTTGAGTAAAGTGATTTACTGCTGTCCACAACCAGATTTTGTTTTTTTTGAACCTATGAATGTCTCTAATTCATCTAGTTCTCCAACTTCTGGTACAGCATCTTCTTGGGGTACGTCTGGCAGCTTTTCTCCTCTTTGTTTTACCCAAGAGATTATAGTAGTATGATGTACACCTTTAACACGTTCAATCCCACGAAAACCCATCCCATTAAGATACATTTTTAAACATTCTTGTTTAAGTTCCTCTGAGTATCCTTTTGGCGGATCGTACACATCAATAAATTGGCGATCGCAGTTAGTACAGATGTGATTTTGTTTACCTCTCCGTTTTCCATTCTTTCTAATTTCCGTAGACTCACAGTATGGACATTGCACAGTAGATTACCTCAATTCATCCCTCTATTATGCAACGCCGAAAATCTTTGGATGTTGGGTGGCGCTGTTGCTCTATCCAACCTACTATTTTTTGCGGTGATTTACTAGGTGTAAGATTTATCTTCACCTACACCCTTACACCCTTACACCCAGCAACCTGATTACCAGACACGATATCATGGGGGCGATCGCACCTTGAACATGGTCGGGTTTCCCTGCCTCAGTTGAGGGCAAAATGATACTATTAATAGAGTTTCGATATTAAACGTAAAATAAAACTAAATCTTTAGTAGATTTATTTGATCTACGTTTTCTGCGTTTTTGAGTGAATTTTCATTTCCTACCCAACTGCAACCAAAAAAGCTGGGTTAGGTTAAATTCTTATAATCAATACCAAAGCTATATTTCCCATCCCCCTTGATTTAGTTCCATAACCGCCATGTTAAAACTCTTGTTGGGCGATCCCAACGCTCGTAAGCTGAAAAAATACCAACCTTATATCACGGAAATTAATCTCTTAGAGGAAGAAATTAAAGCTCTCTCTGATGATGATTTAAAAGGTAAAACAGGAGAATTCCAACAGCGACTCGCTAAAGGTGAAACTCTGGATGACATCCTACCTGAAGCCTTTGCCGTGGTGAGAGAAGCAGGACGGCGAGTCTTAGGATTGCGGCACTTTGATGTTCAGATGTTAGGCGGTATCATCCTACACACTGGACAAATTGCGGAAATGAAAACTGGGGAAGGTAAAACCCTGGTAGCAACCTTACCGAGTTATTTAAATGCTCTCACAGGTAAAGGCGTACACGTCGTTACTGTGAACGATTACCTAGCTCGCCGGGACGCAGAGTGGATGGGACAGGTGCATCGCTTCTTAGGGTTGAGTGTGGGACTAATTCAGGCGAGCATGAATCCCAGTGAACGCCAGAAGAACTATGAATGTGATATTACCTACGTTACCAATAGTGAAGTAGGCTTTGACTATCTGCGGGACAACATGTCCACTTCAATGGCTGATGTCGTACAACGTCCCTTTAACTATTGTGTAATTGACGAAGTAGACTCAATTCTGATTGATGAAGCGCGGACACCCCTGATTATTTCTGGTCAGGTAGAAAGACCAACAGAAAAATACTTGCAAGCAGAGGAAATCGCTCTCACCCTCAAAAAAGAAGAACATTACGAAGTAGACGAAAAAGCCCGTAACGTTTTGTTAACAGATGAAGGTTTTGCCGAAGCAGAAGAGCTTTTAGGTGTGACAGATTTATTTGACCCAGAAGATCCTTGGGCGCACTTTGTATTTAATGCACTTAAAGCCAAAGAACTCTTCTTAAAGGATGTTAACTATATTGTTCGGAATGGCGAAGTAGTCATCGTAGACGAATTTACTGGACGGGTGTTACCTGGAAGGCGGTGGAGTGATGGATTACACCAAGCCATTGAAGCCAAAGAACATGTAGAAATTCAACCAGAAACCCAAACTCTAGCAACCATTACTTACCAAAACTTGTTCTTGCTGTATCCTAAACTGGGCGGGATGACGGGAACCGCTAAAACAGAAGAAGCTGAGTTTGAAAAAATTTACAAATTAGAAGTCAGCGTCATTCCCACCAACAGAATCAGAAGACGACAAGATTTGTCGGATATGGTGTTTAAAACAGAGGCGGGTAAATGGCAAGCGATCGCCAGAGAATGTGCCGAAATGCACGAACTTGGCCGCCCTGTATTAGTAGGAACCACTAGTGTAGAAAAGTCAGAATATCTCAGCCAACTGCTAAAACAAGCAGGCATTCCCCATGAGTTATTAAACGCTCGACCAGAAAACGTGGAACGGGAAGCAGAAATTGTGGCTCAGGCAGGGCGCAGAGGTGCTGTAACTATCGCTACTAACATGGCTGGTCGGGGTACAGACATCATCCTAGGTGGTAACTCCGAATACATGGCGCGTCTGAAGTTGCGTGAATATTTCATGCCGCGCATCGTCCAACCAGAAGACGAAGATGTGTTTGGCGTGCAAAGGGCAAGCGGTAGTATGCCTACAGGACATGGTGGCGGACAAGGTTTTACACCTGGGAAAAAAGTCAAAACTTGGAAAGCTTCGCCAGAAATCTTCCCCACCCAACTGTCAAAAGAAACAGAAAAACTGCTGAAAGAAGCAGTAGATTTTGCAGTGCGGGAATATGGCGATCGCTCTTTACCAGAACTAGAAGCAGAAGATAAAGTCGCAGTAGCTGCCGAAAAAGCACCCACCACAGACCCAGTAATTCAGAGATTGCGGGAAGCATATAATCGTGTCAAACACGAATATGAAGAGTTTACCGACAGCGAACATAATAACGTCGTCGAAATTGGTGGTTTACACGTAATTGGCACAGAACGCCACGAATCACGGCGGATTGATAACCAGTTGCGGGGACGCGCCGGACGACAAGGCGACCCTGGTTCTACCAGATTTTTCCTCAGTTTAGAGGATAACTTATTGCGGATTTTTGGAGGCGATCGCGTTGCTGGCTTAATGAACGCCTTCCAAGTCGAAGAAGATATGCCTATTGAGTCGGGAATGCTCACCCGCAGCTTAGAAGGCGCACAGAAAAAAGTCGAAACTTACTACTACGACATCCGGAAACAGGTATTTGAGTACGACGAGGTAATGAACAACCAACGTCGCGCCATCTACGCCGAACGCCGTCGGGTATTAGAAGGTCAAGACTTGAAAGAACAAGTCATTAAATATGCAGAAAAAACGATGGACGACATCGTTGACTATTACATCAACGCAGATCTACCTTCCGAAGAATGGGAGCTAGACAAACTTGTTGAGAAAGTCAAAGAATTCGTCTACTTGCTATCAGATATGCAGGCAAGTCAGCTAGAGGATATGTCTGTCACCGAGATTAAGGCATTCCTCCACGAACAGGTGAGAATTGCCTACGACATGAAAGAAGCGCAAATTGACCAAGTTCAACCAGGGTTAATGCGTCAAGCCGAACGCTTCTTCATCTTGCAACGCATTGATACTCTGTGGCGAGAACACCTGCAACAAATGGATGCTTTACGTGAGTCTGTAGGTTTGCGTGGTTATGGTCAAAAAGACCCACTGATTGAATATAAGAGCGAAGGTTATGAACTATTCCTCGATATGATGGTCAACATCCGCCGAGATGTAGTTTACTCCTTGTTCATGTTCCAACCCCAGCCTCAGCCAGTAGTGCAAACATCATCTGAGATGGTGTGATGAAGAGATAAAAAATAATTTCGCGCAAAGGCGCAAAGACGCTCAGAAAACTCTTTGCGTCTTTGCGTTTTAATTTTAGTAGGGTGTGTTGTCGCGTAGCGCAACGCACCACCTTAAATTTTTTAAAACAATTAACTCCATAATCTGTAACCTGTCCCCTATCCCCTGTTACCTGTTATGTGAGTTACGATAGCTATTTTAATCATTTGACATGAAAAGAATAGAAGTCGAACAAAGAAGCATTTTGATTGGTTTAGCAGGTAGTCACGGCTATGGCTTAAATCGTCCTGACTCAGATTTAGATTTTCGGGGAGTGTTTATTGCACCTAAAAGATATTATTTAGGATTTGATAATATTGAACAAAAAGATACTGGTTGGGATGAACCAGGGATATTTCCGTTTATTGATGGGAATAAAGATACAGTTATCTATGAGTTAAGAAAAATTCTGCAATTATTAGCAGGGGCAAATCCTAATGTTTTGGAATTGCTGTGGTTGAATAAATATCCTGTACTAACTGAAGTTGGACAATATTTAATTAAACACAGAAATTTATTTTTAACCAAGAAAGTGAAGCACACTTATTCAGGTTATGCTTTTGCTCAAATCAAAAAGATGGAAACTCATCGCAAGTGGTTGTTAAATCCTCCACAAAAGAAACCTCTACCTGCTGATTTTGGGATAGAAGCTGAAGAACCACTGAGTAAAGATGAGCTAAACACTTTTTTAGAGTATCTTTATATTTTAATTAGAGGGCGCATTGAATTTTTAGAAGAAGCAGAGCAATTATATAAATTACTCACAGCAGATATTGATTTTAAGGGTGTGTTGAAACAATATACTTTACCCACTGAAACTTTAGAATATACCGAAAATTTAACTCATGGTCGTAAAGACTTTATTCGGCTGCTGCAAAAAAGTCAAAGCTATCAAATTGCTTTACGAGAATGGAAAGCATATTTATCTTGGCAAGAAAATCGCAATCCAGTGAGAGCCGAAATGGAAAAACAGTCTGGGTATGACCTCAAACATGGAATGCACTGTATTAGATTACTCCGCAGTGGCTTAGAAATATTGCAGCAAGGAGAAGTAATTGTCGATAGAAGAATTGCTGGCGATGTTGATGATTTAAAAGCCATTCTCCAGGGAAAATATAGTTATGAACAGGTGATGCAGATGGCAGAGGATTTAGTCGCCCAAATGGATGCTGTTTATGAAACATCAACTCTGCCTCATAAACCTGACTTAGAACAAATTAATCAATTATGTATTGAACTCGTAGAAATGCAAGGATGGAGTTAGTTATTTGTCATTTGTCATTGCTTGATTAACTGTCTGGTACTTTGCTATTGACCATTGACCATTGACCATTGACTAACTTACAGAAAATCCACAAAACCGTAGAGGCTGATGACAAGTAATAATAAGGCAATAAGGCGAGAAATTCTTGCTTGCGGTGAAGGTGCGATCGCTTCTCGGACTAACATAGAAATAGCTGCTCCAATGGCATAACTCAGGCATAAGAGCATATAAGGTAATTCTTGCGTGACTCCCCAAATACCGAGCAGCAATAATGTCAGACATAACATGACAAACTCGATAAAGTGGGCTGGTTCATGTTGGCTAGACAAAAACAGACTGTTTAACCAAAAATGCCAAAATCTCATACTCAGTAAATCAGATGAATTTCAGGGCGCAAAACTATGCGCCCCTACTTTTTACTTTCAGGGAAAATTAGCGCACACCAGTTTTAATTTGTCCTGTGCCGTTTTTCTTTGCAGAATCTTCTTCTGGCAACTCTACACCAAAGACACGAGCAAAAACTTTTTCCACTTTGTAGCCAGAGTCAATTGACTCTAGCGGGTCTTTCCGCAACCGATGACGCAAGCACAAAGTAATCACCCGTCGGATATCATCAATGGTGACTTCGGTACGTCCTTCATAAGCGGCTAATGCTTTGGCTGCACGGTTTGTTACAATATCACCCCGCAAACCATCCACATCTAACTCAGAACAAACTTCCGAAATTTTCACCCGCAAATCATAGTCAATTTTGACTTCTCGCAACAGAGTTTGAGCATTGACAACTTTCTGCTGGAGTGCTTCTTGCTCAGTTTGATGCTGTTGCAAAAATTCTGGCGGATTTTGGTCAAATTCCGAGCGCTGTTCCACAATTTGCACCCGCAAAGCAGGTTCTTTCACCGTGTGAATTTCAGCGTGCATCCCAAAACGGTCGAGTAACTGAGGACGCAATTCGCCTTCTTCTGGGTTTCCAGAACCAACAAGGACAAACCGCGCTGGGTGGCGGATGGAAATTCCTTCCCGTTCTACAGTGTTCCAGCCACTAGCAGCGGAGTCGAGTAACACATCTACAAGGTGGTCATCAAGCAAGTTGACTTCATCCACGTAGAGAATGCCTCGGTTAGCTTTAGCCAGCAGCCCTGGTTCAAAGGCTTTCACCCCCTCAGACAAAGCTTTTTCGATGTCGATAGTGCCGCATACCCGGTCTTCTGTGGCTCCTAATGGTAGGTCTACCATTAGGACTTTCCTGTGGTCTACGGGAATATCCGCACCTTGTTCTAGTTGTTGGCGGACTTCATCGCTCATCAGGTCGGTGTCGTTGGGGTGACTGTTGAAGGGGTCATTAGCAACTACAGGGATTTCTGGCAACAAATCCGCTAACGCCCGGATAGTTGTTGTCTTGCCGGTGCCGCGATCGCCCATAATCATGACACCACCGATTTTGGGGTCAATCACGTTCAAAAGCAGCGCCAGTTTCATTTCTTCCTGGCCTACAATTGCCGTAAATGGAAATACCACGCGACGCGCACTTGCCGTGGATTGAGCAGTTGGAGTCACTAAATTACCTTAACAATATTTTTTTATTACAGTTCTTTATTGTGCCACAGTTGGGGGCGGGGGAATAGGGAACAAGCGAAGAGGGAATCGATGAAATCACTCCGCGTACCTCCGCATTACCCTTCGCGTACCTCTGCGTTTAAAACTATAGAATAGAAAAACAGTATATCTAACACCAAGCTAATTAAGCACAATTCCCATGACCATTTCTAAACGCCGCTATCACATTACTACCTTCGGTTGTCAAATGAATAAAGCCGACTCAGAGCGCATGGCTGGCATTTTAGAAGACATGGGCTTTGAGTTTTCCGAAGATCCGAATAATGCAGATGTAATTCTCTACAACACCTGCACCATTCGAGATAATGCCGAGCAGAAAGTCTATTCTTACCTCGGTAGACAAGCCAAGCGCAAACACGAAAAAGCAGATTTAACCTTGGTAGTTGCAGGTTGTGTTGCTCAACAAGAAGGCGAAGCACTATTGCGCCGTGTCCCAGAATTAGATTTAGTTATGGGGCCACAACACGCCAACCGTCTCAAAGATTTGCTGGAATCAGTATTTGAAGGCAATCAAGTTGTCGCCACTGAAGCAGTCCATATTATGGAAGATATCACCCAACCTCGACGAGATAGTCAAGTGACGGCTTGGGTGAATGTAATTTATGGCTGTAATGAACGCTGTACTTACTGCGTAGTTCCTAACGTGCGCGGTGTGGAACAGTCCCGCACACCAGAAGCCATTCGTGCAGAAATGGTAGAGTTAGGGCGACAAGGTTATAAAGAAGTAACTTTGCTTGGTCAAAATATTGACGCTTACGGTAGAGATTTACCCGGAGTAACTCCAGAAGGACGACATCTGCACACCTTTACAGATTTGCTTTATTACGTCCATGATGTACCGGGAGTGGAACGCTTACGATTTGCTACCAGCCACCCCCGTTATTTCACAGAAAGACTAATTAAAGCTTGTGCAGAATTGCCTAAAGTTTGCGAACACTTCCACATTCCCTTTCAATCTGGGGATAACGAACTCTTAAAAGCAATGTCACGGGGTTATACCCACGAAAAATATCGGCGAATTATTGATACGATTCGCAAGTATATGCCAGATGCTTCAATTAGTGGCGATGCGATCGTCGGTTTCCCTGGTGAAACAGAAGCACAGTTTGAAAATACCTTGAAACTGGTAGAAGATATTGGTTTTGACCTATTGAACACCGCCGCCTATTCTCCTCGTCCAGGAACACCCGCCGCATTGTGGGAAAATCAACTGAGCGAAGAAGTGAAAAGCGATCGCCTACAAAGATTAAACCATTTAGTGAATATTAAAGCAGCAGAGCGATCGCAGCGTTACTTCGGCCGCATCGAAGAAGTATTAGTCGAAGACCAAAATTCCAAAGATCCAACCCAAGTCATGGGACGCACACGCGGCAATCGTCTCACATTTTTTACAGGCGATATTGATGAACTCAAAGGGCAATTGGTAAAAGTCAAAATTACCGAAGTTCGCGCTTTTAGCTTGACTGGCGAACCGATAGAAGTACGGCAACCTTTGACAGTTTAAACGGAATGTACACCACACTGAAAATAATTGTTTGTGGAGTCTTAATTTAATGCCAGACTTATTGCAAAGAATCACAGTCAACCCGAAACAGTGTGGTGGCCGTCCGTTTATTCGAGGTATGAGAATCCGAAGATGCGATCGCTTCATTTAACATCTTTATTCCATTATTTCACAAGCGATCGCTTGACACTCATCAAATCCCCAGGCGCACTAACACACTAATTAACAGCGTTTGCACCACTCGCGGAATACCGACAAGAACTATATCGGCTTTTTTCAGTAATAAGGCAAAGTACAGTAAATTAGTTGGCATTCCTTCGTGGTTAACTTTGCCATCAAGTGCGATCGCTAAATTGCGTTTTGAAGATTACGAACGTCATACAAAACGCCGCAATTAGGAAAAAACTTAGACAAGTAAAAAATGAACCAGTAGAGTTCAACTAGAAAAAGCTATCTTTTTATACTAAAATTTTGCTTGGATACGCCTAAAATTTTTAACCAAAAATGACCATTATCAAATCATTGCAAAAACGCAATCTTTATCGTTTTGATCCTATTGCATGTTTATTACTAGAAGAATTTAAGCTTTCTCCTTTTAGTTTTGGGCTATTAGGCATTGTCATCGGTAGTGGCATTTTTTTAATTACAGCTTGGGTCAGTAATACATTATGGTTGCCACCTGGACAAAAAGGACTGCTCCAGGATGTTTTTCCTTGGATATGGGTAATATTAATTAACCCTGTTGTTTTGGGTTATTATTTATGGAGTTTTCAGGCTATAGATTCTGTAATTCAGGAGCTTGAAGAGTCTAAGGTCTTAGAAATTGATGAATCAGAAATTCAAGCAATAAATCAGATTATTTTCAATGCTTATAAACCTCAATGGCGAAAATTTTCTGCCTTTAGTAGTGCTGTGATTTTTAGTATCTTTGTTTTTGTAACTCGGTTTGGGTTGAAAAATAGTTGGAGTAGTTCACACCCTCTAACAATTTTAATGATTACCAGCGCTACTTTGATATTGGTATATGTAGGTAGTGTATTGATTATCAATCTTATTACTAATATATGGATACTTCATAGCATCTTAAAAAGAGCATTAAATAAGAAAGATTTTAATGTTAATCCTCTGCATCCTGACCGATGTGGTGGACTTCGTTGTTTGAGTGATTATGCAATTAAAACTGCCTATTTAGCTGCCGTTTTAGGTATGATGGTTGGCTTTATTGAGTATCAGTTCATCACGCGAGGCGCTGGACAAAATTACTGGTATGTTCACTTAATTATTCCTATAGATATTTTATTATCTATTGTATGTTTCTTTGGCCCTTTAGTAGCGGCTCATAGAGGTATGAAGAAAGCAAAAGAAGAACTTTTACACGAAATTGCGCGGCAGTTTCAAGCTGATTATGCCCAGATTCATTCCAGTTTGACTGATGATGCCGAAACTCTCAAACAGGGTACAGAAAAAATTAAGAACTTACGAGCTTTTTACTCTTTAACTGATAAATTCCCAGTTTGGCCTTTTGATATTCAAACTTTTCGTCAGTTCTTGCTAACTGTTTCTGCACCACTGCTACCTCTTGTAATTGGTGTAGTTCAGAAATTGATCCCAATACTACTCAAGAAATGGGGCATTAATTTTAGTTAGAAATTTATTTATGGGACAGTAAATTTAAGAATTATGATTGAGCAATACTAGCTGATCTAATTGATACTGCATTTTACTCACAACCAATTCGTAGCATTCATCAACATAATTGCGATCGCTTGCAGCTTCCCTACCATAGCGTTCAAATAGAATCGGTGGACAAACTTGTGTATGGATAGATACAGGGAACGGAATATTGGGCAGTGGGCCAATGGCTAATCCCCAAGGCCAACCCAAGTAAATCGGAAATACCACCGGATCAATATCTAACAGCCAAGGCATTCCCCATTCATGAAATTGGTTGAGAATTTTGTAGATATCTGCCAAGACAATCAAAGTATCATGCGCCCCCGCAGAAATTACTGGTACAATCGGCACGTTTTCCCGCAGTGCCAGTTTAATAAATCCTTGTCTGCCAGCAAAATAGATTTTATTTCTTAAATAATGGGGTCGAAACACATCTTCTGCTCCACCAGGATAAACCAGCACACTCGCACCAGAACGCAAAGCAGAGTATGCCATCTTCGGATGAGCGATGATAGCTCCCATTTTGGCAGCCAGTTGTGCCAGAGGTGGCGCAACCTCCCAAACTCTTGGGTGCATTAAACCATATATTGGTTGCTCCACGCCAAAACGTTGAAACCAGTCGTACATCATCATCAACATATCAGGGGCTGCGAGTCCGCCATTATGAGAACCCACAAACAGAACTTTTTGCTGAGGTGAGAGATGATGCCAACCGCTAGTTTGTACCCGAAAATAGTGACGATATAACAAGCCCAAGAGAGGCATCATGGATTTGATGAACTTTGGATCTCGCTCATCCAAAGACCAACCGAGTTTTTTTTCCAAGGTATGTTGCTTTTGTAACATTCAAAAATATTAACAGTATTGATAAAAGTCTGACCGAGCCTTTTAAATGGGCAATAGGTAGTAGGAAATTTACTCACTATTCCCTGTTCCCTTTGAAGAGGCTTTTTTTGTGCTGATAAAACAAACATACCTAAATATGCGACAATTTTGGCTCGTTTTTAAATTGCAGAATATTTTGTAAGGGCAAGGAAAATATAGCAACTCCAGCAGGTTGTGATACGCTATCTGCGATAGGAGTGTAGAGGTACCGAAAATGACTAAGCTAAGGGTGGGATTGCTATTTGGCGGACGTTCTGGAGAACATGAAGTGTCGATTAGTTCGGCAAGAGCGATCGCTAAAGCTTTAAGTGCAGAGCAAAATGCTAATAAGTACGAAATCCTGCCTTTCTACATTCAAAAAGATGGACGTTGGTTAGCTGGGGATGCACCACAACAAGTATTAGGTTCTGGTAAACCTTTACTGGAGTCCGAAAATGCTACCAACCCACAGCAAAGTCAACTCACCAATTCCCAAACCAAAACCCTGGAACGTTGGCAATCTCCTTCCCAAGTTGCAGAAGTGGATGTGTGGTTTCCCATTCTCCACGGCCCCAACGGGGAAGATGGCACAATTCAAGGTTTGCTGACGTTAATGCAAGTCCCGTTTGTGGGTTCTGGGGTCTTAGGTTCGGCACTAGGAATGGATAAAATTGCTATGAAAATGGCATTTGAGCAAGCCGGATTACCCCAAGTTAAATATAAAGCGTTAACAAGAGCGCAAGTTTGGTCAAATCCCTGCGTATTCCCCAAACTATGCGATGAGATAGAAACGACATTGGGCTATCCCTGTTTTGTCAAACCTGCTAACTTGGGTTCATCAGTAGGAATTGCCAAAGTGCGATCGCGTTCAGAATTAGAAACTGCACTCGACCAAGCCGCCAGCTACGACCGCCGGATCATTGTTGAGGCGGGAGTGGTCGCTAGAGAAGTAGAATGTGCCGTATTAGGTAACGACCAACCCCAAGCCTCAGTTGTGGGTGAAATTACCTTTGACAGTGATTTTTACGACTATGAAACTAAATACACCGAAGGTAGAGCCGGGTTACTAATTCCCTCACCGCTTCCAGACCAGATCAGCCGTCAAATTCAAGATATGGCATTACAAGCCTTTGCAGCCGTTGATGCAGCAGGATTAGCCAGAGTAGATTTTTTCTATGTAGAAGCGACTGGAGAAATATTAATTAACGAAATCAATACCTTACCTGGCTTTACTGCTACTAGTATGTATCCTCAACTTTGGTCTCATAGCGGTGTTGCTTTTCCTGACTTGGTAGATAAATTAATACAACTAGCGTTAGAAAGACATTCTGGGAAAAGCGCTGAGTGAGCCAATTGTGAATACTAGTTGGGAGATAAATTTATTAGAAGTAAGAATTTTTAAAGAAAAGATGAGATTTAGTCGCTAATAAGTTAGACAGGAGCAGCTTTATGCCAAAATCTGGCTATAGATACTTGATAACTTACTTCTTAAGTATAATCATGTCTCTGAACGGGTATAAATCTCAAATTGATCATGGAAAATAGTAAAAATGTCAACCATGAGCCAACCCAACTGATAAAACCCAATCTCAAATCGACAAAGACTAAATTGGGTTCAAACGGTCGCTCAAACATTTTGATTGCTCTATTGGCACAGCATCCTCTGGTGTTGTTAAGTGGAGTTTTTACAATGATTATGGGTACAGCTACTGTGGCCTTTTACAGCCTCAGTCACGTTGACAGTGTAAAACAGGCAGATACAGAGTTAATGCCAGTGATCATAGAAGCACCAATTACAACTGAACGTAGCAATCCCACACCTTTATGGATGGTAATGGCGATCGCACTCAGTTGTGGTAGTGGTTGCTATGTAATTTTTCGGTTGCTTAACCCAAGCCAGGCTCAGAATCTTCCAAAACGTGCCTACAATCGTCAAAAAGCTTTAAAATCACTGCCACAACCAATATGGGAGCCACAAACATCCCAGAATCTGCCAGCATTTGTACCTTTACAACCACTTTCAGTAAAAAGCAAAACTTTGGTTGAAGTTCTACCACCAACACACCAATATCGCCTAGATAAAGGCAAAGAATCACTAGCCGACTTGATGGATATTCGCAAAGAAAACTCTTTGCCAGCACTTTTACAAAAGTATTAATGTTGCCATAATACAAAAGCTTTTGAAATAAAACATTTGATGATAGGGGGATAGCAATGCTGTCCCCCTATCATATTGATCCGATTTAATTTATTAACGATAACCATGATAGGTTTTTAAGTCTTTTCCCTGCTGTTGATTAAAAACCTGCCAAAATGGCAACACAACGCAAATTAATTGAGTTAAATTTATCAAAGATAAACGACTTCAAGGGTTTTGTTATCAGGGCTACCGAGCAAATCAAGTACCAAATTAATTGTTTATTATCATAGAGATTTAATATCAAATTATAGATAATTAATTGGAGAGAAATTTATTAATTAATCAGGCTTTACATTTGCTACAACCGGGATTCAATATGTATAAATATTGCTATTTTCGTACAACTTAGCCCCCTAAATAAAAGGGCAATGTTTGTACATATTCCTGGACTCTACAGTAGCAAATGTTGAGTGGGAGAATTAGGCGCTTGATATGCCTACTCCCACTCTTTTTTTATACCAACAGAAGTCAGGAGTCAGTCTCCTATCCTCTGTTATATAATCGCTGCCAAGTTAGTTCTTGGCTTGTCTCATGCCAATGCCAACGTAGTAAACTAGCTTGTCGACCGGGAGAAATTACAGGTAAATTGATGGCTTTTCTGGGTGCATCCGTAGCTAAAGCGATCGCTCTTTCGACATCACAAATTCCCCACTTCACCAAATTCTGCACTCCCACAAATAATGGCAAAGTTGTCCCTGTTAATGTGCCATCTAGTAGCCGGGCTGTACCACGTTTAACCTCGATATGTCGGCTGTCCCAAGGATATACGCCATCAGGTAAACCCAAGGGTGCTAAGGCATCGCTGACTAAGAATAGTTCTTGAGTTGCCCGCAAGAGAATTTTGAGCATTGTTGGCGCAACATGTTGTCCGTCGGCAATAAAGCCACACATCACATTGGGATTGGTAATTGCTGCTCCCAATAATCCCGGTTCGCGGTGGTGTAACGGTGGCATAGCATTGAAGGCATGAGTCACCATTGTTGCACCCAAATTAAAGGCTTCTTGGGATTGGTCAGCCGTTGCCTGAGAATGTCCTAAACTGACAGTGATGCCTAAAGAATGCAAATATGCTATTACCTCGCCGCTAGGGTCTAACTCTGGCGCTAGGGTAATAATTTTGACAGTCGAGGCATAATTGCCCAACACCCTTTTAACTTCCTCAATTGTCAAAGGTAAGAGATATTCCGCTGGGTGTGCGCCACGCTTCCCGTAATTCAAAAATGGCCCTTCTAGATGTACACCCAGAATTTCTGCGCCAACTGTTGAACTAGAAGCAAAATCAGCAATGATAGCAAGCGATCGCTGAAAATTTTCTACCGAAGTTGTTACTAATGTCGGGACATAAGCATCAACCCCAACATCCCACAAATATTGGGAAATTTTTGGCAGCATATAGGCATTTTCGGCTGTTAATTCAGGAAATGCCAAACCTAAAGCCCCGTTAATCTGTAAATCAACACCACCTAACGAAATCCAGTCACCAGCTACATCCCATATTTGTACATCGGGGTGAGGAACTCGTTTGCATACCGTATTCATTGGCAAGATTTGCTCAATCACACCTTCGTGGTTAACTAAGAGCATTTGTAAATCTTGATAACCAGGTACACGCGCATTGATAATATCTACATTTGAAGCGATGGGTTTGTGTGTTGCTTGGGTCATCACCTTGGACTGAAAGTAGCTAAGTCTAACGGAACTTACGCCCAAAGAATGTTGTTGGAGAACGGGTTTGGGGGGGTCTGGGTTTAGGGGTGTAAGGGTTTTGAACACCTACACTCTTATACCCTCATACTCTTACACCCTTCTCTCAAACTTGAATTTTTCGTTTTCTTGCGTAAGTCTTATCTAAGTCTGACACGATTGTAAATCTCGCAATCAGCCTTTAATCCAAAATCTAAAATCTAAAATCCAAAATTCTATGTCTCCCCTTGTCGGTATTATCATGGGCAGCGATTCTGATTTGCCCACTATGAAAGATGCGATCGCCGTTTGTGCAGAGTTTGGTGTAGAAACAGAAGTAGCGATCGTTTCTGCCCATCGTACCCCAGAACGGATGGTGCAATATGCTCAAACAGCACATCAACGTGGCATTAAAGTAATTATTGCTGGTGCTGGTGGTGCGGCTCATCTCCCAGGTATGGTAGCTTCCCTCACACCCTTACCTGTAATTGGTGTACCTGTTGCCACCCGGAATTTACAAGGTGTTGACTCTTTATATTCTATTGTCCAAATGCCAGCAGGTATCCCAGTCGCAACAGTAGCCATTGGTAATGCGAAGAATGCTGGTTTGTTAGCTGTGCAAATTCTTGCTACTCATCAACCAGATTTACTCGCAAAAGTGCAGAAATACCGCCAATCTCTATCGGAATTGGTGATGACAAAGCAAGCAAAGTTAGAGCAGCTAGGTTATGAACAATATTTAAAAGAGGAACTTTAACCACAGATAAAGGGTGTGGGAGGGTGGAGTAAGCTGGTGTGCATTCAAGTTGCAAATTCTCTGGTTGAGACTGTCATTAGTCATTTGTACTGAGCGAAGCCGAAGTATTTGTCCCTTCTTGTCAATACAAATGACCAAGGACAACCTTTACGCGTGATTCTGTAATTTAGACTTGTTTTAGCTTGTAAGAGTTGGATAGACTTTTGCCACCCTTATATTTAAGTAATGATTATGACAAAAAAAATTAAGTAACAGTTGATTAATTTTTTTTATAAAAATTTAATATTATTTTTGCATTTTATTTACCAATGAGTATAAATCCATTCTCTGTAATGGATGTAGTTTTTTGCTCTCATTAATTTCAGAGTAGTAAAAAAACAGTTATCAAAAAACAGTATCTAAAGATACAGAATTACCTTTTTGATAAATAGAGAATCAGTCAAATTTATTTGTGAATTCATCAATGTTTACAACAGGAAGTATTTGAATAATTCCTGTCAGGTAATTTTTTGTAAGTTCACAGTAGCAAACTTGCAGTAGTCTGAATGAATTGTGCAAATGATGTGCCGCTGTCTGCTTAATTTTTTACCCGCATTGTATTGACAATTGCCAGCAGTTAAGCACACCAAGTCAAATAATTCCAAGATTAAAGATTAAGTGAAGGAGACTTGACTGTTTCGGGTAATACATAATAATTTCTTAAGGATAACAGCAAAAAATATTTACAAGAGTTTAGTCAATTGTCTAAACTCCTACTTGGGCTATTTGGTTTTCTGGCGTGGAAATAAGTGGTTTTAAAGATCAATATTAAAAGCCACTGGATTTAACTTACAACCTTAGTTTTTTTGCTCTAGATGTTTTTCCTTTGAGGATGGTTTGGAGAATGATGTTCAAACTCATGCAGAGACAGAAGTCAAAAACAAAAATTAGGCGATCATCTGCCAGAAATTACACAAAAAGCACACAACTTAACTCAAGATTTAAGCGATTCACCTTAGCAATTAAGCGGCTTTCTCCCAGTTGGCAAGCTTGCTTACCGTTGGCTTGTCTAATTGTGTTGGGTTGGGGTTATGTAGCCGTTGCTCAAACTCCCGCACCCGCAGGCCCGACAACAGCAGAATTGAAAGTTGCTATTGATACATTATGGGTAGCGATCGCTGCCTTTTTAGTGTTTTTCATGAACGCCGGTTTTTGTATGTTAGAAACCGGGTTTTGCCGTCAAAAGAACGCCGTTAACGTTCTTGCCAAAAACTTGATTGTATTTGCCCTATCGACCGTAGCATTTTGGGCGATCGGTTTTGGTTTAATGTTCGGTGATGGCAATGACTTCATCGGACTCAGTGGCTTATTTCTATCGGGAGCAGATAACAGCCCTGCCACTGGCGACGCTTATCAAGGAGTGTTTAGCGCCCTCAGTTGGACAGGTGTTCCTTTAGCAGCCAAATTCTTGTTCCAGCTAGTGTTTGCCGGAACCGCAGCCACAATTGTGTCCGGTGCAGTAGCCGAACGGATTAAGTTTGTTGACTTCTTAATTTTCAGCCTATTACTTGTAGGTATTGCCTACCCCATCACGGGACACTGGATTTGGGGTGCTGGTTGGCTGGCAGATATGGGTTTTTGGGATTTTGCTGGTTCTACAGTAGTTCACTCCGTTGGCGGTTGGGCTGCGTTGATGGGAGCCGCATTTCTTGGGCCACGCATTGGCAAATATCAAGATAAACAAGCGGTGGCTCTCCCTGGTCACAACATGAGTATTGCCACGTTGGGTTGCTTAATTTTGTGGTTGGGGTGGTTTGGTTTCAACCCCGGTTCCGTAATGGCTGCTGACCCAAATGCGATTACTCATATTGCTTTAACTACCAATATGGCAGGTGCTGTTGGTGGAATTGCGGCTACAGCTACAGCTTGGTTTTACTTGGGTAAGCCAGACTTATCCATGATTATTAACGGTATTTTGGCTGGCTTGGTGGGCATTACAGCATCTTGTGCTTACGTCAACATTCCTAGTTCCATAGTTATTGGCTTGATTGCGGGCATTTTAGTTGTTTTCTCTGTGCCATTTTTTGACAAACTTGGCATTGATGACCCAGTAGGTGCTACCTCGGTTCACTTAGTTTGTGGTATTTGGGGTACTTTAGCAGTTGGTCTATTTTCTGTTGGCCCTGGTGGCTATCCTTGGCTGGTTGACTTAGCAGGTAAACCAGTCGGCCCACATGGTTTATTCTTCGGTGGTGGTTTTGGTACATTAATTCCCCAAATTGTTGGGATTCTGGCAGTTGGAGGAATGACAGTTCTTCTCAGCACCATCATCTGGTTAGCACTAAAAGCAACTTTGGGAATTCGAGTCACCAGAGAAGAAGAGCTAGAAGGCTTAGATATTGGCGAACACGGTATGGAAGCTTACAGTGGATTCCTGAAAGAAGCTAGTCCTGGTGGATTTTCTGAAGGGTCAAGTTCTAGTGGAATTTCATCAGGTGGTGATATACCAAGTACTCTATAAGCTGGCAAATCTCTAGTTTTATTTTTGATCAGCATCCGCCCTTACAACTTTTTTCTTGAATGTAGAGGGCATTCTTTTCTTAAATATTGAGTCAACTACGGTTTAAAATGATTTTCGAGAGATTTTGACATTTAGTGACCTTTATTTGAAAAGAAAAATTTTAAATTTATATATGATCAAGTCCCTAATTTATTTTGTGTGGACTGGTTTATTTGAACTGGGTGGCTGTTATCTCATTTGGTTGTGGATAAGGCAAGGCCAGTCATTTTGGTTAGGGATTTTGGGTGGAATTACTTTAGCTCTTTATGGTGTAATTTCTACTTTTCAACCTGCGAATTTTGGTAGAGTGTACGCTGCTTATGGTGGTGTTTTTATCGCAATGGCAATGCTTTGGGGTTGGCAAGTAGATAAAGTCAAACCTGATAATTATGATTTGATTGGTACTTTCTTAGCATTGCTTAGTGTCCTAATCATCATGTTTACACCGCGAAATTAAGTGCAATTTCACTTGTAATTTGTCTGTTGATGCGGTTTTAAAAGTGCTAACTCAAATACAAAAGTTTTTTATGACCAAACAGAATTATGTGACTTGAACAAAAATGTAAAAATTACACCAATACACATTAATTAATGTCTTAGCAACTATCACAAGGATTATATTTTTGTTAATCTTTTGAAAATCAATCTGGTTGAGTATCTTTCGAGACAAAAATGAGTTGCCAAAAAGAATGCAATGTATTTTAGTATACAAAAAATCTGGACTTCTGAGAGAAGGGGACAAAAACAAGTGTTGAAGAAAGTTTTCACGATCGCGGCTATTACCCTATTTCTTTTAGGATGGCCGTTTTTGGGCAGTGCTTTTGCCCAAACATCAGCAGCACCACCCGCAGCTGATACAGGAGATACAGCATTTATGCTGGTATCATCAGCACTAGTTTTGTTGATGACACCAGGATTAGCGTTCTTTTACGGTGGATTTGTGCGATCGCGCAATATCCTCAACACTTTGATGATGAGCTTTGTGTTGATGGCGATTGTTGGCGTTACCTGGGTGTTGTGGGGCTATAGTCTGGCTTTTGCACCAGGAAACCCCATTATCGGGGGTTTACAATGGCTGGGTTTAAATGGTGTCGGGCTAGAAACGACTAATTATCTCCAAGGTTCTGAGCCGAACGAGGTAGTTTCTTATGCTGCGACAATTCCCCATCAGGCATACATGATTTATCAAGCCATGTTTGCTATTATCACCCCAGCATTGATTTCCGGTGCGATCGCCGAACGGATGAGTTTCCGCGCCTATAGTTTATTTGTTTTACTATGGTCAACCTTTATTTATAGCCCTTTAGCTCACATGGTCTGGGCAAAAGGTGGATTTCTCGGCTTATACGGCGGTTTAGGCGCTCTCGACTTTGCTGGTGGGACAGTCGTACATATTAGTTCTGGGGTTTCGGCGTTAGTCGCAGCCATAGTCCTCGGCCCTCGCAAAACTCACCCCGACCGCCTCAGCCCACCACACAACGTGCCTTTTATTTTGTTAGGTGCTGGCTTATTGTGGTTTGGTTGGTTTGGCTTTAACGCTGGTAGTGCTTTATCTGTTGCTAGTGGAACTTCTGGTGATGTAACCACTAACATAGCGACTACCGCCTTTGTGGCTACCAATACTGCGGCGGCGGCGGCGGCTTTGATGTGGCTGATTTTAGAAGCAACACTACGAGGTAAACCAACTGCTGTAGGCGCGGCTACAGGGGCGGTTGCTGGTCTAGTAGGAATTACCCCAGCCGCAGGTTTTGTGACTCCAATAGCCGCAATTTTAATTGGTTTTATTACCTCCTTTGCCTGCTTCTATGCAGTCAGTTTCAAACACAAACTCCAAATCGACGATGCCTTAGATACCTATCCTGTGCATGGTGTGGGTGGTACAGTTGGGGCAATCTTAACTGCTGTATTTGCTACTACCCAGGTTAACGGCGGTGGTAAAGATGGGGTATTGCGTGGTAACTTTGGCGAACTCGGAGTAGAACTAGTAGCAATTTTGGTTGCGTATGCGATCGCCGCCGTTGGTACTTTTATTATTCTCAAAGTTATCGATGCTACCGTTGGTCTACGGGTCAGAGAAGAAGCCGAAATTCAAGGTTTGGATATCAACGAACACGGCGAAGAAGGTTACAACTCCGAATTTGGTGGCGATCGGCCTGTTAATTAAAGTACTGAGTACTCACAAATCAGCCACTCAAAACTTTTTTAGTGACTTTTGCAAACTAGCGGATAAAATTTGAGTCAAATTATCAGCAAATTTCGCTAGTCGTGACCACTTCTGCAAAAACCTTCCCCATTTGGGCATTGTTATCGTTGGCAACCAACGGCATACTTATGTTGGCGGTCATTCTGCTAATTTTGCAACGGCAGAAATTGACCGCTGTTTTTGGTAGTTTGCCTCCACAACAGACAGTTAACGCATCCCAAACTGTTACACCCGATTTAGGCCGCCATTATCAACTCAATTACGAACAGTGGTTAGATGTTCTCAAACAAGAAGCTAAAGCCGCTACCGAGAAAAATCCTGAGCATTTAAGTATCCTGGCTGGAGATTCTATTAGTCTGTGGTTTCCGACAGAATTATTGCCAGAAAATAGATATTGGCTCAATCAAGCAATTTCTGGCGAAAATAGCACTGGACTCTTAAAAAGATTAGAGATATTTGATAGCACTAAACCAGAGATCATTTTTGTGATGATTGGCATTAATGACCTCATCCGTGGAGACAGTGATGAGGTGATTTTAGAAAATCAGCGACAAATTATCAAATACCTCCGCAAAGCTCATCCTACAGCACAAATCGTTGTCCAATCGATTTTGCCACATGGTGCAGAAGAAGCGACCTGGGAAGGACGAGATAAATTGCTGTTGCTTCCCAACAGCCGAATTCGCCAATTAAATCAGCAATTACAACGCATAGCTGCTAGACGCGGCGCAAAATATCTAGATTTATATTCTTTATTTACTAATCAACAAGGCAATCTTCGTCCTGAACTTTCGACAGATGGTTTACACCTGAGTCCCGCAGGTTATCTGGTTTGGCGTACAGCATTGCAGATTTATACTCAATCAGGAACTTAATTTTTTGCCTTTTTACTTTTCACTTTTTACTTAAATTGTGTCTCCACAAGCGAAAATCAGAAAGAGGAGACATTATAGAATTAAACATGGATACAAAAGCTTTTAAACGTACACTCCAACATTCAGAAAATTACAATCGCAAAGGGTTTGGTCATCAAGCAGAAGTCACAACCCAGTTGCAATCTGAGTATCAAAGCAGTTTGATTCAAGAAATCCGCGATCGCAATTACACTCTGCAACGTGGTGATGTTACCATCCGCCTAGCTCAAGCTTTTGGGTTTTGCTGGGGTGTAGAACGTGCTGTCGCTATGGCTTATGAAACTCGTCAGCACTTCCCCACAGAACAGATTTGGATTACTAACGAAATTATCCACAATCCTTCGGTGAATCAGCGAATGCAGGAAATGGAAGTCAAATTCATTCCTGTAGAAACAGGTAAAAAAGACTTTTCTGTTGTGGAAACTAATGATGTGGTTATCTTACCTGCATTTGGAGCGAGTGTTCAAGAAATGCAGATATTACACGATAAAGGCTGCAAAATCGTCGATACCACTTGTCCTTGGGTTTCTAAAGTTTGGAATACCGTTGAAAAGCACAAAAAAATCGATTATACCTCCATTATTCACGGTAAATATAAACATGAAGAAACCGTTGCTACTAGTTCCTTTGCAGGCAAATATTTAATTGTCTTGAATTTAAAAGAAGCACAATACGTTGCTGACTACATTCTGAACGGTGGGAATCGAGAAGAATTTTTACAAAAATTTGCTAAAGCTTGTTCCGCCGGGTTTGACCCAGACCGAGATTTAGAACGGGTGGGTATTGCTAACCAAACCACTATGCTAAAAGGTGAAACTGAGCAGATTGGTAAGCTGTTTGAACGGACGATGATGCAGAAGTATGGCCCAGCTGAGTTGAATCAGCATTTTCAAAGCTTTAATACTATCTGTGATGCTACCCAAGAACGGCAAGATGCCATGTTGGAATTAGTACAGCATGATTTGGATTTAATGGTGGTGATTGGTGGATTTAACTCATCAAATACTACCCAATTACAACAAATTGCTTTTGAAAAGGGTATTCCTTCTTATCATATTGATGCTGTAGAACGGATTAAATCAGCTAAAGCTATCGAACATCGTCAGCTAAATGGAGAATTAGCGATCGCCGAAAATTGGCTACCAGCAGGTAAAATCGTTGTTGGTGTAACCTCTGGTGCATCTACACCCGATAAAGTTGTGGAAGACATCATTGAACAGATCTTTACCCTCAAAGCTTAAAATTTTCAGACTTATACAGCAGGGGACAGGTAATAGGTGACAGGTGACAGGGTTAAAAGCTTTGTGGTGTCTAAGTTTTATTATTTGTCGATGTCCTAACCAACTTGGCTACCGCTATACCAATTGGAAAAGTTCTGAAAAGTTGAGCAAAAAAAATCCCCCGCCTTACGGCGGGGGATTTTTTCAGTTACCTAACAAAACTAGTAGCCAGATCAACCGAACTTACCAGCAGTGGAGGCGATGAGGAAGGCGGCGTAGGTGAGGACATAGCCAACGGTGAAGTGAGCTAGACCAACCAAACGAGCTTGAACAATGGAGAGTGCAACAGGCTTGTCTTTCCAGCGAACTAGGTTAGCTAGAGGAGTACGCTCGTGCGCCCAAACCAAGGTTTCGATCAACTCTTGCCAGTATCCTCTCCAAGAGATGAGGAACATGAAGCCAGTTGCCCAAACTAGGTGTCCGAAGAGGAACATCCAAGCCCAAACAGACAGGTTGTTCATACCGTAGGGGTTGTAACCGTTGATCAACTGTGCAGAGTTAGCCCACAGGTAATCACGGAACCAGCCCATTAGGTAGGTAGAGTTTTCGTTGAACTGAGCAACGTTACCTTGCCAAATACCCAGGTGTTTCCAGTGCCAGTAGAAGGTTAACCAACCTACTGTGTTTAATGCCCAGAACAGAGCTAAGTAGAAGGAGTCCCAAGCGGAGATGTCGCAAGTACCGCCACGACCAGGGCCATCGCAAGGGAATGCGTAGCCGAAGTCTTTTTTGTCTGGCATTAATTTAGAACCACGAGCATCCAAAGCACCTTTGACTAGGATGAGGGTGGTTGTGTGCAGACCTAGTGCGATCGCATGGTGTACCAAGAAATCGCCAGGGCCAATTGTTAAGAACAAGGAATTGGTGCCAGAGTTAATGGCATCTAACCAACCGGGCAACCAAACGTTTGCATAGTTGGGATAAGCTGTGTAAGCAACACTGTCGGGGTTAGACAACAAGGTGTCTAAGCCGTAAAGCACTTTACCGTGAGCAGCTTGAATGAATTGAGCAAATACTGGCTCGATCAGGATTTGCTTTTCAGGAGTACCGAAAGCAACTACTACGTCGTTATGAACGTACAAACCGAGGGTATGGAAGCCCAAGAACAGCGATACCCAGCTGAGGTGAGAGATAATCGCTTCTTTGTGCTGTAATACGCGCTCCAGCACGTTGCCTTTGTTTTGTTCGGGGTCGTAGTCACGTACCCAGAAAATTGCACCGTGGGCAAACGCACCAACCATCAGGAAAATTGCAATGTACTGGTGGTGGGTGTAAAGCGCTGCTTGGGTGGTGTAGTCCTTAGCGATGAACGCGTAAGCAGGCAAGGAGTACATGTGTTGCGCTACCAAGGAGGTAACAACACCTAAACAAGCTAGGTGCCAACCTAATTGGAAGTGCAGGGAGTTGTTGTAGGTGTCATAAATGCCTTGGTGAGGCATGTTGAATGGCCCTTCAACTTTTTTGCCAAAGAAAGTTTTGGCATTCATCATTTCTTTGATACTGTGACCAATACCAAAGTTGGTACGGTACATGTGACCAGCAACGATGAACAATACGGCGATCGCCAAATGGTGGTGAGCCATGTCGGTCAACCACAGAGATTCTGTCTGAGGATGGAAACCACCTAAGAAGGTCAGAATCGCTGTACCAGCACCAGTGGATGTACTAAATACATGACCAGCTGTATCTGGGTTTTGAGCGTAAACGCTCCAGTTACCTGTAAAGAATGGCTGCAAACCTGCTGGGTGGGGGGCAGTGCTTAAGAAGTTGTCCCAACCTACGTGCTGTCCGCGAGATTCGGGGATAGCAACGTGAATCAAGTGACCAGCCCAAGCTAGAGAGCTAACGCCGAACAAACCAGCAAGGTGGTGGTTTAGGCGAGATTCAGCACTCTTGAACCAAGCGAGGCTGGGGCGGAACTTGGGTTGCAAGTGCAACCAACCAGCAAATAAGAACAGGGCAGCGAATAGTAACAGACCAAGTGAACCAACATACAGTTCTTGGTTTGTCCGCATACCGATGGTGTACCACCAGTGGTAGACACCAGAGTAAGCAATGTTTACAGGATTACTAGCACCAGCTTGGGTAAAAGCTTCAATTGCGGGTTTACCGAAGTGGGGATCCCAAATCGCATGGGCAATTGGGCGGACGTGTAGAGGATCTTTAATCCACTGTTCAAAGTTACCTTGCCAGGCTACATGGAACAGGAGGCTAGAAGCCCAGAGGAAGATGATTGCCAGATGTCCGAAGTGGGTAGCGAAAATCTTTTGGTAAAGATTTTCCTCGGTCATGCCATCATGGCTTTCAAAATCATTGCCCATCGCGATCGCATACCAAATGCGACGCGTAGTTGGGTCCTGTGCGAGATCCTGGCTAAATTTTGGAAATTTTGTTGCCATAGCTTTGATATTTCCTCTGACCCTTAGCCATCAGGCATCAGCTTTTGGAGTTCTGAGTTTTGAGCTTTGAGCAATTACCCATCACTCACTACTCAGTACTCCTTATAACTGATTGCTATCCTACTGAAAGAATGTGTGCGTGGAAGAATGCCCAGGTGGTAGCGATTCCTCCTAAGAGGTAGTGAGCTACACCAACAGCACGGCCTTGAGTGATGCTCAGAGCGCGGGGTTGGATTGCAGGTGCTACCTTCAGTTTATTATGAGCCCAAACAATGGACTCAATTAGTTCTTGCCAGTAGCCACGACCACTGAACAGGAACATTAAGCTGAATGCCCAAACAAAGTGAGCGCCTAGGAACATTAATCCGTAAGCAGACAAAGCACTACCGTAGGAGTTGATTACTTGTGAAGCTTGCGCCCACAAGAAGTCTCGCAACCAGCCGTTGATAGTGATGGCACTTTGGGCAAAGTTACCACCAGTAATATGAGACACATTACCAGCTGCGTCTACAGTTCCCCAAACATCAGATTGCATTTTCCAACTGAAGTGGAAAATCACAATAGATAGGGAGTTATACATCCAGAACAATCCGAGGAACACATGATCCCAGCCGGAAACTTGGCAAGTACCACCACGGCCTGGGCCGTCGCAGGGGAAGCGGAAACCTAAGTTGGCTTTATCGGGGATCAAGCGAGAGCTGCGAGCGAACAGTACGCCTTTCAGCAGAATCAGAACAGTTACGTGGATGGTAAAAGCATGGATGTGGTGAATCAAGAAGTCAGCTGTACCCAAAGCGATGGGCATCATAGCGACTTTACCACCTACAGCCAAGATACCGCCGCCAAAGGCATAACTCACAGGCTCTAAGGCATTGGGAGCTGTGCCACCAGGAGCCAAGGTGTGCAAGTTTTGCACCCATTGAGCAAACACTGGCTGCAACTGAATTGCGCTGTCAGAGAACATGTCTTGGGGACGGCCCAAGGCACGCATTGTGTCGTTGTGGATGTACAGACCAAAGCTGTGGAAGCCGAGGAAAATACAAACCCAGTTCAGGTGGGAAATAATTGCATCCCGGTGACGAATCACCCGATCCAGAACGTTATTTTGGTTCACAACTGGATCGTAATCCCGCACCATGAAGATGGCTGCGTGAGCCGCACCACCTACAATCAAGAATCCACCGATCCAAATATGGTGAGTGAAGATACACAACTGAGTTGCGTAGTCAGTCGCCAAATATGGATAGGGAGGCATCGCGTACATGTGATGCGCGATGATGATTGTCAGCGAACCCAAGAAGGCAAGGTTAGTTGCTAATTGAGCGTGCCAAGAGGTGGTCATGTTCTCATAAAGACCCTTGTGACCTTCCCCGGTGAAGGGGCCTTTGTGGTTTTCGAGGATCTCTTTGATGCTGTGACCAATGCCCCAGTTTGTGCGGTATTGATGACCAGCAATGATGAAGAGTACAGCGATCGCTAGGTGGTGATGAGAAATATCAGTCAGCCACAGACCACCGGTTACAGGGTTTAAACCGCCCTTGAAGGTCAAGAAGTCAGCATACTGACCCCAGTTCAAGGTGAAGAAAGGTGTTAAACCAGCCGCAAAGCCGGGGAATAGGTCGATCAACAAACTCTTGTTGAGAATGAACTCATGAGGTAAGGGGATATCTTTAACAGCTACCCCTGCATCCAAAAGCTTGTTGATTGGTGCGGAGACGTGAATTAAGTGTCCAGCCCATCCCAAGGAACCGCAGCCTAGTAGAACTTGCAGGTGGTGGTTCAACATCGACTCCACATTCTGGAACCATTCCAGTTTGGGAGCGCGTTTGTGGTAGTGGAACCAGCCAGCAAATAAGAACAAGCCTGCTAATACCAAGCCGCCAATCGCTGTGCAGTAAAGCTGGAAGGAGTTAGTGATACCCCAGCCACGCCATACTTGGAACAAGCCAGAGGTGATCTGAATACCGTGGAATCCTCCACCGACATCACCATTTAAAATGTCTTGTCCAACAATGGGCCAAACGACTTGAGCACTGGGTCTCACGTTCAACGGATCACTTAACCAGGCTTCGTAGTTAGAAAACTTCGCGCCGTGGAATATCATCCCGCTTAACCAGATGGTCACAACGGCCAGGTGTCCGAAGTGAGCCGCAAATATCTTGCGGGAAATGTCTTCTAAATCGCTTGTATGAGTATCAAAATCGTGGGCGAGAGCGTGGAGGTTCCAAATCCAGGTGGTGGTTTTGGGGCCTCTAGCTAGAGTTCTGTCGAAGTGTCCTGGCAATGCCCATTTTTCAAATGAGGTTGGTACCGGGTCTTTATCAACTATCACTCTGGCTTTCTTTTCCTCTCGCTCCGGAGGACTAATCGTCATTCGACCTCCTCTGGTGATAAGGAATGAGGAATCATGAAACCACAATGTGATCTTTAGTCGCCTTCTCCAGATAGTGGCTGGAGGAGCGATGAAGACGCTATGTGGAAGTTTGTTTCTGTTGAATTATAAAGTCTTTACTTGTACATTGTTGGAGAGATTTTAACAATAATTCAAAATCGCCAAATTAATTGTCTGATCTAGCTTTTATCTTTAAACTCCTGAGCAAAAAGTCAATACTTTCTTCATTTAATTTACAAAGAATAACAATTCGTTAAATTTATGATTCATGGATATAATATGTACCAACTCAGTATTCTAGACTCCAGCCATATACATTTTTGGTACGAGAGTAAGACCTCTGTAAGCGGAAATTGTCAAAAAGATTACTGCTGTCCTAGCATTTAAAAAAATACATAGTACCTGAGCAAAACTTTACCTTTTAGGCTATGGTGTCCGATGGGCAGGTTAGGACAAAATGATTTTGCAGTTTTGCAGACTATAACTGGGTTTAAGGCATGAATTTGTGGTGTGTGAAGACTTTAAAACAGATCCTCCCCAGGAGTCTGACTATTATTAAGTGGCTAATCATACTAGTATTTGTCTTGAATTTAAACAGTTGTGCAGAGAAAGCGGTTAGTCAAGACGTATCTATTAGCCCTACAGAAAAATCTCAACCGACTTCGCAGCAATTTACTGAAGTTGCACCACCAGAGGTGATTCAAGAACTGCGTTCAACCTTAGAGGTGTATCGCCCTCAGGTGACTATAGTCACACCTCAACTTGAGGAAATCATCCCAGATGCGAAAGTTAAAGTTCAGTTTCAGGTAAAAGATTTACCTGTATTTAAAGACCCAAAGTTGCAATTAGGCCCTCATCTCCACGTAATTTTGGATAATCAGCCTTACATCCCTGTGTACGATTTAAGCCAGCCCTTGGTTTTGTCGGATTTATCTCCAGGTACACATACTGTACGTGTGTTTGCTACTCGTCCTTGGGGTGAAAGCTTTAAAAATGAAGGTGCTTATGCTCAGACTACATTTCACATTTTTACTAAAACTGATGATAACAGTCCTGATTCTAGCTTGCCCTTGCTAACTTACAGCACTCCGCAAGGTAGTTATGGCGCTGAACCAATTTTGCTGGACTTTTATTTAACTAACGCCCCACTGCGTTTAGGATCTACAGATAATCCGAATGACCTGTTCAGTGATTGGCGCATCCGTTGCACAATTAATGGTGAAAGCTTTGTTTTCGATCGCTGGCAAGCAGTTTACCTCAAAGGCTTCCAACCTGGAAATAATTGGGTGAAGCTGGAATTTTTAGATAACCAAGGTAACACTGTCAAAAATGCCTTTAACACTACTGTGAGATTGGTTAACTACCAACCAAAGGGTAAAGATACACTTTCTCGAATTATTAGAGATGAACTTAAAGCTGATGAAGTACGCAGCATTGTAGATCAAAGTTACATTCCTCAGCCATTAGTTCCCACACCGACACCAGAACCACAAACAATTCCACAACGTGAAATTCCAGAGGTAGTTCAACCTCAACCAACTGAGTTACCACAGCCAGAAGTAACACCCACACCTCAAGTGACTGAGTCGCCAGCACTGGAGGTAATACCCACAACTCAAGCTACTGAGTCGCCAGCACCAGCACCAGAAGTAATACCTACACCTCAAGCTACTGAGTCGCCAGCACCAGCACCAGAGGTAATACCTACACCTCAAGTTACTGAGTCGCCAGCACCAGCACCAGAAGTAATACTTACACCTCAAGCTACTGAGTCGCCATTGCCAGAACCAGAAGTAATACCTACACCTCAAGTTACTGAGTCGCCATTGCCAGAACCAGAAGTAATACCTACACCTCAAGTTACTGAGTCGCCATCGCCAGAACCAGAAGTAATACCCACACCTCAAGTTACAGAAGTTCCTGAAAAACCAGAAACTGAGCCTTTAAAATCTAGATTAGGTAAATATTTTCAGCGTCGTCTGCTTCCAACACCTTAAGAGGAGGAATGAGAGATGGAAGTTTTAAACGCAAAGGGGCGTGGAGGTAAACGCAAAGTTACGCTGAGTTTTCTTTGCGTCTTTGCGCGAGACAAAAAATTAATAAGTCTAGTTTAAAAGATACTCAATTCTAATTTTTGGGCTAAAGCTTCAATAAAAGCGATCGCCGCTACGGAATTTCCGACTGTATCTAAGGCGGGACTGTAGCAAGCGATCGCTCCGGTGTTTGGTACTATGGCTAACATGGCACCACTAATGCCTGATTTCATCGGTAAACCAATTCTGAGAGCGAACTTAGCCGAGTCTTGGTAAAGTCCACACATCAACATCACGGCGTTAACTATCCGGTGATGCTGTAAATTATTTCCACAAGCTAAGGCTTTTCCTAACAAAGCTAAATCTTCTACTCTGCCTGAGATACAGCATATTTGTTCGTAGGTGTCAAGAGCTATTTCAGGATTGTCAAGACGATTTTTTTCTGCGAGATAATTGGTGATTGCTTGGTTAATTGGTGAACGTGAAGCACGTACTGAAGCCAGCATGACTTCATCTAAATACACTTGGGAACCTGTTAACTGATTTAACCATTGACAAAGATGTGAAGTGCGATCACTTGCAGTTTTTCCTGGTAATTTATCAGCTAAAGTAATTGCACCACTATTAATCATGGGATTACGGGGATGGCCGTTATCAGCAATCAATTGATCTAAAGAATTAAAAGCAGCATCCGACGGTTCAACCCCAACCCATTGTAAAACGGTGTCCGTTCCCATATTTTCTAGCAGATATAGAAAGGAAAATGCTTTGATGACACTCATCAAGGGAAACACACAATCTGTATCGCCTGAACTATAAGTTTGTTCTGAGACACAGCAGATGTGAACCGCAAACCAAGTAGGATTAACTACAGATAATTGTGGGATGCGATCGCACACTTTACCCTGTACAGTCTGAATCTTAACTTGTTGCACCCAAGCAGCCAAATCAGTGGTAGTAAGTTTATCCAGTTTGCTCAAAAGTGATACAGCCTCAAGATTATTCTCAGTAATGTATAGCAGTAAACAGTCAACAGGCTTAAAACTTTCTTTTTGTCTAGGTTACGCAGGCATCTCACACGTCATTATTAATTTATTAATTAAGTTATCTCCCCTACACCCATTTCAAAGGATATCTCATGACTCCCCGCGTCAGAGCGCCAGAATTTCCCCAAAATTACACTTGGCTGAATACTGACAAACCTTTGTCCTTAAAACAACTTAGGGGTAGAGTTGTCATCTTAGACTTTTGGACATACTGCTGTATTAATTGCCTGCACATCCTACCAGACTTGAAATATCTCGAACATAAATATAAAGACAGCATTACAGTAATTGGTGTTCACTCCGCCAAGTTTGACAACGAACAAGAAACAGAAAATATCCGCCAAGCTATTTTGCGCCATGACATTGAACATCCAGTTTTAGTAGATCAAAATTTTCGTGTATGGCAAGAATATACTGTGCGTGCTTGGCCGATATTCATGATTATCGATCCAGAAGGTTATGTAGTTGGCTATGTTTCTGGCGAAGGTAAGCGTGAGGTTTTAGACGAGTTAATTGCAAAAGTAATTGAAGAACACCAGCAAAAAAGCACTATCAACTTTCAAGAAATTAACCATATTTTAGAAAAGCAGCAACAACCAATAATTTCACCCTTAGCTTTTCCTGGAAAAGTCTTAGCCACGCCAATAGGTTTATTCATCGCTGACTCTGGACATCACCGCTTAGTTATAAGTAACTTTGATGGCGAAGTTCTTCACATTATTGGTACAGGACAACCTGGCTTAACTGACGGTAGTTTTAGCGAAGCACAGTTTTCTGCACCACAGGGAATGGTATTTGATAGTGAAAATCAAATCCTATTTGTTACTGATACCGAAAATCATGCTTTGCGGCGAATTGATTTGCATCGCCAAATGGTCGAGACAATAGCAGGAACTGGAGAACAAAGCCGTAACATTCATCCTCATAGTGGTGTTGGTTTAGAAACTGCACTCAATTCTCCTTGGGATTTAGTCAAAAGTGGGAATACCTTATTTATTGCAATGGCGGGTTCTCATCAAATTTGGCAAATGAACTTAGCCACCAACATTATCAAAACCTATGCTGGTACAGGTGCAGAAGGTTGTGTTGATGGTTCACTAATAGAATCAGCTTTTGCTCAACCTAGTGGTATGACTACAGATGGACAAGAATTATATATTGCTGATAGTGAAATTAGTACAATTCGGAGTGTAGAAATTGTTGAACCATACCAAGTCACAACTATTTGCGGTAGTCAGCAGTTATTCGGTTTTGGCGACGTGGATGGACAAAGTACAGATGTAAGATTACAACACTGTATGGCGGTAGAATATGCGGAAAATTTTTTGTGGGTAGCAGATACATACAACCACAAAATTAAATTAGTTAGTCCCAGCACAGGTAATTGTCAAACAATTTTGGGTAATGGTTTAGCTGGTTTACAAAATGGTCAAGGTAAAAATAGCCGCTTTTTTGAACCTTCTGGATTGAGTGTTATAAGTTCACATCTATATATTAGTGATACCAACAATCACGCTATTCGCTGTGTTGATTTAAATAACTTTACAGTGACGACAATGCAATTTTCTGGTTTGTGTGCGCCAGATATATGTATTCCTAAGAATCAAGACAATCTGCTATAGCAGTCCTAAATCATTTGTGGAATTCCCTTTATTTTCCTTCCTCTCCTTCTTTGTGTCCTACCCTGCGGGAAGCCCTGACGCTCGAAGACTCGCTACCGCTTCGCTAACGGGTTCAGCAGTTGCTTCTCCTAATCGGAGACGCTGCGCGTAGCTTGCTTCCCCGTAGGGGTACAAGTCGGGGAACCCGCCCAACGCACTGCTTCACCGCTATCGCGTCTATGCGTCCTTTGCGGTTCGTCCAAAAGAATACTTTTTCACAACTCAGATAGGATTGCTATATGAACCTAGTAATTTTTGATATTGATGGTACACTCACCAATACAAAGCAGATTGATGCAACCTGCTTTATAAATACCTTTGCTTCAGAATTTGGATTTATTGATATTAATTCAAACTGGGCTGAATACAAGAAAATTAAAGATTCTGGCATTACTCAGCAAATTTTTCAAGAAAGATTACAACGTCAGCCATCAGAATTTGAACTTGAAAGGTTCAAGCTTGCTTTTGTTGAAAAACTCCAGCAGGAAATTAGCACACATAAACATCTATTTAGTAGTATCCCTGGTGCAGAAAAGGTATTAGCTGAATTACAAACCTCTATTACATGGTGTGTAGCGATCGCAACTGGTGGATGGTATAATTCTTCTCTATTAAAACTGCAAGCAGCCAACTTAGAAATACACAATATTCCCTTAGCTTCATCTGATGATGGCATTTCTAGAGAAGATATTATTAATGCTGCTATTCTCAAAGCTAAGAATAACTACAACATAGAAGAATTTACTAAAATTGTTTTTATCGGGGATGGCATTTGGGATATTAAAACTGCACGTAATTTAAATATTAGTTTCATTGGGATAGCCAATTACCAAGCGCCAGAAAAATTATTAGATTCTGGCGCTAAAACGGTGCTGCAAGATTTCGATAACTGCGACTTTACCAAACTACTCGATGCAGCAGAAGTCCCAAAATATAACATTCCATTCCTTCTGCATATTACACAGCGCCTGCAATGGGAACAAGCTAAAGATAATGATATTTATATAGCAGAATCTCTCGTCAACGAAGGTTTTATTCACTGCTCAAAAGTAGCACAGATTATCCCAGTCGCTAACAGATTTTTTTATAACCAACAAAAATTAGTTATACTACTAATTGATAACCACAAAGTAAAAGCAGAAATTCGCTACGAAGCGGCTGAAACCGGAGAAATATTTCCGCATATTTATGGAAGTTTAAATATAGATGCGGTAACTCAAGTGATAAATTTTGCATCAGGAGTTAATGGCTACTTCGATTTACCCAAGCAACTACAAGATTTACTCTCGGAAACCGAATAATTTAAAATATTTAAGCCGACAAGTATATTTAGCAATACCGATTGTTTATTTAGTTACCATTGTTAACAAATAGCTAGAGCAGATCTGTATTGACAAGATGTCCAATTCAAAATTTAAACTATAATTTAATCTAATGATAAGCATAGAGTCTTGGGTGAGAGTTAGCTGATCCGCTTCTTTTAAGCTAATTTTACGCAAGAGTCAGTCTATGCTTAAGACAGAAAGATAAATGCAACTTTGGTAATGAACAATAGATAAAATGAACAAAGTTAGCCTGAATGTCTAATCGCCAAAACCTATATATCTCATGGATTTTGCTAATCTTGCATCCCAGTTGAATGCTGGAACAATTCTGCCAGAGGGAATTGTGATTGTTACCCTCTTAGGGGTTTTGATTGTTGATTTGATTTTGGGGCGTACATCCGCACGCTGGATTGGATATCTAGCGATCGCAGGTTTACTAGCTGCAATTGTCGCCCTGTGCTATCAATGGGACGCTATCAACCCCATCTCTTTTAGTGGTGGCTTCACTGGTGATGACCTCAGTATTGTGTTTCGCGGTATTATCGCGTTGTCTGCCGTTGTCACGATATTGATGTCAATTCGCTACGTTGAACAGAGTGGTACAGCCTTAGCCGAATTCATCGCAATTTTGCTGACTGCTACCCTGGGAGGAATGTTCTTATCTGGCGCTAGTGAGTTAGTGATGATTTTCATCTCACTAGAAACTTTAAGTATTTCCTCTTATCTGCTGACAGGCTATACCAAGCGCGATCCTCGTTCTAACGAAGCGGCGTTGAAATATCTGTTGATTGGTGCTGCTAGTACAGCAGTATTTTTATACGGCGTTTCGTTGCTGTACGGTTTATCGGGTGGTCAAACAGAATTAAGTGCGATCGCCAACGGTATCATCACAGCCAAAGTTAGCCAATCCCTCGGTTTGGTGATTTCGCTCGTTTTCATCATTGCAGGTATTGGCTTCAAAATTTCCGCTGCACCCTTTCACCAGTGGACACCAGACGTTTATGAAGGCGCTCCAACTCCAGTTATTGCCTTTTTATCTGTTGGTTCCAAAGCCGCTGGGTTTGCTTTAGCCATCCGCCTACTAACTACCGTCTTCCCAATGGTGGCTGACGAATGGAGATTTGTGTTTACAGCCCTCGCCATTCTCAGCATGATCTTGGGTAATGTGGTGGCTCTCGCACAAACTAGCATGAAACGGATGCTGGCTTATTCATCCATTGCTCAAGCTGGGTTTGTGATGATTGGCTTGATTGCTGGTACAGAGGCGGGATACGCCAGTATGGTATTTTATCTGCTGGTTTATTTGTTTATGAACCTGTGCGGTTTCACCTGCGTGATTCTCTTCTCCCTACGCACCGGAACCGACCAAATTAACGAGTACTCAGGTTTATATCAAAAAGACCCACTGTTGACATTAGGCTTGAGTATTGCCTTGCTCTCACTAGGCGGTATTCCACCACTAGCGGGATTTTTTGGCAAAATCTACTTGTTCTGGGCTGGTTGGCAAGCTGGTCTTTATGGCTTAGTTTTGCTAGGTTTGGTAACTAGTGTTGTCTCCATCTATTACTACATTCGTGTAGTCAAAATGATGGTAGTTAAAGAACCCCAAGAAATGTCCGACGTAGTGAAAAACTATCCCGAAGTACGTTGGGATTTACCTGGATTAAGACCTTTACAAGTAGGGTTAGTAGTCAGCTTAATTGCGACTACCATAGCCGGGATTTTGTCAAATCCACTGTTCACCTTAGCGAACAATTCCATTTCTCACACGCAAATCTTACAAGCAACAATTACTAAAGTGAGTACAGTTCCTCTAGAAGAACCAGAAAAGCTGTAGCTTACTTTATACCTGTATTTATGGCTAATAGCTAATCATTGATGATGAAAAGCTATTAGCCATTTTTATTTGATAAAAACTCTACAATTAATCTGTAGCAATAGGCCAGATGCTTAAGCAAAAAAATGGCACTCTGTCACCTACTATATCTAAATTAAATTTTGGAGATGCTGCACTAACTGGGGTGCCTGTAACACTCCTTCAATTTTATCTACAGGCTTACCCTCTTTGAATAACATGAGTGTTGGCAGGGCTTCAATACGATATTGACTAGCCAATTCGGTGTATTTTTCTGTGTCAATTTTAACAATGCGTAGACGGTCTTTTAATTGAGCATTTACTTGATCTAAAATCGGCCCCATCATTTTGCAAGGGCCACACCATTCAGCGTAAAAATCTACTAATACAGGTACATCAGAACCAGAAAGCATTTCTTCAAAACTGTTGAAATGTTTTTTAGTGGCCATACGACACACACCGAATTTTTATGGATTGCTTTTAATCTTAATGCGTGCTTTCAAGAATAGCTGTAACATTATTTTATTTTTATAGTCAATGGTCAATAGTTTGCTCTTCGCCCCAAAAATATTGTCCTTGAGTGAATTAACCAACACAAATAGCCATAAGATTATTAGCGCGGTAATTCAAAAGCTTAAGGAATAATTTATGGAAGTTTTGCCAGAAAACTTGCAAAGTCTCAAAGGAAAAGTAGCAATCGTTACTGGTGGATCGCGGGGCATTGGAAAGGCGATCGCACTCGAATTAGCAAAATATGGAGCTAGTGTAGCGGTTAATTATGCTAGTTCCAGTACAGCAGCAGATGAGGTAGTTACCGATATTACTGCTGTTGGTGGACAGGCGATCGCATTGCAAGCTGATGTTTCGCAAGCAGATCAAGTAGAGGCACTAATCAACGCCACCACAGAAAAATTTGGTCGAGTTGATATCTTAGTTAACAATGCCGGAATTACCCGCGACACCTTACTTTTGCGGATGAAGCCAGAAGAATGGCAAGCCGTAATTGACTTGAACCTGACTGGCGTTTTCTTATGTACCCGTGCCGTTAGCAAAATTATGCTCAAGCAACGTTTTGGGCGAATTATTAATATTGCCTCTGTCGCTGGACAAATGGGCAACCCTGGCCAAGCAAATTACAGTGCTGCCAAAGCAGGAGTCATTGGCTTTACTAAAACAGTTGCTAAAGAACTCGCTACTCGCGGGATCACAGTGAATGCAGTCGCCCCTGGTTTTATTACCACCGATATGACCAGCAATCTCAGCAACACCGAAGAAATTTTAAAATTTATCCCTCTTGGTCGCTATGGGCAACCAGAAGAGGTAGCTGGGATGGTGCGCTTCCTTGCTGCCGATGCCGCCGCCAATTACATTACAGGGCAAGTTTTCAATGTCGATGGTGGCATGGTGATGTAATGACGCGACGCTCCTGCGGCGCTAACGCTGCGCTATCGCGGACTCGCTAACGCTGCGCTAACGGAATTACGAATTATTTAAGATTCTTTGGCAAACTGTAAAGCCTAACAAAATAATGATGCTCACACTGGTAGCAACTATGACAGACAAAGGCATATTTCGGATGTGCATTGCCAGCAAGTTGCCAATTAAGGTAATTGTCCAAAGAGTAAATGCAGCGTGACTTTGCGAGAACCCCCAAGCTAATAAACGGTGGTGTAGGTGATCCTTGCCAGGAGTACTGAGGGGGTTTTTTCCTGCTAATAGTCGCCGTAAAAACACTTGGGTAGTGTCTAAGACTGGTAATAACAAAAATAAAACTGTCGGTACTAAGGAAAAGACTGTAGTTACCTGCAAGTCACCTAAAATACTGGTCGCAGCTAAAACATAGCCAAAAAAGTATGCTCCCGCGTCACCCATAATGATGCGCGAGGGGTGGAAGTTGTGGCGTAAAAAACCTAAAGCTCCACCTCCTAAAGCTGCCAAAACTAAGGTTGCTGCCGCTTTGTTAGGAAATTGGGCGGAAACTGCCAACAAACTCATGGCGGTAATAAAACTGATCCCGCCAGCCAATCCATCCATTCCATCCATCAAATTGATGGCATTGGTAATCCCAACAACCCAGAGTACTGTAATCAACATTGATAACAGTGAGTCTATGGGCGTGCCGAACACAACTTTGATGCTGATGCCATTGGCTACCAGCAACAAGGCTGTGATGATCTGTGTCCACAAGCGCACAGAAGGAGGTAAACCGAACTGATCATCAATAAAGCCGACTAAAACTAGGATTGAGCCTCCTAGTAGCACAGTTAAAACCTGCGCCAAAACACTTTGTAATTCAATTGGTCGTAACAAACTAGCAAGAACTAACGCGGCAATTACTCCTGCATAAATAGCCAAACCCCCAGCATTCGGTAAAGGTTCCCGATTTAGCCGTCGCGCATTTGGTTGGTCAGCCCAACCAACCCGCAGGGCAAACTTGCGTACTGTGGGTATTAAGCGCCATGTCACTAGCCAAGCAAAAAGAAACGTAAATACTACTGCCAACCAGCCGATGCCGCTTGGGTCGGCAATACCCAGAGACTTAAGGGAGTTGTATAGATTCATCTCCCAATTCAACCATTACTGCCTGTATCCTACATGAGCATCAAATGTATATTAATCAATTTTTTAATAAAAGGTACTGGAAAACTATGAAGTTAAAAAGTAAAAGTAAAAAGCTTATTTTGCCTTTTTGCTTTTTACTTCTTCAGTACCCAGTACCAATCCTGATCAATTCCATTTATAATCTGACCAGCTTGGGTTATTAGCACTCTGAGTCTGTGAGTGCTAAATTGTCTAATGGAAGCGCTAGAGAAGTGAAACATGGCTAAAATTATTTCCTTTGATGAAGAATCACGGCGGGCGCTAGAACGAGGTGTCAACGCCCTAGCCGATGCAGTGAAAATTACTTTGGGGCCAAAGGGTCGTAACGTCCTGTTGGAAAAGAAATATGGTGCGCCCCAAATTGTCAATGATGGAATCACGGTCGCTAAAGAAATTGAATTAGAAGACCCTTTAGAAAATACTGGTGCGAGACTGATTCAAGAAGTAGCATCTAAAACCAAGGATATTGCTGGGGATGGTACCACTACCGCCACAGTTTTAGCACAGGCATTAATTAAAGAAGGTCTGAAAAACGTTGCGGCTGGTACTAACCCCATCAACTTAAAGCGCGGGATTGACAAAACTATCGAAGCGCTAGTAGCAGAAATTGCCAGAGTGGCTAAACCAGTAGAAGGCGATGCGATCGCACAAGTAGCCACAGTATCTGCGGGTAACGATGAAGAAGTCGGCAGGATGCTGGCAGAAGCAATGGAAAAAGTCACCAAAGATGGTGTCATTACCGTTGAAGAATCCAAATCCCTGACCACTGAACTCGAAGTAGTAGAAGGGATGCAAATCGATAGAGGTTATATCTCTCCGTACTTCATTACTAACAACGAACGGCAGATCGTTGAATTTGAAAATGCGCGTATCCTGATTACCGATAAGAAAATCAACAGCATTCAAGAATTAGTTCCCGTACTCGAAAAAGTTGCCCGTTTGGGTCAACCACTATTGATTGTTGCGGAAGACGTAGAAGGAGATGCCTTAGCAACTTTAGTAGTCAACAAAGCACGGGGTGTTTTGACTGTGGCTGCTATCAAAGCGCCTGGATTTGGCGATCGCCGCAAAGCTATTTTGCAAGATATTGCCATCCTTACCGACGGTCAGTTAATTTCTGAAGAAATTGGTCTGAGTTTAGATACTGCTTCTTTAGAAACTTTGGGAACTGCCCGCAAAATCACCATCGACAAAGAAAACACCACAATTGTCGCTGGTAGCACCACTAAGCCAGAAATTCAAAAGCGGATTGGTCAAATTCGCAAGCAGTTAGAAGAAACTGATTCGGAATACGACAAAGAAAAACTGCAAGAACGCATTGCTAAATTAGCTGGCGGTGTCGCAGTAATTAAAGTTGGTGCAGCCACCGAAACCGAACTCAAAGACCGCAAACTGCGGATTGAAGACGCACTCAACGCCACTAAAGCAGCCGTAGAAGAAGGAATTGTTCCTGGTGGTGGTACAACCTTAATTCACCTGTCTACCAAAATAGACGAAGTTAAGCATAGCCTCAATGAAGAAGAAAAAATTGGGGCAGATATTATCAAACGCGCTTTAGAAGCACCCTTGCGCCAAATTGCTGAAAATGCTGGCGATGAAGGTTCTGTGATTGTTTCTAAAGTGAGAGAAACCGAGTTTAACGTTGGTTACAACGCTGCGACCGGCGAATTCCAAGACTTGATTGCAGCGGGGATCATTGACCCAGCAAAAGTCGTACGTTCTGCCCTACAAAACGCCGCTTCTATTGCGGGAATGGTTTTGACCACTGAAGCGATCGTTGTCGAAAAACCAGAGAAGAAAGCTGCTGCACCTGATATGGGTGGTATGGGCGGCATGGGTGGTATGGGCGGTATGGGTGGTATGGGCGGTATGGGTATGATGTAAGCTCTACCTTTCCAGATAAATAATATCTTTATCTTTTTTCACAGTTTGCCTTGCCAAGGCAAGCTGTTTTTTTATACACTGACTGATTTATTAGCAATCCAGCTATACAATTTGGGCTAATGCCAATTAATAGTAGTTGACCAATGACCGATCACCAATGAAAATTGACAATTAACAAATGATTAGTAAAATTCGCCGTCTCACCAAAAAAGTACGTAAGCCAAACTTCCCGGATTTTTATCATCAACCAGGAACCATACCGGGAACTCTGATTATTGATGAAGATGCCGAAGCGCCCACAATTGTTTTGTTTGATTACAATCAAACAAACTTTATCCGTAAACAAATAGCAACTCCAGAAGAGTGTCTGAATTACTTGGATACAGAATCTGTTTCTTGGGTCGATGTCCAAGGTTTAGGTAATCAAGATATATTACAGCGATTAGGTAAAGTCTTTGAGTTACATCCTCTAGTTTTAGAAGATGTAGTCAATATGGGAGAACGCCCTAAAATCGAAGATTATGAAGACCAATTACTAATTATTGCTCGCATGGTAGTTCCGAAAGAAACAACCTGTGGATTTTATAGTGAACAAGTAAGTTTTGTATTAGGAAAACATTATTTGCTAACAGTGCAGGAAGAACCAGAACATGATTGTTTTGATAGTGTCAGAATGCGAATAGATAAAGGTAAAGGCATTATTCGGAAAAATGGCGCTGATTATTTAGCTTATGCTTTGTTAGATGCAATTATTGATGGTTTTTTTCCAGTTTTAGAACTTTATGGTGAACGGATTGAAGAATTAGAAGAAGAGGTAATCCTCAAACCTACACCACAAACACTACAACAAATTTATCAAATTAGACGGGAACTATTACAACTGCGGCGGTCTATTTGGCCGCAAAGAGATGCTATTAATGCGTTAATTCGAGATAGTAGCGATTTAATTAGTGAAGAGGTCAGAATCTATCTCCGAGATTGCTATGACCACACCGTTCAAGTTATGGATATGGTGGAAACCTACCGAGAATTAGCATCAGGATTAATGGATGTATATCTATCAGCAGTCAGTAACAAAATGAATGAAATTATGAAGCTACTAACGGTAGTTTCAGCTATTTTTATTCCTTTAACTTTTGTTGCTGGTGTTTATGGGATGAATTTTAATCCAGATAAATCGCCATACAATATGCCTGAACTAAATTGGTATTGGGGATATCCAGTTTGCTTGGCTTTAATGGTAGCGATCGCAGTTAGTTTACTCATCCTATTTTGGCGCAGAGGATGGCTCGCTAATTTTTCTAGTATTAAACATGATTGAAGCTAAATCATTAAAACTAATTCAGGGAGATAAAATTCCAAATGCTCAAAGGTAGCGGCGATCAAAATTTAGTTGTATTGACACTTTATATTATTGGTGTATCTTACACCTTTAACCGCATGGTTGAATCTATAGATGATAAAATCAAATATGCTTATAAAAGTGATGCAGTCAACGAACAACTAACAACACAAGAACTCAAAGACCAAATTGGAATTTCTTTTAAACTTAATTCTTCCTACTCATTAGAAGATTTAAAAGAATTACAAATTACCATTGAAAATAAATCAGATAATCTAGCTGTATATGTTGACTGGGAAAATAGCACTTTGGTAGTAGAACACACCAAGCAATCACGCCGTGTAATTCGGATTTCTCCCTATTTAACTCGTGACTTAGCAATACCACAAACTCCCAGTTTAATCACCCCGAAAAAAACCCTGACTGAAAAGGTGACAGCCGAAGATGTTTTAGAATTGGATTCTGTAGCCGGAACCTATTCTGCAAAAAAACCTCTAGTAAGTATCACTGGCTTAAAGAATGGTGGGCCGCCTCAAAAAAAGCTATATAACGACTTTATGAATCGAGGCAAAGAATTAGAATTTTCTTTACAGCTAGTGTTAAGAATATCTGATGTTCGGGTTGGGATAGCACCAGGGATAAATATTCCACCGATGTATTTGATCAATTGTCCTTTCACGATCAAAAAATTACCTTGGACTTACGCTCTACCTTGGAATAAAAAGAAGAAATAACTCAAATCCGACACATGATGCCATCCAGGATTACACTGTAGTTAGGGAGAGAGTAGGCGCAGGCAGTTGCAGAACCGTCATTCATGATAGTTTTGAGGAAAGTCCGGGCTCCCGAAAGACCAAACTTGCTGGATAACGTCCAGTGCGAGCGATCGTGAGGATAGTGCCACAGAAAGATACCGCCAAAACAAGTAAAAAATAAAAAGTAAAAAAGCAAAAGAAACAAAAATTTCTTTTTACTTTTGCCCTTTAACTTTTGCCTTGTTTGGTAAGGGTGCAAAGGTGCGGTAAGAGCGCACCAGCAGCGTCGAGAGGCGTTGGCTCGGTAAACCCCGGTTGGGAGCAAGGTCAGAGGAACTACGGTTGGTCTTTTACCCGTTCCGTGTATGAGAGCCGCTAGAGGCGTTTGGTAACAACCGTCCCAGATAGATAACTGCCATCATGTAAATTTTTTTACATAGATAACAGAACCCGGCTTACTACCAACTCTCTCTCCTATTCGGATCATTAGTCATTTGTCCTGCGTCCTTTTTTGAGGACTATTGACTATTGACTATTGACTATTGACTATTGACTAATGACTATTGTTTATCCCCGTCGTCAAAGACAACTTGAAAGCTTAGTAAGAAAGTTAGGCTTGCCATTGGATGCACCAATTAAATGGCAACTTTTAGATTTGGCGCTAACTCACCCAACGGTATCTGATACAGCGAATTATGAACAACTGGAATTTGTGGGTGATGCTGTAGTGCGACTGGCTGCGGCTGTAATTTTATGGGAAAAATACCCAGATTGCCAAGTTGGAGATTTTGCAGCGATTCGTTCGGTATTAGTGAGCGATCGCATTCTTGCCCAGTTAGCTAGAGAATATGGTTTAGAACTATATTTATTAGTTGCTGGTAGTGCCACCAGTGATAAAGTCGGTCAAGAATCACGCTTGGCTGATGCTTTTGAAGCTGTGTTGGGTGCGCTTTATCTCAGCACAAATAATTTAGATCTCATCCGTCCTTGGTTAGATTCTCACTTTGAGCAACTAGCCACAGAAATTCGGCTTGATCCGGCTCGGCTCAACTATAAAGCTGCTTTACAAGAATGGACTCAAGCTCAATTTAAAGTTTTACCAGAATATCGTGTTGAGGAAATTAATCATCCCAACCGCAATCAAGAGCGATTTGCAGCAGAAGTTTGGCTCTACGACAAAAAACTTGGTGAAGGTAGAGGACGTTCTATCAAAGCCGCAGAACAAGCAGCCGCGAAAGTTGCTTTTTTAGCAGTTAATAATCAGGAAAAGACGTAAAAATAACCTAAACTATCTCTCTTCATTTTTGCAACTGCTGTTTTAACTTTCGGCAATTCTTTTCAAGATAAGCAATAACAAAAATTGTTATCATAATAGCTATTCTGGTTATAAAGTGAGGTATAGATGAATATTTCCCTAACTCCTGAGCTAGAAGCATTTGTCCAAAAACAGGTTGAGTCTGGCTTGTACCATTCTCAAAGTGAAGTGATTCGGGAAGGGTTGCGTCTGTTGAAACGTTTTAACGACCATTCAGAGGAATATAAATTGTGGCTTAACGAACAAATTACTATTGGTCTTTCTGAGCTTGACAATGCCCAAAGTCTTCCCGCTGAAGGCGTACGGGAGCGTGTTCGCAGTAAGGCGCAAAAGTTGATGAAAAAGCCTGTGTAATGAACCCAAAAACTTATATTCTCTCCGTGCAAGCGGAGAATGACTTAGCGCAGATTTATGCTTATATTGCGCGAGATAATCAAGATGCTGCCGAACGTATGCTGGATAAACTTCTTTCCGCCTGTGAATTGCTGACAGATAACCCCAGAATAGGGCAGTATCGTTCTGACCTGACTTCGTTGACAGTCCGTTTTTGGTTGGTGCATCCCCGCTACTTCTTGATATATCGAGGAGAAAACCCTGTGGAAATTGTGCGTGTACTAGCTGCCAATATGGATATTACGCGAGAGCTTGCAGGAGAATAATCCAGTTATCAGATTGCTATTCTGACTGAATAATTTTAAACCCATTATTCACACCGTGGCTGGAATATATGCTAAAACCATCAGCGAATTGTATTGCTGGTTTATCTTCGGCGTGAAGACGATGTTCCGAATCTAATGATAATGTGGTTGGGCGATCGCAGACAAAACAGTATTGATCAAAAAGAAATATAATGCCACTAGCAAGTACTACTTGCTCTATAACTTGGTATATTTCAGGGTTATAGTAACAATCTAACTCCGAAATAAAGAAATCAAATGTAGCAGATGTGTACATCCAGTCAAAGGGGGAAATGGTTTGAAAACTTATTTTTTTACTCCAAAGTTGCCAAACTAATTCGGATTGATTGTGCTTAAAAATTGTATCTAATATATTAAAATCATCTTGGCGTGGGCAATCTAATTCTGAGGGAATATCTGGATTTTCTAAATATTTGATAAAATATTCTTGCGAATAAGAGTTAATAGGATCTAATATAGTTTGGTTCCAAAAATATTGGATTTCACGCCTGACAATATTTAATACATCATCTACAAAAGTTTCAAATAATCGGTTATTAGACGAACTCATTGATAGCATTTCATTAATAGCTGCATAAGGACTAAGGCAAAAAACAATTTGCGGAATATCATTATCTACAAGCGAGTATAAATTTTTTACAACTTCTCTATTTTTATTTCTATCAATAGGTTCGGTGGAAAATACTATCTTCCGCTATTTCTTCCAATAAGCAGGAATTAAAGCTTCTTTTTGTGGTGTGAGCTTGTGATTTCTTGGTCTTGACATAGACGTATAATTTGTATTTTGAATTGGATAAATATCTAAATCAATGTCATACATTAAGTAAAATTACTTAGTATATTTTGTTGTGCGTCTGATAATGCAATGACATCATCTCCTAAAAAAACGGGAAAACTATGATTAACCCCTAATTGGGGAAATTTCCATGTAAGTCCCGAATAGGAAAATGCTAAAAAAATATTTGGTTAATAGTTTAATTTTGTCTTTTTCTCTAGTTCCCTGGCTGGGCGTGGGAATGCTGTTTGAATCTAAAGCCAATGCTTTACCAGGACAAAGTACGGAAGAAGTAACTACTTGGATGAACGCCCATCCGACGCTGCGTCCGGGAAATGGTGAAAAATTGTATGTGCAGAAGAGTGACACAGCAGCCCAGCGATTCACCTTTCAAGCGTCGGTGTTACCTCCGGGTAAGGTGGAGTTTGCCAAAGACCGTAGCCGGATTCGTTACGAACGCTTGGCTATGTATGATGCTATTAATGGTATGAGCTTTCAACGCCTACAAGAATCGTTGCGGATAATTTACGGCTACGATATCTATCAAGATTTTAATCAAGGTCAAGTGGTGTATGACTACCCTAGCCAAGGCGAAGTCAACTCGGCGCGGTTTGCCAAAACTCCCATTAAAGAAGCTTTACAAGGACAATTGCGTATAGGCGATCGCTATGCTTATTGGATAGAAATAGCTAAACCTCGCAGCGGTAAAGCTTTCACCGGACAAATGACGGTTTTACTCAAAAATGATGTAGAAAAATTGCTCAAAGAATTACAAACTCGTTGAACCTTAACCTCCGCCAAACCCTCCAGATGGCGGGGTTTGCCATAGACCAGAAAAAATACTTTCCGTAGCCAGAGAAATTCTAATTAAATCTTCTTTGAGTAGGGGCGGCCAGTCTACCCCAGCTTTCCGCCCAGCTACATATAAATGCTGTGTCTTTACACCTAACTGATAAAGGGCAAAGGTTAATTCTCGGTCTAGATTGGGTGCATCTTTGAGGGCTTCAAACACGACTTTTAACGCCAACAAAATTGAGGTAATCTGACCGGGAACAGGTGGTTTTCCCTGCTTCATCCGCATCAACAAAGCATCAGGGTTTTCTTCGGTTGTGATTGTTTGAGAGACCAGCAGTTTGCGGGCTGTGTCGTAATTCATTAGCTAAACACAGATAAGAAGGCAGGAGACAGAAGGCAGGAGGGAAAGTTTCTCTGGTTTGCATCCTACTTATATTTCAATACGGTTCGTTAACGGGTTAATTTTTTTAGACACCCCCAACCCCCTTCAAAAGAGGGCTAATAAGCCTCTTTTACCCCATTTTGAAGGGGGTCGCCGCAGGCTGGGGGATCTTAACTGAACCGTATTGACTTATCATTCTGTCTACCTACTTAGACACTGCTAATTTATCAGTGTTTATCTGTTGATTCAAATATTTGTTTAACTTTGCGCCTCAATTTGTCTCACTACCGTCAGCGCTGAGTAACTCACGCCAGCTGTACCTTCGCCGGGATGGGTGGAGTCGCCGACTAACCACAACGAGTTAATGGGTGTGCGGTTGGCGAAACCAAAAGGGCCAAAAGTGGGGATTCTTTGACCGATGCCCCCAACTATACCGCGATCGCGTCCGGTGTAATGAGCAAAGGTGCGGGGTGTGGCGGCTTCTTGATAAATGATGGTTTCGGGTTTGAGATAGAAATATTTGTTGAGATGGGTGATCGCTTGTTCTGTATATTTTTGTTTCAGTCCTGGATAATCTGAAGTTTGCCACCATTGTTGATAATCAACGAAAGATGAAGCAATAATTGTCGCTTTGCCTTCAGGTGCGCGACCATCACCAGAATGACTGACGGAAACAAACAAGGAATTATTCTCGCCTATGAGGCCGTTAGCGTCGTAGAGAAATTGTAAATGGGGCGGACAATCTAAAGGAATAGCACTCGCATCTACGCCCAAGTACACAACAAATGCCCCTGATGGTGGTGGGAGTTTTTCTACACGCTGTTTATATCCTGATGGAACTTGATCACCCAATAACTGCACTAAATTTTGAACAGTCACGTTAGCTACCACATGGTCTGCTGGTTCTGTCCAAACTTCGCTTGTTTTTTGGTTGCGGATAACAACGGCGGTGGCTTGAGTATTTTCAACTTTGATGTGTTCGACAGTATGACGCATTAACAAGCGTCCGCCGTCTCTCTCTAAAGCTGTGACTAGGCGATCGCTCAACACCTGCATACTACCTTGCAGATGATACAATCCTTGGGGCAGTTGGGAGACACTCAAAGCTGTTGCGGCATACAGTAATGCTGTCTCTTCAGCACTGACCTGAGAATACAACTTCAATTGCAAATCTAAAAAGGTTTTCAATCGCTGATCATTACCCAGTCCGTATAACCTTAAGGCATCACCTACTGTTAATAAGGTGAAAGGCGCAGTAATCAAGGTGTTAGGACGCACAGCCTGAATTAATTGCCATAAATCCCACAAGTTACGCGGCGGTAACACTGGGTCACGCCCTTGAAATTCCCAACTAGCCTCAAATAAAGTTGCCATTAGCTGCCAGAATGGTTCGCTACCCGGAAATTGCCGTTGTCTTTCCTCTCGCCATTTATCGGGGTCACGCCAAACATTAATAGGCGTGTTTTCACCCGGTAAATAAACTGCACAAGCAGGGTCACAAGGGGTAGCAGGCGGTAAATCAATTCCTAGTTCCGCAAAGATGCGGTGGTGAATTCCTCCTGGTTCCAACCCAGCAACTTGAGTTGCACCAACATCAAAGGTGAACCCTTGACGCTTAAATGTAGACGCACAACCCCCCGGTACAATGGCTTGGTCAAGGACTAAAACGCTGTAGCCACGATGGGCTAGTAATGCCGCAGCAGTCAGTCCACCAATACCTGCACCAATCACTACAACACGAGATTTACTTTTGTCAATAGCAGTAATGGACATGGATATCTAGTTTATATTTCTTAATATTTCTATTCATAATTTTAGATTACTTAGAAACATTAAGTCTGTAGGCAAAAATCTACTGATGTTAAAAAAGCAACATAAAGTGTACTAACTATCCCAGTGATTAGTATGTTCTTGAGTAAAAAGAATATACATAACTAATGCAACAACAAGAGATATTTTGGGGTGACGGATAAGATAAAGGAATAAGAACGCTGTAAACTCACCACAACCCATGACCTCAACCCTGTTCAAATCTTCTCGTCTCAATTCTCCAACACTACACCGCTTACCTAATGGCTTGACAATCATTGCTGAACAAATGCCCATTGATGTTGTCAACCTCAACCTCTGGATTAAAGTTGGTTCAGCAGTAGAATCTAATGCCATCAACGGTATGGCTCACTTTTTAGAACACATGATTTTTAAAGGAACTGAGCGACTTGCCAGTGGAGAGTTTGAACGTCGCATTGAAGAGCGTGGTGCTGTGACGAATGCTGCTACGAGTCAAGACTATACTCATTACTACATAACTACTGCGCCCCAAGATTTTGCGGAACTAGCTCCACTGCAAATAGATGTCTTATGTAATCCGAGTATTCCTGATGATGCCTTTGAACGTGAGCGTTCTGTCGTTCTAGAAGAAATCCGCCGTTCTGAAGATAATCCCCACCGCCGGACTTTTCGCCGCGCGATGGAAATGGCATTTGATACTTTACCCTATCGCCGTCCGGTGTTGGGGCCAGAATCGGTCATATCTGGGCTAGAACCCCAACAAATGCGAGATTTTCATGCTCAATGGTATCAACCGCCAATGATTACGGCTGTAGCTGTGGGCAATTTGCCTGTAGAACAGTTAATTGAAACTGTTGCTGAAGGATTTACACAGCTAGATAAGAATCAAGAGTTAAGAGTTAAGAGTCAAGATTCAAATAACTATCCTGAATCTGCATTTACCGAAATTGTGCGGCGAGAATTTGTTGATAAAAGCCTTCAGCAAGCAAGACTCGTGATGGTGTGGCGGGTTCCAGGGTTAGCCGAATTAAACCAAACTTATGGATTAGATGTCTTAGCCGGAGTTTTAGCACACGGAAGGACATCAAGATTAGTGAGAGATTTGCGAGAAGAACGAGGATTGGTTTCTTCCATCGCAGTTAGCAATATGAGCAATTTATTACAAGGTACATTTTATATTTCTGCTAAATGTGCAGTGGAAAACATAGCCGCTGTTGAAGATGCGATCGCCCAACACATCCGCCGATTACAAACAGAGTTAGTCACAGAAAAAGAAATCGCCCGTGTCCGCAAACGTGTCGCCAACAGATTTATCTTTGGAAACGAAACCCCAAGCGATCGCAGTGGTTTATATGGTTTCTATCAATCTTTAATAGGCGATTTAGAACCAGCCTTCAGTTACCCACTGCATATTCAACAACAAGAAGCTAACGATTTACTCCTAGCAGCTAATCAATATCTCTGTCCCGAAGCTTATGGTGTAGTGGTCATAAAACCAGTGTAAATTTTAGTCATTTGTTATGTGACATTTGACTATGCTAAATGTCCCATTACTTGATTGCTGACGTAATTTCATACTTCATACTTCAGAATGATTTGGACTGAAATTGATGCCCATATTAGTCGGGTAACTGGTGAAAAATTTCAAACTCAACAGCAGCGTTCTGTGAGTGGCGGATGTATTAACCAAGGTTACGCCGTTACTAATGGTGAAATCACATACTTCGTCAAACTTAACCAAGCATCACAAGTTACGATGTTTGAGGCTGAGATGTTGGGGTTAAAGCAAATGTTAGCCTCAAATAGCATTCGTGTACCCAAGCCTATTTGTTGGGGAATATCAGGCAATTCTGGCTATATCGTGTTGGAATGGTTAGAAATGGGTGACGGTAATACCCAATCTTGGACAGAAATGGGGCTTAAGTTAGCAGAAATGCACAAAACAACCAGCCAACAGGGTTTCGGCTGGGACACAAATAACACTATAGGTTCCACTCCCCAAATCAACACTTGGACAACAGATTGGGGAGGATTTTATTGCAAACATCGCCTCGGCTATCAATTTCAATTAGCGAGAAGACGAGGCGGGAACTTTCCCAAACAAGATGAATTATTAGTGGCGATTCCCGAACTATTAGCCAATCACGAAGTACAACCATCCTTAGTCCACGGCGATTTATGGGGCGGGAATGCTGGATGCACTGTGTCAGGAGAACCAGTAATTTTTGATCCTGCCACTTATTATGGCGATCGCGAAGTTGATATCGCTATGACAGAACTTTTTGGTGGTTTTCCATCCGCTTTTTATCAAGGTTATCATGCAGCTTTTCCCTTAGATACAGGGTATGAACGCCGCAAAACTTTGTATAACTTGTATCACATTTTGAACCACTTCAATTTATTTGGTGGTGGTTATGGTTCCCAAGCTAATCGGATGATTGACCAAATTTTGCGGTGAGGATTGGGGAATGCGATCGCCATAACTTTGTCCGTTGTCATTTGTATTTACAAAGGACTAATGACTAATAACAGTCTCAATCAAAAAATGTGCAATTGGAACGCACATCAACTTATTAATCCCTACATTTACCATGTCGGAGACAATCGCCTGTTTGATCTTCTCTAGAGAAGATACGCCACGGTACTAAATTAATTTGGGTGTTTATACTTTGACTAGTGCTATTATTGGCAACAATAGATACATGCTTATCACTCGCTAAACTGGGTTCCGCATTGTAAAAATAAGCAGGTAATGCCATTAGTCCAATGCAAATTATCCTATACATACAAACCTCAGCAAATAATTTCCGATTGCGCTATCTGTAAAGATGCCACCTTGATGAATCGGACTTTTCAAACTTAGCATTGTATCAATTTATGCAATGCTACTAGCCGCAGAGACGTAATTTCTAAAATATCAGTTCCATCCCTATATTTATGTAGCTTATAGGATGGTGATGACTCATAAGATGGCTTCCCACTAACTTATGCAAGCCTTACCACAAAGAAACAGGAAAAAAATCCTCAATCAGAAATAAACATAATTTTGCTGGTTAGTTTTTCAATTAAAACTGGTGCAACAATACTCATAACTTTGGCAGTGGTGTAAGGGAGTAATAGAATAGTTAACAAATGTTGCCTAATAGCCTACTCATGACTCCTTCATCAGAAGCTGAAACTATCACTAATCCCAATATCGACCTAGAAGGACAAGGCAACTCAGACACTGATCCTCTTGATGAGTTGCCTGGTGAAGTCGAAATGTCTCTGTTCGACCACTTAGAAGAGTTACGACAACGGATATTCTATTCACTAATCGCTGTAGTCATTTTTGTTATCGGCTGTTTTCTAGCTGTCAAGCCGATTGTGCAGTTACTAGAAGTACCAGCAGCAGGGGTCAAATTTCTCCAGCTTGCACCCGGAGAATATTTCTTTGTCTCCTTAAAAGTCGCCGGCTACAGTGGACTTGTACTGTCTACGCCTTTTATCCTTTATCAAGTTATCCAGTTTGTCCTCCCAGGGTTAACACGCCGTGAACGTCGCTTAGTAGGGCCAATAGTTTTAGGGTCGAGTGTGTTATTTATTGGTGGGTTAGTATTTGCCTATTCTGTTCTTATCCCCGCCGCTTTGAGGTTTTTTATTAGCTATGGCGCTGATGTTGTAGAACAACTGTGGTCAATTGATAAATATTTTGAATTTATACTGCTGCTGTTATTTAGCACTGGCTTGGCATTTCAAATTCCGATTATTCAATTATTGTTGGGTAACTTAGGAATCGTCTCTTCCGACAGAATGCTTTCGGGTTGGCGCTACGTGATTATGGCAGCAGTAATTTTAGGTGCAGTTCTTACTCCTTCGACTGACCCGTTAACTCAAGCTTTGTTAGCCAGCGCAGTTTTAGGGCTTTATATGGGTGGAATTGGGTTAGTTAAACTTACGGGTAAATAATACATAGCAATAGTGAATCAGTCACTCTTGTTTTGATTAGTTTCACCATTTCTTCACCTACACCTTTTGCTGATGCAGGATTTTGTTTGTTAAAAATCAAATACGGCTTGCTTTTAAAAAATATGAAAGACAATTGCCAAAAACTAAAATTTTGTTAGAGTTACTATCTAAATCAGCATAAAAGAATTACATAATTTACTCATAAAATGTATTGCAAAAATTCAAAAGCCTGCAATACATTTAAGTGTGTTACAGTGCCATATCAAAAATAAACTAGCTCAAACTATCCACTCAGAAGCGCGTTCACCTAAATCGAGGGGAATGCTGACAGCTTTACCGAGCCGGGGGCGTTCTTTTGTTTGGGTAATAAATGTTTGTACCTGTGCTGTACCACCTAAAGCATTAAGATAATTAGCGATGGTATCAAGATGTTCTTGGTACTCTGCCTCTGTTAAGGGAAAAGAAGCTTGCTCTAGATATTTCCACATTACTTGCAGAAATATCTTGCCTTGAGTACGGCGGAACTGGACATCGTAAGAATGTCCCCACTTATCAAGTAACAGTTGGTGTAATTCCTTTCCTGTCATAGCTTGTCTCAATTAGATTTTACATTTAGTTATGATGTTAAGTTCCGTAACTCAAGTATGATAGGGATATAAAGAAATGTAATGCTAACAGAAAAGATGCTAAAAGTATCTTGCAACAAAGAAGTTTAGCATCGTTGGTTAGCATTTCGACCCAGACAAGAGTTGCTCAAGCATTAGTACTCTTGTCAGAATGCTTAAACAAAATATACAAAGAGCGAGCGCGTAGGATATGGCTCAATTTTCGGAATCAATGGACGTGCCTGATATGGGTCGTCGTCAATTCATGAACCTGCTCACTTTTGGGACTGTCACTGGAGTAGCTCTGGGTGCATTGTATCCCGTTGTTAACTACTTTATTCCTCCGGCCGCTGGTGGTGCTGGTGGTGGTACAACAGCCAAAGACAGCCTCGGCAACGATGTGAGCGTCAGTCAATTTCTCGACAGCCATAACGTAGGCGATCGCACCCTCGTTCAAGGATTGAAGGGCGACCCCACCTACATTGTGGTCGAAAGCAAAGAAGCTATTACCGATTACGGCATTAACGCTGTTTGCACCCACTTGGGTTGTGTTGTTCCTTGGAACGCTGCGGAAAACAAATTTAAATGTCCTTGCCACGGTTCGCAATACGATGCAACTGGTAAAGTAGTCCGAGGCCCCGCACCACGTTCTTTGGCTTTAAGCCACGCCAAAGCCGAAAACGACAAGATTGTTTTGACCCCCTGGACTGAAACCGACTTCCGCACCGGCGAAGAACCTTGGTGGGCATAATTTTTAGTCAATAGTCCAACGTCCATAGTCCATAGCAACTATTGACCATTGACCATTGACCCTTGACCCTTGACTACTTCATCCAAGAATCGTTGTCCTTATAGAGATGAGAAATTCCTTTACAACAGCGAGGTTAACTCGCAGTGCTAGAGCAATTACTAAAACATTGCTCATAGCGATCGCTACAGTAACATTCTTCTTTACTAGCGATATTGCTCTGCCTCAAAGTGCTGCTGCTTATCCCTTCTGGGCGCAGCAAACCTATCCTGAAACGCCCCGCGAACCGACAGGTAGAATCGTTTGTGCTAACTGTCACCTAGCAGCCAAGCCCACAGAAGTAGAAGTACCTCAATCAGTGCTGCCTGACACAGTATTTAAAGCTGTAGTCAAAATTCCCTACGATACCAGCGTGCAGCAAGTTGGTGCAGATGGTTCTAAAGTTGGCTTAAACGTCGGTGCAGTTTTAATGCTACCCGAAGGTTTCAAGCTGGCACCTGAAGACCGCATTCCTGAAGAACTGAAAGAAGAAGTCGGCGACACCTACTTCCAAACCTATAAAGAAGGTTCAGACAACGTTGTAATTGTTGGCCCCTTACCTGGCGAACAATATCAAGAAATCGTCTTCCCAGTTCTTTCTCCTAACCCAGCAACTGACAAAAGCATCCACTTCGGTAAGTATTCAGTTCACGTAGGTGGAAACAGAGGACGGGGACAAGTTTATCCTACTGGCGAAAAGAGTAACAACACTGTTTACAACGCTTCTGCTGCTGGCACCATTAGCAAGATTGCTAAAGAAGAAGATGGTGACGGTAACGTTAAATATTTAGTGAACATCACAACCGAAGCTGGTGATGTGGTCACTGATACAATTCCTCTTGGCCCAGAACTGATTGTTTCTGAAGGACAAGCAGTAAAATCTGGTGATGCTTTGACAAGTAACCCCAACGTTGGTGGCTTCGGTCAAAAAGATACAGAAATTGTGTTACAAGATTCCAGCAGAGTTGGTTGGTTAATCGCCTTTGTCTCTCTGGTAATGTTGGCTCAAGTAATGCTAGTTCTCAAAAAGAAACAGGTTGAAAAAGTTCAAGCTGCTGAAATGAATTTCTAAAATTCTCTGATAAATCCTTTTTTATAAAGACAGGCAATATGCCTGTCTTTTTTAGTTCTCAGATTGTTATTTTATCCAGAGTAATTGAAGAGTGCTAATCAGTTTGTGTCCAAGAATAAGGAAAATATCTATCTATACTGCTTGAGTCAACAGAGAATCAAGTTGACCTTTGGTGTCTAGCTGATAAATGTCATCACAACCACCAATGTGTTGATTATTAACAAAAATTTGTGGTACTGTTCGACGACCATTAGCTCTTTCTGCCATTTTGGCTCTAGCGGTTTCATCACCGTCGATTTTGTATTCAGTGAAGTTTACGCCTTTCCACCACAGCAACATTTTGGCACGAATGCAGTATGGGCAGGTTTGCCAGGTATAAATTTCGACGTTAGCTTTAACCTTGTCTGGATGACGACCAAGTAGGGGATTGAGGAAGTCCAACATAAGTCTGAAGTGTGAAGTTTGAAGTATGAAAGATGAAATTATGATATTGCCCTAAGACTTCTATTTTAGATTTAGCTGATTTTTTTTCGTAAACTTATACGCATTTTTCTTGACTATATATACTTAGATATACACATACACACAATGTATCTCTTTTACTAACAGGCTCATGTATGAATCATCTGAGACTTGCTAAATTTGCTTTAAAGTCTCTTGCAGCAATAATTTGAGACATTTGATATTTTTAGCAATTTTTAATTATTTAATAGTACATGAGAACTACATAAACAAATTACTGGTATTGATTGACATCCATTGGCAGCAAAAATTAACAATTGTGTGAGTGAATACTATTTTCCATAGGTATCGGCACTTTGGTAGACTTGAAAACTGAAATGGCTAGATGAAATAACGCAATAGAGAGCAGTTGAGAGGGTGAGTCTGTGGAAAATACGCTTGGGTTAGAGATTATTGAGGTAGTAGAACAAGCCGCGATCGCATCTGCGAAGTGGATGGGTAAAGGCGAAAAGAACACGGCTGACCAAGTAGCAGTAGAAGCAATGCGTGAGCGCATGAATAAAATCTATATGCGTGGTCGCATCGTGATTGGGGAAGGGGAACGTGATGACGCTCCTATGCTGTATATCGGTGAAGAAGTTGGTATCTGCACTAGTCCAGACGCAAAAGACTTTTGTAACCCTGATGAATTAGTAGAAATTGACATTGCCGTAGACCCCTGCGAAGGTACAAACTTAGTAGCATACGGACAGCCTGGTTCAATGGCTGTGTTGGCAATTTCTGAAAAAGGTGGCTTGTTTGCTGCACCTGACTTCTACATGAAGAAACTAGCAGCACCCCCAGCAGCTAAAGGCAAAGTAGACATTAACAAGTCAGCCACCGAAAACCTCAAGATTCTCTCAGAGTGTCTAGATCGCTCGATTGATGAACTCGTAGTAGTTGTAATGAAGCGCGAACGCCACAACGATTTGATTAAAGAAATCCGCGAAGCGGGAGCCAGAGTCCAACTAATTTCTGATGGTGACGTAGGTGCAGCCATATCTTGTGGTTTTGCGGGAACTAATATCCATGCACTGATGGGTATTGGTGCTGCACCTGAAGGTGTGATTTCTGCGGCGGCTATGCGGGCAATGGGTGGACATTTCCAAGGCCAATTGATCTACGATCCAGCAGTGGTGAAAACAGGTCTAATTGGGGAAAGCAAAGAAGCTAACATTGAGCGTTTGCAGTCTATGAACATCACTGACCCCGATAAGGTCTACGATGCTCATGAACTGGCTTCTGGTCAAAATGTACTGTTTGCTGCTTGCGGAATTACTTCTGGTAATTTAATGCAAGGTGTCCGCTTCTTCCACGGTGGTGCAAGAACTCAAAGTTTGGTTATCTCTAGCCAGTCTAAGACAGCTAGATTTGTCGATACAATCCACATGGTAGAACAGCCTAAGACTCTGCAATTGCACTAGAAATTCGGGAGAGAGATTCATTAAGTCAAAAGTAAAAAGTAAAAAGTAAAAAATATTTTTGTTTTTTACTTTTGCCTTTTGACTTTTTACTTCCATTCCCCAATTGTTAATAACCCATTATTAATTGTTGATAAGAAATGAATATTGCAGTGGTGGGGTTAAGCCATAAAACAGCCCCAGTCGAAATTCGGGAAAAGCTGAGTATTCCAGAACCACAAACTGAAAGTGCGATCGCTCATTTAACTAGTTACCCCCACATTGACGAAGTAGCTATACTTAGCACTTGCAACCGTCTGGAAATTTACATTGTGGCTAGTGAAACTGACCAAGGTGTCCGCGAAGTTACTCAGTTTCTTTCAGAACACAGCAAATTCCCTGTATCTTCTTTAAGACAACACCTGTTTGTGCTACTGCACGAAGACGCTGTAATGCACATTATGCGGGTAGCAGCAGGATTAGATAGCTTAGTCCTCGGAGAAGGTCAGATTCTGGCTCAGGTGAAGAATACTCACAAACTGGGGCAGCAATACAGTGGTATAAAAACAATTTTGAATCGATTATTTAAACAAGCAATTACAGCGGGTAAGCGAGTACGTACCGAAACAAGTATTGGCACTGGTGCTGTTTCTATTAGTTCGGCGGCTGTGGAGTTGGCACAAATCAAAGCTGCTAATTTATCTGCTTGTCGAGTGGCAATTCTCGGTGCTGGCAAAATGTCGCGGTTGTTGGTGCAACATTTAATTTCTAAAGGTGCGGGACAAATTAGTATTGTAAATCGCTCCCGCGATCGCGCCCAGGAATTAGCCAAGCAGTTCTCTGACCAACCAATCCGCATTCATTTGCTGGCGGAAATGATGACCGTAATTGCCGAAAGCGATTTAGTATTTACTAGTACATCTGCAACAGAGCCAATACTTGACCGCGCCAAGTTAGAAATAGTTTTAGAAGCTGGCCGTCCTTTGATGTTATTTGATATCTCTGTGCCGCGTAACGTACACTCAGATGTCAATGAACTAGCACATGTCCAGGCGTTTAATGTTGATGATTTAAAAGCAGTAGTTGCACAGAACTACGAAAGCCGACGCAAAATGGCTCAAGAAGCCGAAAAACTTTTAGAAGAAGAAATTGAAGCTTTTGATATTTGGTGGCGCAGTTTAGAAACTGTAACTACTATCAGCTGTCTGCGAAATAAAATCGAAACCATCCGCGAACAAGAGTTGGAAAAAGCTTTGTCGCGTTTGGGTTCGGAATTTGGAGACAAACATCAGGAAGTGATCGAAGCTTTAACAAGAGGAATCGTTAACAAAATTTTACACGATCCGATGGTGCAATTACGAGCGCAACAGGATGTCGAGGCGAGACGACGTTGTATGCAAACGCTACAAATGTTGTTTAACCTTGATGTGGAAGAGCAGTTTGGTTAAAAAAGAGTGTAGGGGTGAAAGGGTATAGAGGGGTAAAGGTGAAAGGAGTCATGATTCTTTCGTCAGTTTTGTAGTCATTGCTCATTCAACTTAAATTAGTTAAGTTAACTTGGTTAATCTTTTCTCTGACACCCTCACACCTCTACACCCAGCCTCAATAGATAACTTTTGTGCTTAAATTTTATTTTGATGCGATCGCCATTTCAAATTCTTCCAAAGCCTGAAGATTGCCTACTTGCCAAGCACGTTCCACAAAAGTAGGAATGATTTGCTTGATTGGTATGTCTTCAAAGAGAGGACTATCATCAGAAACTAAATAAATTCCATCACGCAATACATAAATTTTCAGTGTGCCGCTATCATAAACCCAAAGTTCCGGCACGCCAATGGCTGCATAAGCATCAAGTTTGGTTTTAGAAGTGACATCAGATTGAATTGCCAAATCAGGTGGTGGGTCGTCAGGTTCTAAGCGGCGATGGCCAATCATGCGCTGATAATTTGTGATGTAAAAACAAGCGTCGGGTTCTACTCCGGCTGTTCCTGGCTTTTTGAACGTGGTAGAACCAAAAGGTTCATACCTTCTGCCTTGAAATCTGAGTAAAGCTTTGACAAAATCTGAAATTAGTTCTTTTGGCTTTTCATGTTCAGGTAAAGGAACCATAATTTCTAAAGTACCTTGGCTATAAGCTACTCTCGCACGCCGCTTGTGTCCCAATTCCTCTAAAATCGCCTCGAATTCTGACCAACTGACATCTGGTATAGTAACTGCACTACCAGGAGCCAATTGCATCTGGCTAACAGGTTTTGCTACGGGAATAACAGCAGTCATAATTTCAAGAAGGGAAATATTGTATATTACTTTATCAAATAAATTCTCTTGGCTGGTTTTTGGTTAAGAGAACCGAGCATGATTTTTTAAAATTTTTAATTAAAAATAAACACAGATAATTGTCTGTGTTTAATTAAAATATAATTTATTGCCAGAAATATTGTGTGCCTACAAAACTTTGTATTTGCTATCTCGGATTTGTTTTTCTTACGCTAGACTAGTAATCTATGTCAATTAATTATTAATATTGTTGTGGCGATCGCTACTCAATATCGGCAATATTTTTAATTTTTAATCATTACTATTTCAATTACTTATATAAGAGGTCTTGTCCTCGCTTGATAGTCTAGTTTTTGTAATTGTGGAAACTTGCGCTCTTTGAAGTGCTACGTATAAAGTAGATTGGTCTACATCTAAAAATTTAGCCGCTTGTACAACAGAAGTACCTTGTTTAATTATTTTGTTTATTCTTTTTCTAGCTAACGAATGTTTCAGCATAGCGAAATGTAAAGAACAACTTAAGAAATTTCATTTTTTTCCTAAACAAATCGCAAAATTGACATTAATTAAAAAAAAAGTGATGGGAAATTAGCGCTGCATTTTAGGAGGACAGCACGAATAATTCGATTTCTTTCTAATTAGATCGGGGTCGAATTAATGATAAAAAATTATGAGAAAAGAACAGTTTAAGACCCTACTACAATTTTTTAAAGTATTAGCAGACGAAAGTAGATTGAAGATTGTAGGTATTTTGGCAAACCAAGAGTGTAGTGTGGAAGAATTAGCAGCACTCATGCAACTTAAAGAACCGACAGTATCTCACCATTTGGCGAAACTTAAAGAAGTAAATTTGGTGACTATGCGCCCTGATGGTAACAGCCGTTTGTATCAGCTAGATAGTGAAGCCTTAGAAAAAATTAGCCAGGAAATTTTTACTCCAGGAAAGATAGCTTCTTTAATTACCCAGATAGATACTGAAGCTTGGGAAAGCAAAGTTTTGAATAATTATCTAGAAAGCAATCCCACCAGCTTAGATGGAGTTCAACGCCTCAAAGAAATTCCCGTTAGTCGCAAAAAGCGCTTAGTAATTCTCAAATGGTTGTCTACTAAATTTGAGTTAGAAGTTGAATATTCTGAACAGATGGTGAACGAAATTCTCGGTCGTTATCATCCTGACTACCTTACCTTGCAACGCGAGTTAGTTAGTTACAAATTCATTCAGCGAAAGGATGGAATTTATTGTCGGAATCTACAAGATTGAGAATGCTGAACAAAAAATTAAGAATTCAGTAGTCAGCAACCAGAATGTTATTCGGAAGTTCTGACTCCTGAGTGGATTAGATCGAAAATTACTTTCCTAAATAAGCTTCTAAAACTTGGGAGTTAGTTTGAATTTCGCTAGGAGAACCATCAGCTAAATTCTGACCTTCAGCCAGTACCCAAACACGATCGCACAAGGACATAATCACATCCATATTATGTTCAATAATTAAAAATGTCAGACCGTCTTGGCGGTTCCAGGTGACAATGCGATCGCATATATCATCAATTAACCTTGGGTTTACCCCAGCTGCTGGTTCATCTAACAAAATTAACTTGGGATTAGTCATTAACGCCCTACCCATTTCCAGCAGCTTGCGTTGTCCACCAGACAAACACCCAGCGTAATCTTGTGCTTTCTGCGCTAACCCCACAGACTCTAACAAAAACATTGCCCGTTCTTGTAATTGTTTTTCTTCTTTGGCGACTAAGTGGGGTTGGAGTTGCACTTGCCAAAAACTTTCACCTGTTTGCTTTTGCGCCGCCAGTAACATATTTTCCAACACCGACAACCGCGAGAGAGTCCGCGCTACCTGAAAAGTGCGGACTAGTCCCTGTTGGGCAATTTGATATGGTTGCAACTGCTGGATTTGTTCGCCATCAAAAATCACTCGTCCCTTATCTGGACGAATAAAGTTAGAAAGTAAATTAAATAAAGTGGTTTTACCAGCACCATTGGGGCCAATCAACCCAGTGATGCTACCTTTAAGAACTTCAATTTTTGCCTCATTGACTGCTTTGATCCCGCCAAAGCTTTTACAAAGTCCAGAGGCTGCTAACAAGGGAAGTGGCGATGATTGGTTATTTACCAAGGGTGAGTTCCTCCTTTTTCCCTAAGATACCTTGAGGTCGCCAAATCATTAGCACCATTAAAATTAAACCAATTACCATAATCCGGAATGCACCCAGACGGGCTTCATCTAAGGGAATAATTCTGGGCAAAACTTCTCTAGTAATGGCATCGTAAGCAAAGTAAATTACTGCACCTAAAATTGTGCCGATGTTATTTCCAGAACCGCCTAAAATTACCATGATCCAAGCGTCAAAGGTTAGCTGGGGTTGGAAATTATCAGGATAAATCGCACTCAATTGCCAAGCAAAGAAAGCACCCGCCACACCAGCGATCGCACCTCCCAACATCAGAGATTGAATCTTGTACCAAAAAACATTTTTACCCAAAGCTTTGGGGATTTCTTCATCTTCGCGGATAGCTTTTAAGACTCGACCCCAAGGCGATCGCACCAAAATTTCTAACCGCCAAAAGACAAATGCCAACACCAACAACGACAACAACATAAAACCAGCTTTGGGGTTGTAATTATACAATCCAATCACACCAGAAATATAAATTGCTGCTGTCAACAAACCCAAAACAATACCTACCCCTAAACGCGATGCCAGTTCTTGCTTGCTGCTGGTTTTTTTAGAAGTATCGGCCACTAAAAATCTTTGGGCTGTGCGAATCCATCGCCACAAAACAAAAAAAGTCACAGCCGCCAACAGCGTCAGCAACCCAATCATTACCAAGCGAACTGCAAAATTTGGTTCTGATGAGAAAGGGATAGTATAACTTTGCACCCCAAACGCCCCAGATATCCATGTATCACCTACAGGTAATTCTTGGTTATTCACCACCAAACGAATTAACTCACCTGTACCAATAGTGACAATAGCCAGATAATCTTCGCGCAGACGCAGAGTCGCAAAACCAATCACCAAGCCCAACAAAGCCGCCACTACTGCCCCAATAACTGCTGATATCAGTAAAGGAACGCCTTTTAAACTTAACAATACTGTTGTATAAGCTCCCAAGGTCATAAAAGCAATATGACCAAAGTTAATTAACCCCGTAAAGCCCCACTGTAAATTTAGTCCCAGACCAAACAAGGCAAAAATTGCCGTAGAAATTGCCAAAAAAATTAAATAGTCAATCATTTTTTAGTCAATAGTCATTTGTTATTGGTCATTAGTCATTAGTTATTCTCCCCTGCTCCCTCTGCACCCTGCCCCCCTGCCTCTTCTTCGTTCCCAAGATAGTACATCTTACCGTTCACCATTGCCAATTTTTGGGAACAATAGCCTTGACTTTTGGAACATAGTTTATTGATATATGAACTTGCTGCGTATAAGAATCCATCATTTAATTGAGCAGTTAGGGGATGAAGAACTCCAAAGCGTTTGGGAGGATGTTCATGCTTTACATTGTGACTTTTATATGCTTAAAGCTATACAGAAAGTTAAGCAATCTCAGCAGCCTTGGGATATCTTGACTCAGGAAGAAGCGATACAAATTTTAATGTTTTACTGATGCAGTGGTGAACAAGGGGTTAGAGGCTAGAGGCTAGGGACTAATCTCTAGTTGACATCTGATTCCCTTACACCCCTACACCCCTATTCCCTTATACCCCTAATAGAGGTGATGCCTAGTGAGTGTGGAAATGCGCTATGCCAGGTCTTTTTTAATGGATCTGAAGAGTTTAGAGCCTGCTGCTTATCAGCGGGTATATGATTTTGTGTTTTTTGAATTTGGGGAAAAGTGGCAGCTGCATTGTCTTCCCGAACTGCGACAGCTAGACAGCGAGGGCATTTTTCATCGTTTTACCCTAGATGATTATTTAATTGGAATTGAAATTAGAGGGGAAATTGTCAAGTTTCTGCGGGTCGTACCTATGCCAGATGTTTAAGATGGCAAATTAGCCCAACACTTAAAACTGTATAAGGCTAGGCAGGGATGCACCTGACCTTACATTAAACTTGTCATGGAAAAACAACTTACTTGAGATTTCCCTATGGATGCAATAGCACTTTGGCAAAGATACCAAGATTGGTTATATTTCCACGAGGGATTAGGACTGTACGTAGATGTAAGCCGGATGCGTTTTGATGATGCTTTCGTGGAATCATTGCGTCCGAAGTTTGATAAAGCATTTGGGGATATGGCGGAATTAGAGAAAGGTGCGATCGCCAATCCCGACGAAAACCGCATGGTTGGACACTATTGGTTGCGAAACCCTGATTTAGCACCCACTCCAGAACTGACACAAGAAATTGTCCAAACCCTGGAACAAATTGAAGCCTTTGCCGAAAAAGTCCAAACAGGTGCAATACATCCTCCGCGAGCTAATCGCTTCACTGATATCATCTCCATTGGTATTGGTGGTTCTGCCCTTGGCCCCGAATTTGTCTCTGAAGCCCTTGCTTCTGATTTTCCTCCGCTAAAAATTCACTTTATTGACAATACCGATCCCGCAGGTATTGACCGCATCCTCAACCAACTACGCAACAATCTCGCCAGCACTTTAGTTTTGGTAATCTCCAAATCTGGAGGTACACCAGAACCCCGCAACGGCATGATTGAAGTCAAAAAAGCCTACGCTGGTCATAATCTCGATTTTGCTCAATATGCTGTAGCGATTACCAGCCCTGGTAGTAATTTAGATAAAGTTGCCCAGTCTGAAGGTTGGTTAGCCACATTCCCCATGTATGACTGGGTAGGAGGCCGCACCTCAGAAATGTCTACTGTGGGTTTAGTACCAGCAGCATTACAAGGCATTGATATACGTGCCATGCTAGATGGTGCAAAAGAGATGGATGATGCAACCCGCATCCCTGATATTAAAAAGAACCCAGCGGCTTTGTTGGCTTTGTCTTGGTACTATGCTGGCGATGGTAAAGGCAAAAAAGATATGGTTGTCTTACCTTACAAAGACAGCTTGGCACTGTTCAGCCGCTATTTGCAGCAGCTGGTAATGGAGTCCTTGGGTAAGGAACAAGATTTAGACGGTAATATCGTTCATCAAGGTATTGCCGTTTATGGTAACAAAGGTTCAACAGACCAACACGCTTACGTTCAACAGTTGCGCGATGGTGTACCAAACTTCTTTGCAACTTTGATCGAAGTTTTGGAAGATCGTCATGGTCAATCCCCAGAAATCGATCCTGGAGTTACATCTGGCGATTATCTCTCTGGTTTCTTGCAAGGAACTCGGAAAGCTCTTTATGAAAATCAGCGCGATTCAATTACTATAACTATTCCTCAAGTTAATGCTCGCACAGTCGGGGCTTTAATTGCTTTGTATGACCGTGCTGTTGGTTTCTATGGCAACTTGGTTAACATTAACGCCTACCACCAACCAGGAGTAGAAGCAGGTAAAAAAGCCGCCGCTGCTATTCTTGATTTGCAAACTAAAGTAGTTACTGTTTTGCAAGCTGAAAAAACGCCCCTTTCTTTGGGAGAAATTGCTGAGAAAGCTGGTGCGCCTGAAGAAGTGGAAGCAATTTACAAGATTCTGCGTCACTTAAACGTCAACCAACGCGGTGTAGTGTTACAAGGAAATCTTGGTGAACCTGGCAGTTTGAAAGTTTCTCTTAGCTGATTTGTTCGAGAATTTTTCGATCAGCTGAGACGACAATAAAGCATCCTGATCTGAAGTAAAAACTTTCGTTCTCAGGATGCTTTACTTTTAATGAGATAGGTAACAGCATTTTTTAATTACGAATTACGAATTACGAACTAAATTACACCACACTGATCAATCGTTGATTAAAGTAGCTCTTGGGTAAAAAGCACTGGTCAAGCAAAAATGGATTGAGCGTATTTTGGCTAAGAAGATTTTCTGACTTATTCACATGACAAAATGGTGGCACAATTCCCCAATACTCTGCTAACCAAATCCAATATCCTATTTCGACTCTACCGTAATTTGATACTGTGAGGATTTCTCCCACACTATTATTTATGGAAACTAATTCTGGTGAACATTTAATTTCAATTAATAGCCAAGATAATTCTTCAACTGAAAATTGATAGCCATTATATTGAGCTATTTTAATGAACTGTTGGGGATTTTTTGCCGCAAGTAATTGGTTTTTCAAAGATGGGATTTTTTGTGCCATATCAAACAGATCCCAAATCTGTTTTCTAGTGACGACAAACCAAGCAAGCGCTTCTGGAGTTAAGTTATAACCATTTTCTTCTGCTAATTTAATAAATGGTTCAATACTGTCAGTTTCTCCTAATTGAGCTTTGAGGGAAAAATTCTGCTCTACTAGTAATAAAAAATCAATAATTTTTTGCCACGTATAATGGTCAAAGTTTTGGTTACAATGGACTTTTTCTTTCCAATAGAAATACTTATCATCTCTCAAGAAAAAATTCCAGATTTGATAATACATAGTTTATTTGTTTCAGGTTTAATAATTGGTAGGGATAGTTACCAGTGTAGTAAGTATAATCAGAGTTAATCGACAGTATTAAATAAACTAATATTGTAAATGAAATTACACAGTAGTTAAGTATGAATTTTTGGTAAATTTTAGAACATAGCAACTTAATATCTACCGAAATTAAGAGAATTTAGAATGATGCGATCGCTCTTTATCCCTGTCCATTTTCAATAACAGTAATTCTTTAGCCAATTTTTGAAAATTTTATACACAAAATTGTGTGATTATCTCATCTGGTACTTATATCTAAATACACAAACAAAATACAGTGTATGAACTGGTATACATCAGCAGATACACAAAATAGTTTTGATCCAGTTAACAGAATATTTCTAGAGAATGAATATAGTTTCTCTCAAAAGCAGGAGTAAATACTGCAATTATTACTGCATGATGTGAATCATGAAATTTAAAAATATTTGGAATTGCAAAAGAATTAAGTAGCCAGAACAAGGAACTCACACTATTAAATTGTAAATTGGGTGAGAGATTTAACTTGGTTATTCATCATTTATTGAGAATCCTGGCTCTTGAATTCTCAAGCCTATTCAATAACACAGCATTTAGAAAATGCAGGGTGATGAAAAAATCAATGAACAGTATATATCAAAATCATAAAAAAGCTCCCTTACCTGCGGCTGTACTTCTTTCCGCTTTACTATCAGTTCCTTTTTTAAGTAGCTGTGGTGATGGCTCCCGCACAGCATCACCCCCACCGCCTGTGGATGACACTGTTGGTAGAAACGTAAATTATCCCACTGCTACCAACCCACCCCAAGCTAAAAGAGGATTATCTACTGGACAAAAAGTAGCCGTTTTAGCGGGTGCTGCTGCTCTTTATTACCTTTATCAACAGCGAAAAAATGCCCAAGGAGCAGGGCCAAATGGCAAATATTACCTATCAAAGAATGGGCGTGTTTATTACCGCGATAATCAAGGTCGCGCTCACTGGGTAACGCCGCCACAAGAAGGAATTCGGGTTCCAGAGTCAGAAGCGCAACAGTATCGAGATTTTCAAGGCTATAACGGGCGTTCTACAGGTCGTGATTTAACAAATATTGCTCCCCAAGAAGCGCCAGCTTACTAAATTTATTTAGCACAACAATTCAGGAGAAGCATCATGGTAGACGGCTTTTTTCAAAAAGCGAAAGAGTTTTTCGCAGGTTCAAATAATGATGAGTTTGAGCAAGATAGCGATCGCGAGGTGCGTCCCGCCAGCGAAGATCCCTATGGCGACCCCGCAAATCAAGGCTATGGCGATTTAACTCCAGCTAGTCAAGATCCCTACGGCGATCCTGCTGATGAGTACAGCAATGTAAGTCCCGCTAGTGAAGATCCTTATGGCGATCCTGCTGATGAATATGGACGTTAAGAAATAATTAATGTCGTGACGATAGATTAAACTGGTGTTGATTAAAGGCGGTGGTATTAATGACCACTGCCTATTTTTTTGTATCGAACCATAGAGCCACAGAGAACGCAGAGTTATTTTGATAGTAGGGATTAGGAAGAAAGAGCGATCGCCCTTTCTTTTTTATAATAGGAAATGAATACATCATCCTATTAATATGGCTGAATCAACCGCAAAACAACCAGCACGCCGAGTCCGAATATTTCCAGAGCGAACTTTATCACCTGAAGAATTAGCTAGACGCAAAGCAGAAGATGAAGCATTTTATCAGCGTTGTCGAGCAATATTTGAGCGCGTGCGTCCTGAGTTGATTAAGGAACATTACGGTTGGTATATTGCAGTTGAGCCAAATAGTGGTGATTACTTCATTGATATTGATAAAGAAATGGCTAGTCAAAAATCGCGTCAGCAGCATCCCCAAGCTATACACTTTATGTTTTGCCTAAATGAAACTGGAACTACTGGCAGAATATGATTCAGGGTAGTTTTGGTACTAGGGCGCAACTATTTTTTGAAATTGAATTCATTACAGACGATGGATTAAATTTGCCTGTAGATGCCATGTTAGATACAGGTTTCACTGGCTTTGTAGCGATTAATCGTCAGGATTTGGATGGACTTAATTGGGTGTATGTACGTAAAGAAATGCTCAGAACCGCACAGGGAGAAGCAAGATTTGATATTTATTTAGGTAAAGTCTTACTTGATGGGCAAGAGTACGATATTCCTGTATTTGTAGGAGATGAAATTACAGAAGTTTTGTTAGGTTCAGAGTGGTTAAAAATCTTGCCATTGGTTGTTAATTATCAGGCTGGCATTTTGACCTTGGGATAAATGCAATATTTGAAAAAAGACGCTTAACTTTTATGCTTCCTTAAGATTTAGCTAACTTTTCCTCTACGGATATTGTCTAATTCCTCTTTGGCAACCCAAGTATGAACAGGAGTAACTCTATATTCATCAGTACGTCCTGTACGCAAAATTCGTTAATTAAATATTGCTGTAAGACTAATTTTTCAATAATAAGGATGAAAAAAATGATTAATTGGCTGCTAAAATCTCTTGCGATCGCTCGATATTTTTCCGCACAGATTGAGCCGAACTATGCAAAGATTCTCTTTCACTATCACTCAAATTTAATTCCAAAATACTTTCTATTCCGCCACAACCTAAGCGACAAGGCACACCAATTACCACATCTTCTAAACCGTATTCACCTTGCAAATAAGTCGCAATTGGTAACAGCCGCGATTGATTTAATAATATTGATTCCACCATTAAACTTGTTGCCGATGCAGGGGCAAAAAATGCACCACCTGTCTGCATCAATTCCACAATTTCTGCGCCACCGTTGCGAGTTCTTTCTACTAAACGATCAATTGTAGCTGCATCTAATAATTCTGTGATGGGAATGCCGTTAACTGTGGCATAACGTGATAAAGGAACCATTAAATCACCGTGACTCCCTAATACCATCGCTTTCACATCCGCAGGTAAAACACCTAATTCTAAAGCGATGAAAGTTTCAAAACGGGCTGAGTCTAAAACGCCAGCCATACCCATGATGCGATTACGAGGTAAACCTGTAGCTTGCCAAGCTAAATAAGTCATCACATCTAAAGGGTTGGTGACGACAATAAAAATAGCATTGGGAGAATGGGCGATCGCATTTTTCGCTGCTTCGACTACAATCTTGGCGTTGGTTCTTAGCAAATCATCCCGACTCATCCCCGGCTTCCGCGGAAGTCCAGCTGTTATCACCACAATTTCCGAACCAGCAGTATCAGCATAATTGTTGGTACCGATAATCTGACGATTATGTATTTCAATTCCCCTAGCCTCCATTAAATCCAGTGCCAACCCTTGAGGCATACCCTCAACGATATCGAGTAACACCACATCGGCTAAATTTTTCTCAGCAATACGTTGGGCGAGAGTGCTACCAACTCTACCAGCACCAATAATGGTCACAAGAGGTAAATGGCAAGGTATAGAGGAAGACATAGAATTAATTCGTAATTTAATGGAATTTGAGCAGCTTCCGCGTTTAACACCGCGGACTTTGCGTTTGAATCACTACTATATATAGTGGATAACTGCGATCGCCAGCTTGTAACTGAAAAGGTGGGCATTACCCACCTAATAATTGTGATTCGTGTTCAGTCCATCAACCACATCCTTTAGTCTGAGGATGGAATGCTTACTTAAATGCTTCTAGTTGGTCTAAGCGTAACCAAATATTTGGCGTTGGTACTTGTCCGAACTTCACAAAGGCATAATCACCTTTAATATCCACCACTTCACCCTGAGTTTCAAACAAGTAAGCAGGAAAACGTGTATCACTGGCTTTGGCTTCGACACTATTTTCTAGCTTTTCGCGGATAGCGCGAACTACGTCTCCTTTTTTAACTAGCATATATTCCCCTGTTAAGTTTGCAGATTGTCTCATAGAGGATTTTAGCTTGCTACAATATGCCAAATCTCAGAGCAATCACTTTTACACATTTAATTTATCCATTGCAATCTATTGGAAATAGTAATTCCTACTGTTCAGATCCCCGACTTCTTCAAGAAGTCGGGGATCTAAATCTACTATCGCTGGCACTGAGGACAAAAGTGACTAGAACGCCCACCTAATTTAATTCGCTGAATGACATTACTACAAACTCGGCAAGGTTCCCCAGTACGGTTGTAAACCCAGGCTACACCACCATAGTTACCGTTGATCCCCTTAACGTTGAGGAAGTTACTGAAGGTTGTACCACCAGCTGCAATGCTGGTTTCTAAGACTTCAATAATGACTTGGCGTAACTGCTGAATTTGCTCTAGCTGCAAATCTGTACACAAGGTTTCCGGTAACACGCCACATTTAAATAATGCTTCATCAGCGTAGATGTTACCTAATCCCGCTACGACCGATTGATCTAATAATGCTGTTTTAATGGGACGGCGGCGATTTTGCAGTTTAGCTGCGAGATACTCAACAGTGAATTCTGGTGAAAATGGGTCGGCGGCTAGTTTGGCTAAACCAGTCATCACACTTTCTACAGCCACGCCTGGGGGAACCCACCACATTTGACCGAAGGTGCGTTGGTCAACAAAGCGCAATTCTTGTTGATCCCCAAAAAATATTCTGACTCTTGTGTGCTTGTGCAATGCTTCATCACGGTGCAGCCATAATAATTGACCAGTCATCCGCAAATGTACACCAAGATAGCCAGCCCCAGGAGATAGTTCAGATAAAAGATATTTACCACGGCGGTGCCAAGTCATTATGGCACTACCTTGGATTTTATGAATAAACTCATCAACAGAAAACGGGTAGGCGATGGTGCGATTTAGCAACACATCTCCACCCGTGATGTTTTGATTCAGGGTCAATTGATTTAGACCCCGGCGGACTGTTTCAACTTCAGGCAGTTCAGGCATTGGAACTGATAAGTAAGCAATTTAGCTAGGGGTCGAGAAAGATGAGAGGAAGTACTGTACGCACCTATCGGCGAATATCTATTCTATCGAAAAGAAACCGTAAATACCCGCAGGGCAGTTTCTTTTGCTTAGAGTAGGCTGAGAGAAAGCATGAGAGAACTGAAACTTTACGCTTCATTCTACATACTTAAAGCTTCCCTTCATCATCCCATTAAAGAATCCCCTTTTGGCTTTGCTACTTATTTTTTAGCTTTAGCCTTTGGTGCTTCTGTTTCGACTAATTCATCTAAGGCAAAGTTATTGGTATTGATACCAGCGTAATTTACCTTATCAAAACGGACGATTACTGGGTATTTGATGCCGCTTTGGTCAATAGAAGCCACGGTGCCGACATCTTGGAACCAGTAGGATTCTGGGCGGAGAATACGTACTTTAGAACCACGTTGAACCATGATTATCTTCCCTTTTAGTTATCAATTGCCGATATATAGGGCTATTTGATTTCACTCTACAACCTGAAGGTCTCTACTAGAGGGTTTGTTAAGTTATTTGTCATTAGTCAATGGTCAATGGTCAGGATTTACTCTCCCCTGCTCCTCTGCCCCTCTGCTCCCCTGCCTATATCTACCTCTCGTTAGGTTCTAAATAAAAGGTTCATACCTAGAATGGGGTCAGACCCTACTTGACAAAGCGCACATGATGGAATAATTTCGTTTCGTTCGCTAACTCACATCTTAAGGAAAAACTTATGTTCGACGCAAAACAAATACACTACCTTCGTTGCCCCTGCCAATGCGGAGATCGTCATCTATATAAGTAATGTCTAACCAGCCTTGTTGGTTTTCGCTTTTAATCGGCACATCAATTCCCGTAAACTTTTTACCTGATTCAATTTGGTGGATAAAACTTTCTGGAGAATTGTAGTCAATTAGACGTTGCAAACCTACAATAGATCGATTAAATTTTACCTGGACACGCCGACCGGAGACTGGCTCAAATTTAGCGGCAACGCTGACTAATCCTTCGAGATAAGGTAAGCCATAAATTTCAGCAATATTGTAAACACTGGTAGTTTCTACCCGAATACACTGATAAATTTGACCAAGTTTACAAAAAGGTAAACGATCTAGGTTTAAAAGAGCTTTGCTAGTGGTATAAAGTAATAGCCAATTGCCATCTAGCAAGTTACCAGCTTCCACTGGACGTGGTGTTGGATTGAGGTCTTCTAAATTGGCGATCGCCGCTAAGATTGCTTGTTTCTGTGGTTCAGTAGCCAGCAAACCGCGATTTGTCGGAGCGATCGCATTGATTAAAGCCGCTTTTCCCATCATGGTTTATTACCCCAAATCAAGAATGTTGAAAATTCATCCACCTTAAGTTCAATATTGATGTCCTATGTATAAAGCTCAAAAAAGTTTTAAGAATTTATTCCTATCTGTATTACCACTATTAAATAAAATATTTTTGCTAACTTACGGATTTCAGCAGGCAAGACTTGAATCAATAAATAACTAAATTATTACGTTTCAAGTGATAGACTGCTTAATGTCTAGTTACATTAACATTTTGTTTCTTCGTTGATATGTTGAATTCTCCCTTACGTGAAGAACCCCGCAACCAACGCGCTGCCGTAATTCCATTAAAGCAAGAATCCTCCCTTTTAGATTGGTTACAATCCCACGGTCGTTTGATAGCGCGTGATGTGCATGAACCTGATTTTTCTGAGGAAGAAAACGAAGAAATCTCAGACTTTCTCGGTGGAGAAGACGGCATTGCTGATTACCTTGATGATGATGACGACGAGATAGCTATTGAAGAAGATTAGCCCCATCAGGCTAGGGACTTGGTGATAGCTATCGTCCCTGTAATTAAATTTTTTTAGTGTGGAGTGAAGGGAAAAGATCCTGTGGACGCTAAATTATCTCCTAACCAAGGATTAAACATTTCTGGTATCGGTCTTGCTTCTGCCTTAGCCACCGGGCTAGGTGTAGCAGCAGTAGTTTGTGATTTGATGGGGAATAGATTGCCTTGGCAAGGCACATCTCTCACCATGCCTTTGTTGTTGTGTGCCGTGATTTCGGCTGCTGTGGGCTATGTAGTAGTACCTATGCTGCAAGCACTGAAAACTGGACAAATTATCCGCGAAGATGGCCCCCAAGCCCATTTGAAAAAAGCAGGCACACCAACAATGGGTGGGATATTCTTCATCCCTGTTGCGGCGATCGTTGCCTGTATAATGTCTAATTTCGCCACAGAGGTCGTTGCTGTCTCCGCATTAACCCTTAGCTACGGTTTTATCGGTTGGATTGATGACTGGCAAATTCTCCGCCGGAAATCCAATAAAGGGATTTCTCCAAAAATGAAACTAGCTTTGCAAATTGGTTTTGCAGCGCTGTTTTGTATCTGGTTAATGTTTAATCAACCTTTTAATATTACAAATATTGCTTTGCCTTGGGTGAGCTTTGCACTGCCTTTAGGGTTCCTCTTCTGGCCTTTGGCAGGATTTGTACTCGTCGCAGAGAGTAATGCAACTAATTTAACTGATGGTATTGATGGTTTAGCAGGCGGAACTGTAGCGATCGCACTTTTGGCTTTAGGTGCTGTAGTCGCCCCAACTTCCCCAGCTTTGATGGTTTTCTGTGCAGCTTTAAGCGGTAGTTGCTTAGGTTTCTTAGCACATAACCGCAACCCAGCCCGCGTATTCATGGGTGATACAGGTTCCTTGGCTTTGGGTGGTGCGTTAGCTGCTGTCGCACTTTTAACAAACAGCTTGGTAGCGTTATTTATTCTTAGCGGGATCTTCTTTGTCGAAACCCTGTCTGTAATGGCCCAAGTTGCTTATTACAAAGCGACTAAAGGCCCAGATGGTAAAGGCAAACGCTTGTTTAGAATGGCTCCTTTACATCATCATTTAGAGTTAGGTGGCTGGTCAGAATTACAAGTTGTGGCTGTGTTTTATATAATAGCTGCGATGTTAGCTGTAATTTGTTTAGCGATCGCCCCTTTCTAAATTTTTAAAAAACTGCTTTAAAAAAAAGAACCCTCGAAGTTTCGGGGGTTCTTTTTTAATTGGAAGTGAATTATGTATCATACTTGATATTAAAAATGCCCAAGTAATAACAAGGGTTTCAGGCTAAAATTTTAAACAATGTTGATGTATTTATGCCTTTCCAGACTTCAACTCACATTAGCCGTATATGATGATGACATGAACTCAACGAGGGTGTGATTAATAATTTCGCCAACCATCAACCAGATAGTTTGCTGTCTTTAGATGCTGCTACTATTAAGCGGGTAGAAGAAGGAGTAGCAGCAGCCAGCGATCGCGCTGTGCGTCATACAATCAAAGAAGCCTTGACTCGCTTGGAAGGAATTAACCAAGGACAGACAGAACACCAAATTAATGGTAGTGTACGACGGTTTGTGTTGCGATCGCTCATTCATACTTTATTCAGCGTTCGGGTAGAAAATCTCGAAAAATTACCGCAGACACCAGCAATTCTTGCTGTCAACCATCTTCACCACATCGATCCCTTGCTGTTATTGGCAGAACTCCCCAGCCAGCCGTACTACTATATTTTGGGTGATGCTCGCACCCTTTATAACAAATTATGGAAGCGCTTCATTTTGAGTTTTGCTGGCGGCGTGATTCCTTTGGCGCGGTTGTGGAAAGAAGAAATTGCTGTGATGGAAGCAGCCAAAACTGGAAGACAAGACTTAGCTGAACTAGCCGCCGCAATTCAAGAAAATGTTCCATCGGGTGGCGATATCCAGACATTACGCCAAATAGACCGCATTATTTTAGAGATTTTGGCTCATGGGGATGGGATGATTCTATTTCCTGAAGGAAGACTGGGAAATACTGAAGGTAAATTGCATTTTCCCCTTAAGCGAGGAACGGTGATATATGCTTTACGTGCTAGTGTACCAATAGTACCAGTTGCTCTCATTGGTACTTATGACCTGTATCTCAGAAAACAGTTAACTATTCGCGTTGGCGAACCGTTACATTTTTCGTCAAATACCAAAACCACTAAACAGGAAGTAGAAACCGCTTTAGAAACTTTGCAAAATGCCATGATAGCTCTGTTGCCAGCTAACTATCAAGAACCAAGAGGAACAAAGTTGTTACGTTACTTCCTTAATCATCTGTTGTGGTGATAGCAGTTGTTAATTCGTAATGAAAAATCTTTTCTAGAACATTAGTTAAGTTAATTAATGCTCTATATCCTTATTTATGTCATTGCATAAATGCAATGATAAAACAGACGAATGTTTGTTATATGCTCTCAGTTTCGTACTAAAGTTAATCAAAAAAATATATCCTTCGTAAGATAGAGTTTTTTGTAAGTTTATATTTACTCAGATTAGACTTTGCCAGCTGATATTTATATCAGAGAGTATAAGAATTAGCAGATTGTGAAAGTGCAAATACAGTAGCAGTAGTGTTTTTAGCTATTGTATCTGATGTTTTCTTTACTTATAATATCAAGTTTAAATTACATTCTTCCCTAAGATAGATATTTTTTCTTAGCAAGGAATTAATTTTATTTCAAAGTTGAAGATGACAAATTTAATAATATTTTTATAATTAGCATAGTTTTTATCAATCTCAAAAGCCTAGCATAAGGCAGCAAATAAGAATACAATAAGCTGTTAATTACACCTTGCAGTAATTAACACTTAACTAACTTCGATTTAACACATATTAGGTAAGTTAAATCGCAAAGTTAAAGCAAACTAAACTTTAACTTTGCGATTTGCCTTGCCAAAAAAACTTAGCAATCTATTAGATATCGAGCAATAATGTTGAAACGTCGCACAATACTAGTGGGTCTATCTGTACTGAGCTTAACTTTGGCAGTGAGTACAAAAGTTTATGGGCAATCTACTAGTGGGCCAGATGCTTGGCAGACTGTATACAATGATGCAGTTTCTGGGGCAACAACAATAATCACAGTTCCGCTTTTGAGTCCCTTGTTGTCATTTATCCTGCAATTAGTCTACAACTTGACAGGTTTTTGGGGTGGTTAATTTTTTCTCTTGTAACCAAACAGAAAAAGAGTCTAAATAGAGGCTTTGTAGCTTAATTGTTTGGTCAGTTTTTCGTATGCGTTCGCATCAATATATCTAACGCAAATTTTTCCATAGTCTAATATTTCATAGCCCGTGAGGAGTTTTCTTTCTATGTTCAAACCTCGCAAAATTTGTAGTGTCTTAACTACAATTATCCTAGCGTTTGCCATCGGTACACAGATATATATACAACCCGCCCTTGCTTCTGGAGGGACGACGTGTAATCCAACGGCAATTAACTTACCTATATGCCCAAGTGCAGCACCTTCTGAGTCAGCTAGTTTCGTTGACCCCACGGCGACAATCACCAACCCCACAAATATTACCTTGGGAGAAAAAGTCTACATCGCACCATTTTCCGAGTTAAATGCTACTAATGCCCCTATTAGCATCGATGCAGGTTCTAATATCCAAGACCAGGTAAAAATTATAGCTTCGGGAACGGGTGTGGAGATTGGCGAGCATGTCATTATGGCACACATGGCCACCATCAAAGGAGCAGCTAAAATCGGTACTCAAGGCTCAACTGGGCCTTTTACCGACCCAGTTACCAATACTCAGTTTAGCAATACTATTCCAGAGATATTTCTTGCCTTCAACTGTGAAATAGATGGTGCAACTGTAGAAAGAAACACAGTAGTTAACTTTCTGGCACGGGTTGGCCCTGGTGTTACTTTACCAGCAGGAAAAGTTGTCCTGCCTGGTAAAAATGTCACAACTAACTTACAAGCTAGTAGCGGCACCTTGGGGAAAGTCGCAAACCTGACACAAGCCGACGTTGCATTAATGGAAGGTATCATTGAAGTCAATGAAGCATTTGCCAAAGGATATACAGACTTAGCCAGAACAGACTCAACAAATGTAACAGGAATAAATTACGCTCCAGATACATCTTTTAACTCCGGAGGTCTGCCGCAGATAGGTGGAAGTCCGACCCGTGATCCTAACTATCGTAACCGCATCATCGGCAACATCACTTTCCAAGATTCTTTAGCAACACTCAACAACAAACTAGCTAGTAGAATTTCGCTGCGTGCTGATGAGGGTGAACCTTTTAATGTTGGGTCAATTGCTGGGATGGCAAACGATGTTGTCTTTCACGCTTTAGAAACAACTAGTTTAACTCTTGGTAATGGGATTGGTTATGGGCCTCGCGCTCTAGTTCATGGTGGTAGGCAGGTTGTCAATGGTGTTGCTAATGGCCCTGAAACTAGTGTAGGTGATGCCGTAGGGTTAGGGCCGAACTCCGTTATCTTCCGCGCCAGCATCGGCAACAAGTCAGCACTTGGGCAAAGAAGCGCAGTCTTTAATTCCACGATAGCTCCCAGAACTGCGATCGCTTCTCGAACAATTTATGCCGACAACGGCAGCCTGATTTTACCTGTGGAGTGGTAATCAATTTTGCATAATTATGAATCTGAAAATCTTGCCAGTAGTGCAATCAAAATGCCTACGATTGATGCTGTTGCTCACTTTGATATTTGGGTTGGTACTAAGTGTTGATGGCAATTCCTCTTTAGCTGCTGACACCTCCTTTAATCAGCCTCAAGTAGTACAACCTCCAGTTACCGGACTTGTTTCTACATTGTCGGATGAAGTCAAGGAATTACCATCAGATTTAATTCGCTGGTCAACTTACTGGCAAATGTGCTGGGAACCGTATCCTGATGCGAAAGAATACGAACTACAAACGGTGCTGGTCGAAGGTAAGTCTCCCAAGTTGAAGCGTCAAAGCGATCGCTGTTTTCGTATCCAAGCTGCATCTAATGAAAACCAAAAATCACAAGGATTACTCAACCGTGAACTAATCTTATTAATGCACAAGATTCAGCTTGGTTATCGCGTCCGAGCCGTCTTAGATAACAACCGCGTCAGTGAATGGTCTGAAGTAATGGCAGTTGGCGCAACTCATGTCGCTGAATCGAATGGTCAGCTTTCACACATTTAACTTGCCTATCTTTTAATGTTGACTGTTAACTGTAGTTAACAGTCAACAAAACTCACAGAGCTAGAACTTCCATAACAATTATTTCTCTAAAAAGTTAGTAATTTTAAAATTTGATGTTCCTTCCCAACAGTGATTTAAAGATGCGTTAACTTGAGCATCTGCCGCATCAGCGGACTCTTTAGAAGCATTCAATTGTACGGCTGTTACAATATATTCAAAAATAATCACAAACTGTTTTTGAGGTGAAATTCTCTCAACGACAATTGTTTCACCCACCTTGGGTATTTGTGGTAAATGTGCCACAAATGTTTCAATCTTAGGTTTATCTAGTGGATTTTTGAAATTAAAATATTTACAGTAAACAAGAACTTTCACGCAGGAACCCATCAATAATTAATAGTCATTTATAGTTATTCATTAGTTAAAATTGCTGAGTTTTGAGGTTTAAGTAAGATATTCTCTCTTGCTCACTCTGTACTTCTTATACATCACTTACTTTGCCAGAGCCTTGCTAAAAACTTAATAGTTTTCATCAACATTTCTTCCAACCACAACATAGTGTTATCAAGCCAGACTAAAATTTTTTCTAAGAAATGCTGTTCATAACCAATAGAAGTTGCTTTAATGTCTATCCAGTCGGGTTGAGCCTCAACCTGATGATTTTGGCTTTGGTGTTGAGTAATTTCGCTTGCTTCAGTTTGTTTGACATTTGCAACTTTACCAGATATTTTTTGACTTTGGATCAAATTGCGGCTTGATTTTTGTCTTTTTACTAAACCAGCACCTACTTTTGGTTGCTGTATAGTTAACTTTTTCTGTGGATATGGACTGGAAGGTAAAGTAGAATTTTGCTGTGATGTGGGTGTCACTGTGTTGTCTGCAACTGTTGGAGAACTACTAAACAAGTCATTCCAACTCAACCAAGGGACGGCTGCTACATCCTTATTTTTATTTTTTAATTTTTTGTTTTGAGGTAAAGCTTTATAGTTTCTAGGGCGTAAATATTGCCCTTTAGCAGGGATTTTATTATTGCCTGAGTGCATTTTTTTCCCTCTACCAATACCAAAAAAGTAATTTAATCCTGCCTCAATCAAAGCTTGAAAATGCAGTATTTGAGTTTCTAAAATATCAGGTGTAACGGCAATATTTACCCTAGAGTTTAGTTCCTCTTTGCCATAAAGAAATACGTTGAATTGTGTTTGGGTAATTTGGATAATTTCTTGGCTGCGTTGTTGTACTGGCATTAAAGCATTTTCTTCCAATTTTGCCACAACTTTATCTACTAGTTCCAAGAAAGATCTACTATTAAGTAAATGGGTAGGTATGCCTTGAGTTAATTGTGTAATATTAGGTGTATTTTCACCAGTCAATTTAGCTAATAAACGATGAATTTCTGGTAACAATTCTAATGATGTTTCAGCTTCTATTACTTGTTGAGTATGCCAGTAATTAGCAACTTCGTGAATAATTCTGTTTATAAGTTTTTTCTGCTGCTGAGGTGTCAAAACATCTAAGATTTCATTACTGCTAGACACTAAGACTAAATGGCGATCGCCTAAATTTGTCGCAATTCCCTGGACTGCTGGTAAATAGCGCTGGAAAGCATTTTCTCGCTGAAGTGAAGTAAGACTACCAGGGGAATTATCTGAAATCGTTAAGGATTGAGCCAAAGAAGTGTTATTTGTGGGACGATGTTTAAACGGTTTTCTCCACCATTTCCCTACGGAATTCCAACGTGCTGATATTTTTGCAGTAGTGGTTATTTCTTCGGATGGAAGATTTTGGACTGCTTCTAAGACACGCTGTATAGGCGTATCAGCAGTTAAGGGAGTTTCGGGTGGGCGATCGCTATAATTTGGTTGTAACTTTAGCCTAGGTTGTGGTTCTTTGGTATACAGCGTTTTCACCTTTGACTCGGCTGACTGTAACAGTAGATACAACGGGTAAAGTAATGCTTCTACACCCCACTTAGTAGTAACTTGTACTTGCCGAAAAGTTTGTTCCCATCGTTGTGTCAACCGCCGAGATTGCTGGTGGACAAAGTTAAAGAGTCTGCTTTGATAACGCCCAGAAGAACCAGATGACATGGTAGTGATTTATGAGTTCGAGTTTTGTTTAGTTGTGAGACTCCCGCCAAAAAATAGATAACGACAAACTGTTAATCATCGTAAGTGCCATCATCTTAGCGAAAATATGACCCCTCCTGTATCTCAATCTCAGACAAATTTAATCTCCGAGACTATTGAGCAATTACGCTCTTGTTGTCAAGTTAGTCTTCAGTCTACTTGGCTATACCAAGAATGTGACCGGAGTATTACGGATGTTGTTACATCTAATTTGTCTGATTGGCAACCTGTAGAGTTAAATGCTAAAGGACATATTGCTTGGCAAGGTGGGAAACAAGTTTTATGGCTGGTACAGAAACTAGTGGTTCCCCAAGATTTACAGGGTTATTCTTTAGCGGGTTTGTCTTTGCGCTTGGCTTTGATTTGGTGGGCTGATGCGGCGGAGGTTTATGTCAATGGAGAATTAGTTCAAGCAGGAGATTTATTTGATTTTTACCCCAGAGTATTGCTGAGTCAAAGTGTGTCTAGTGGGGATGAGTTTATTGTAGCTTTGCGCTTGGTCAGTCCCGGACATGACAATGGGGCTTTGATGCGATCGCTTTTAATTTACGAGTCTACAGATTACAATCATCCTGACCCTGGTTTTGTGGCTGATGAGTTGGCAGTAACTCAGCTTTATTTAGAAAAGTTTGCGCCGGAACGGTTAGATGGTTTGGCGGCGGAAATAGGAAGAATAACGAACCGCATTAGACGCGAAGCGGCTTCCCAGCAGGTAGGCGCAAAGGACACAAAGGAAGAGAGGGAAGAGTGGGAAAAATGTCTCTTGTCTGTGCGTCAAAAGTTATTTGAATTTAAAATCCACAATCTAAAATTTAAAATTAATTTACTCGGTCATGCCCATTTAGATTTAGCATGGCTGTGGCCGGTGAATGAAACCTGGAATGCAGCCCAAAATACTTTTGAGTCAGTTCTGAAATTACAAACAGATTTTCCCGAATTAATTTTCTGTCATTCCACCCCCGCCCTTTATGCTTGGGTGGAAGAACATCGCCCAGATTTATTCGCCGCAATTCAACAAGCCGTAGCGGCTGGAACTTGGGAAATTATTGGCGCTACCTGGGTAGAACCAGAATTAAATTTGATTAGTGGTGAATCAATAGTTCGTCAGTTATTGTATGGTCAGCGTTATTTTCAAGAAAAATTTGGCAAGATTTCGCCGATAGTTTGGGTTCCAGACAGTTTTGGTTTTTGTGCAACGTTACCGCAGTTTTTTGTGAATGCAGGTGTGGAGTATTTTGTCACTCAAAAACTGCGCTGGAATGATACTACTAAATTTGATTATGGGGCTTTTTGGTGGCGATCGCCTGACGGTAGTCAAGTATTTAGTTTGATGTCTGCACCTGTTGGGGAAGGCATTGATCCAGTTAAAATGGCAGCTTACACCCTGGAATGGCAAGCCCAAACAAATTTACAAGCATCACTCTGGCTGCCTGGTGTGGGCGACCACGGCGGCGGCCCTACCCGTGATATGTTAGAAATTGCTCAACGCTGGCAACATTCCCCAGTCTTTCCAGAACTAGAATTTACTACTGCCCAAAAGTATTTACAACAAATTAATCAAGCAGACTTTCCCACCTGGGACGATGAACTATATCTGGAATTCCATCGCGGCTGTTATACTACTCACGCTGATCAAAAGCGGTGGAATCGATATAGTGAAAATTTACTCTATCAAGCTGAACTGTTTGCCACCTTAGCCACCATTACTTGTGGTGTCCAATATCCTCAAGCAGACATAGAAAACGCTTGGAAGCAAGTATTATTTCACCAATTTCACGATATTTTGCCTGGTTCTTCCATCACCCAAGTTTATACTGATGCTTTGCCAGGGTGGCAACAAGTCGAACAAGTGGGGACAAGAATATTAGAAGAGTCGATGCAGGCGATCGCATCTCACTTTACCTTACCAGAACCGCCAGAACCCAATAGTTTACCAATATTCGTTTTTAATTCTCTCAATTGGCAGCGTTCTGAAGTAGTTGCAATTAACTTACCTACAGCTAACCCAGCATGGCAGATATACGATGTCGCTGGAAATCAAATTATCTCTCAATTAACCCAACCAACAACATTACTATTTTTAGCCACCGATATTCCCTCCGTAGGCTACCGCCTATTTTGGCTGGTTCCAGCATCCCAACTCCCCAGCAATTCACCATCTTCGACCACTGATTTTGTCCTCGAAAATCAATTTCTGCGGGTAGTTATTGACCCAGACACAGGTGATTTATCCAGCGTTTTGGATAAAAATCATCAACGAGAAGTCTTAAGTGGTGCAGGAAATCAATTACAAGCCTTTAAAGATAGCGGTCAATATTGGGATGCTTGGAATATTGACCCCAATTATGCCCAACACCCCTTACCAGCCACCAGTCTCAAATCTATTCAAGTATTAGAACAAGGGCCAGTACAACATCGCCTGCGTGTAGTGCGTCAGTTAGGCGAATCAGAATTTCGCCAAGATTATATTTTACAAGCAGGTTCACCGCTGCTAAAAATTGCCACCACAGTTAATTGGCAAGAAAATCAAGTCTTTGTTAAAGCTGCATTTCCTTTAAATGTGGAAGCAGACTTTGCTACTTATGAAATTCCCTGCGGTGCTATTCGTCGCCCCACTAAACCCCAAACCCCCGCAGAACAAGCCAAATGGGAAGTACCCGCCTTACGTTGGGCTGATTTAACTGGAGAAACAGAAATCGGTATTTACGGTGTCAGTTTGCTAAATGATTGTAAATATGGCTACGACGCTCAACACAATCAACTACGTCTATCCTTGTTACGCAGTCCCAATTGGCCAGACCCAGAGTGTGATAGAGGCTTTCACGAATTCACCTACGCCTTGTATCCTCACGCTAATACTTGGGAATCAGCCCAGACCGTACAACGTGGCTATGAACTAAACATTCCCCTGCAAGTCTTTTCTCCTCAAAACTCAGCACTCAGCGAGAACTTGCGTGCGCGGGTTCCCCGCGTTGAGCAAAGTTCGATAACTCAGCACTCAGCACTAAATAATATTGACCGAATCAGTTTCTTAAATTTAACTTCTCAAAATTTAATCTTAATGGCCTTGAAGCCAACGGAAGATAACCCCCAAGAGTTTATCCTTCGGTGTTATGAATCACAGGGAAAAACAGCCGAGTTGTGCTTACAGAGCGATTTAGAACTGCTTTTAGGAGAGAAAGTAGATTTATTAGAAAGTTCCCTAGATATCACTGAATTTTCAGTTAGGCAACAACCACTTACAATACATCCTGGAAAAATCACTACTGTCAAATTAATATCAGCATCTAATCCTCAACAGAAGTAAGTCAGCAGTCCGGAGTCGCCATATTTTTACTCTGGACTAGTGACTATGGACTATTGACTATTAACCCAATCTAATCTTCGTGGTCGTCAAAAGGATCTGCCAACTCCTTGCTTGGTGGGCCAAATGATGTATAAATTCCATAGGCAGTAATGGCTACAAGCATCGCGCCAACAGAAATGCTAAGAACTATTGCGGGTTCCATAAAATATAGATTGATTATGAGTGCTATTCTTATAGAATATTACAGAAGATTAAAAAAAGCTTTGGCAACTAATCTTAGGTGAACTATGGCACAACGGACTAGGTTGGGAGATATCCTGAGACCTTTGAATTCTGAGTACGGTAAAGTGGCTCCAGGCTGGGGAACTACCCCAGTAATGGGCGTTTTTATGGCGCTATTTTTGGTGTTTTTACTGATAATTCTGCAACTTTACAATAGATCCATCTCAATTCAGGATGTGTTGGTTGATTGGCGCAGTTTAGGCGGCTAATTTACAACGTAGCAATCAAGCTTGCGTATTCAGCGAACTTACACCCGGCTTGTCCGGGTTTTTTTGTAAGTTATGGACTTGAAAGGTTAGCCTGAAACAAGTCACCATAGTAATGATGGGGAAATGTTTTATTTTAACTCCCCACTCTCCTAATTTTGTTTGCCTGCATATTTATAGGAGCGATCGCATGAATATATTTGGTATTGGTCTGCCAGAAATGGCTGTAATTATGATAGTCGCACTTTTAATCTTCGGCCCTAAAAAATTGCCAGAGATTGGCCGCAGTGTCGGGAAAGCGATTCGCGGTTTTCAAGAGGCTTCTAATGAATTTCAAAATGAATTTAAACGAGAAGCCGAACAAATTGAACAAGTTGTGAAAACTACTGCTGAACTGGAACCCAAAAAAATCGAAGCGGCTCAACCACAACAAGATACAGTTAATTCTTCTCAAAATAGCTAATCGAGTGCTGAGTTAAAAACTAGCCTCTAGCCTCTAATCCCTTAAAATAGTGCTGCGAATCGATTGATTGTAAGTGAAATGACAGAAGTTGGAACACAACCAGCTTTGGTAATTCCCCAACTAATTGTTGGTTTGGGGAATCCAGAGCCGAAGTATGAACAAACACGCCATAATATTGGTTTTGCTGCTGTCGATGCTCTGGCTCGTGCTTGGCAAATTTCTGTAACAGAAAATCGCAAGTTTCAGGGAGAGTATGGCGAAGGTATAGCATTTGCTGGAAATAAAATCCGGTTGCTGAAGCCGTTAACTTACATGAATCGCTCAGGACAAGCAATACAATCTGTAACAAGTTGGTACAAATTGCCCCCAGAGTCTGTTTTGATCATCTATGATGATATGGATCTGCCTTTAGGGAAAACTCGCCTGCGCTTATCTGGTTCTGCTGGTGGGCATAATGGGATGAAAAGTGCGATAGCCCATCTTAGCACGCAAAATTTTCCTCGTTTGCGTATCGGCATTGGTAAACCAAAAGACGCGGCTAACAGCGATAACTCAGAAACTGTCTCTCATGTACTAGGAAAATTTTCTGCTGCTGAAACTCAATTGATGTCTGCTGTACTTCAGTTTGTAGTTGAGTGTGTAGAAATGAGTCTGAAACAAGGAGTCGAAAAGGCTATGAATCGCTGTAATAGCCGCACTGTTGAAGTTAATAGTTAATGGAGTGCTGAGTCAAAATTTTATCCTCTAGCCTCTAGTTACCATAAACAGCAATATACCCAACCCTGGCATAGGTTTGGGTAAAGGTTGTTAAATTTCATGTGAGTATTATGGCAAAGTGCTGTTGCTGATTGAGATTGATATTCTTTAAGCAACGCCAGTACCAAACCACAGATGTTTATTTAAACCGGCGCTTGCGTCTGGCTGCTACGGCCTTTCGTTTGCGCTTTTCTAATGGTGTTTCAAAATGTCGATGGTATTTAACGTCAGCTAATATACCAGCTTTAGATACTTGGCGCTTAAACCGACGTAGCGCTGAATCTATTCCCTCGTTTTCGCCTAGAACCACTTGGGTCATTCTGTTTCCTCGTTATCAATAATTTCCATTGTAATAGTAGCCTTCAACTTAGCCAAACTCCGCTGAATAGCCTTGTTTTGGCAATCACACCACCATAAAGCAGCGTGAGAAATCCTATTTATTATGGCAATTTAGTATTATATGCAATTATCAACAAATGAATCATTGTCTATTGCAAATAGAGTTTTGATGAAAGATATACTCAAGTTTCTATTATTATCAATAAATGTATGTATTAATACTCTGACAAAATAGTTATTTCATCCTTTATAAGTTAATTCTGCCCTGATTTAATAATTTAAAACCAAGGGACATTGCAGTAAATGCAACAGCAAAACTCCATAAACTAGTTGGTCTTAAAATTACTCCTCCACTTAAGAAAACTAGCACTATGCCAATACCTAGCAATATCCAACCAAAATTACCCGTTTCTCTAGGAAAGAAAATCAAGGCAAAAATCCCAGACATAATTGCTAAAACTGAACCAGTTGCAGGTAAACTCCGATAGAAAAATGAATAGTAGCCGCTAACAAAGATAATGTTTTGTCCGAAAAAATATAAACCTAGAAATAATAAAATTAAGCCTATAAGTTTGATTAAAAGCCTACTCATAACTGTTTGATTTTATTGACTCAAAATAAAGTTAATTTACGTTGATTATATTTTAGTTATTAATTAAAAACTAGAGAACATGGTAAAAATTTATCTAGGTTTTATGTTTTTTAAGTAAATATACGTAAAAAATCAGTTGATTAGGTAGAAATCTGAAAGTTACTCAGCACTCACGATGATAGACAGCGCCAGTTGATAGACTTGGCGGCGGGAAAGTGAGGTAAATTTAGCTAGTTGACGGCTGGCTTGCGATCGCGATATTCCTTGACTAATTAACTGTTGTAATTCAGCTTTTAGTTCTACTTCGGTTAATAATGGTTGAGTGATTGGAGTTCCCGCCACAACTAAAGTATATTCACCTTGGGGTTCCCGTTGCTGGTAGTGGGCGATCGCCGAAGCGATTGTGCCGCGCCAAAATTCTTCGTATAATTTAGTTAATTCCCGTGCCATCACAATTTGGCGATCGCTGCCAAAAACTTCTGCTAAGTCTTGCAAAGTTTCGGGTAAACGATGGGGCGATTCGTAGAAAATTAAAGTACGGGATTCTGTTTGCAAAGTTTCTAGATGTTCCCGTCGCTGTTGGGTTTTTGGCGGTAAAAAACCTTCAAAAGTAAATTTATCAGTGGGTAATCCCGCAGCACTCAAAGCTGTGATTGCTGCACTTGCACCGGGAATTGGTACTACGTTGATTCCGGCATCAATACAAGCTTTAATCAATTCATAACCAGGATCAGAAATTCCCGGCATACCTGCATCACTAACTAAAGCGATCGCTTTATCATTACTTAAATGCTCTAATATTTCAGGAATGCGACTATTGCGGTTATGTTCGTGGTAACTTAACTGGGGTGTTTTAACTTGAAAATGTTGTAACAGTTTGCCAGTATGACGCGTGTCTTCCGCCGCAATCAAATCCACTGTCTGCAAAATTCGCACCGCCCGAAAAGTGATATCTTCTAGATTGCCAATGGGTGTGCCAACAACGTAAAGTGTTCCTGGTTGTGGATCTGTTTGCATGAGAATATAATTCGGAGTTCGTAATTCGTAATTAGGTTTTGTCGTTTTAGTTCTGGAGAACGAAAATTACTGGTGTATCGGGGATTATTTGTTGGTTTAGTCACTTTAGATTTGATTTATCTTGCTGATTCTGCCCCTCAAAATAATCAGAAGATGGTTGCTGCTGACTATACTGTAGCAGCAGGAGGGCCAGCGACAAATGCGGCTGTAACTTTTGCTCATTTAGGTAATCAAGCAGATATCTTGGGTGTGGTTGGTTCGCACCCAATGACGCAACTAATTTATCGTGACTTAGAAAATTATAGAGTAGCGATCGCCGACCTTGAAC